>NZ_AXAB01000033.1:0-103066 GCF_000472645.1 Bradyrhizobium sp. WSM2254 | reverse complement strand
CAACCACTGCGCAGGGAAGGCCGAGTGATTGGCTACACCTGTATGCTGCTGTGCGGTTTTCTGCGTGTGCCTTTTGCGCAGCAGACCGCGGGTGCTAGGTCAGCACCCGGCCTTCCCTGCGCCCTCTTGGACAAAGAGGGTGGAGAGACGAAGCAAAGCTCGGGCGAATTGCGCCGCGAGAACGGGAAGGCATGTCTGCATCCAACTGCTCGCTGTCATCGCCCGGCTTGACCGGGCGATCCAGTACTCTGAGACGGCGGTGATTGAATCGAGAAGCTGCGGCGTACTGGATTCCCCGCCTGCCGCCTACGCTAAGGCTTCGGCGCCCCTGGACCTCAACCCCGGCGAAGCCTTGGCGTAGCCGGGTCGCGGGGAATGACGGTTGTATCTGGAGGACGAAGTCGATGCCTCATGCTCCGTCATTGCGACAACGAGCGCCACTCCATCACCGTCAGGCAACGGCATGCCGCCAGTCTCTCCCCCAATCACAACCAGGTGTCTTGATTAGGAAACAATCATTCCCTATTATCCCGCAATGCAAAAATCCGCCCGCCGATCGCAAGCTGTAGCTCAACCACCCGGCCGTCCCCGGGAGTTTGACATGGACACTGCCCTGGACGGGGCGGTGCGGGTGTTTTGCGAGCGCGGCTATCATGCCACGTCGATCGGAGACCTCACCGCCGCGATGCGGCTTGCCACCGGCAGCGTCTACAAGGCGTTTCGCGACAAGCATGCCGTGTTCCTCGCCGCCTTCGAGCGCTACGCCACGGTGCGCCGGGAGCAGACCCGCGGCGCGGCCGCGCGCGGTGCGAACGGCCGCGAGCGGCTGCGCCATGTGCTGCTGTCCTATGTCGAGCACTCCCAGGGCCGCGAGGGGCGCCGCGGCTGTATCGTGGTCGGCAGCGCGGTCGAGCTCTCCGCGGTCGATCCGGTGGTCCGCGCCCGCGTCAATGCGCAGCTCGCGACCAACGAGAGCTTCATCGCCGGCCTCATTCGCGAAGGCCAGGCGGACGGCTCGATTCCCCGCCATGTCGCGGCCGACGACACCGCGCGGCTGATGATCTGCATCACGCAGGGAATGCGCGTCGTCGGCAAGGCGCGCCTGCCACTGGACGGGACGCGCCTCGTCGGCGTCGCGATGAAACTGCTCGCCTGAATTCCTGTCATATTAGGGAACGATCGTTCCCAATCTATGGAGACCGTGTCGATGACGATGAATGCCACCATCGAGACCGCACCCGAGCCGGATGCGGTGTCGCAGCGCCTGACCTTCGTGCTTGCCGCGGCCTGTGGCATGGTCGCCGCCAATATCTACTATGCCCAGCCGCTGATCGCCCCGATCAGCGCTGCGCTCGGCCTGTCGCATGCCGCCGCCGGGCTGATCGTCACCATGACGCAGATCGGCTACGGCACCGGGCTGCTCTTCATCGTGCCGCTCGGCGACCTCGTCGAGAACCGTACCCTGATCTGCTCCGTCATCACGCTCGGCGCCGCGGCGCTGCTCGCCGCCGCGTTCGCGACGCACGCGCTGCCGTTCCTGATCGCCGCGCTGTTCATCGGGCTCGGCTCGGTCGCGGTGCAGATCATCATTCCCTATGCGGCGCATCTGGCGCCCGAGGCCATCCGCGGCCGCGTCGTCGGCAACGTCTCGACCGGTCTGATGCTCGGCATCATGCTGGCGCGGCCGGTGTCGAGCTTCGTCACCGCCGCGTCGTCGTGGCATGCGGTGTTCTTCGCCTCCGCCGCGCTGATGATCGTGCTCGCAGCCGTGCTCTGGATGGTGCTGCCGACGCGCAAGCCCGTCGCGCGCATGCATTACGGCACGCTTCTGCTGTCGATGCCGCATCTGGTGCGCACCATGCCGCTGCTCCGGCGCCGCGCGCTCTACCAGGCGAGCCTGTTCGGTTGCTTCACCCTGTTCTGGACGGTCGCGCCACTCCAGCTTGCCGGCGCGTTCGGCTTCTCCCAGCGCGGCATCGCGCTGTTTGCCCTCGCCGGTGTCGCCGGCGTGTTCGCCGCGCCAATCGCGGGACGGCTCGCCGATCGCGGCTATAGCCGCATCGCGACGCTGATTGCGATGCTGCTCGCGGCTGCGGGCTTCCTCGTGACCTATATCGGCGCGGCCGGCTCGATGCTGAATCTTGCCTGCCTGGTGGTGGCCGCGATCGCCATCGATATCGGCGTCCAGGGCAACGTGGTGCTCGGCTTCCGCGCCATCTTCGCGCTCGGGCATGAACATCGCAGCCGCCTCAACGGCCTCTACATGGCGACGTTCTTCGCCGCCGGCGCTGCCGGCTCCGCGATCGGCGCCTGGGCCTTCGCGCAAGGCGGCTGGGCCCTCGCATCGGGAATCGGCCTCGCTCTGCCCGTCGCGGGCCTGCTCTATGCGGCCACGGAGTAGCGGTGAAAATTGTGCGATGCGGCTGTTTACCAAACGGTCGGGCATGCGTTTTCCGCCTCGCGATTTTCCTTCCGCTGTAGTACTTTGGTCGCAAGCGGGCCCAGTTAACGGGCGGCAGGGGGAGGCTGATGAGACGTGCGGGGCTGTTTGCCGTACCGCGGGTACGGCCATGGTCGTGGCAGGCGTTTCTGCTGGGATTAGTCGTCGTCGGACTATCGGCGGTGCTTCAGGGCATCTGCGTCGCGCTCGGCGCAAAACTCTATTTCGCGGCGTTTCTGCCCGGCCTGTTCGTGCTCGGACTAGTCGCGGGTGCGCCGGCGGCGGCATTCGCCGCGCTGCTCACCGTTCCGCTGGTGTGGTGGGCGTTCATTCCGCCCTTCTTCGAGTTCACCCCGCTGTCCAGCGCCAATGCGGATTCCATCAACCTGTTCTGCCTCCTCGCCGTGCTCCTGATCGGCCTTGCCGATCTCTGCCGCGAAACGATGTCGATCATCAGCCGCGGCGGGCTGACGCGTTCGGGCGAGAGCGCGGCAACGAATTCGCAATAAATCGGCGATGCGCGCGCGCCGACGTTGCGCCCGCGCAACAGTCCGGCAACCATTCGCGAGCTTGCCGCGCGCCGCTAACTTTTCGAAAAAGATTTGGCCGCAATTTCTCCCCCGGGAATGACGAGGGAGTTTTCGGACAT
This sequence comes from Bradyrhizobium sp. WSM2254, assembly GCF_000472645.1. NCBI lineage: Bacteria > Pseudomonadati > Pseudomonadota > Alphaproteobacteria > Hyphomicrobiales > Nitrobacteraceae > Bradyrhizobium > Bradyrhizobium sp. WSM2254. The sequence goes on along the minus strand of NZ_AXAB01000033.1, from coordinate 99,977 downwards.
GAACGGCCAAGCAAACGGGCACGCCATCCTGGAGAACGTGCGCCGCTATCGCGGCATCGCATCGCTCTATCGCCAGACCGCTGCATTCCGCCCGGGCCAGAGCTGGTCGCTGCTGGAGCAGGCGAAGGATTGGGAAGCGCGGGCGCTGTCGGAGCTGGAAGCCTATTTCGCCACGCGCATGGATTACGCCGCTCCGCGCGCGGCCTGATCGTTAACCATCGCCGCAACGAGATCGCCGGCGAACATCGGCGATCGCCGGTTCTGGTCGGGAGCGGAATCCGTGGCGACTACGGGGTTACCCCGGCGCCTGCGTATGATAGCAAGCCGCCCGGATCTCCTTCACGTCGGCCGGGGGCGAGCGATGACCACCTTCAACCGCATCTTCACGACAGAGCGCCTGCTGCAGATCATCGTCATTCTCGCGGCGACGATTGCAATGAAGCTGATGGGGTAAGCATCGGCGGGCTAGCGCTCGCCGAACTCCGGCACGTCGGGCAGATAGTTCGACCCCTCCGAGCCCAGAAAATCGAACATCGCCTGCGCCGGCGGCAGCAGCACCTTGTCGCTGCGGCGGATCACGTACCATTGCCGCACGATCGGCAGGCCGGCGACGTCGAGCACGATCAGGCGGCCCTCGGCAAGCTCGTGCGCCACGGTGTGGGCCGAGATAAAGGCGATGCCGAGCCCGGCGATGACCGCCTGCTTGATGGTCTCGTTGCTGCTCATCTCCATGCCGATGACCGGCTCGAGGTCCGACTTCTGGAACATGCCCTCCATGAGCGTGCGCGTGCCCGATCCCGGCTCGCGGGTGAGGAAGGTCTCGTGCACGAGGTCGGTCAGGCTGAGGCCGGAATCCTTCTCCAGCCAGTGCCCCTTGCGGGCGACGATGATGTGCGGATTGCGCCCGAGCTGACGGACGTCGACGCTGACGTCGGCCGGTGGCCGACCCATCACCGCGAAATCGAGGTCGTAGCCGTGCATGGCCTCGCGGATCTCCTCGCGATTGCCGATGGTCAGCCTGATCTCGATCTTCGGGTACCGCTTGGTGAATGCCGCAATCGCATGCGGGACGAAATACTTCGCGGTCGAGACCGCGCCGAGATGCACAGTGCCGCCGGTCCGCCCGGCGAGCAGGTCGAGCGCGCCCTGGCAGTCCATAATCGCGGCTTCGACGCGTTCGGCGAGCGCCAGAACCTCCTTGCCCGCCTCCGTCAGCAGCATGCCGTCGCCGGTTCGCTGCACCAAAGGCAGGCCGGCGAGGTCCTGAAGCTGGCGCAACTGCTGGGTCACGGCCGGCTGCGTCAGGCCGAGATGGCCGGAGGCCGCCGTCACGCTGCCCTTGGCTGAAACCGCCGCGAGCGAGCGAAGCTGCCGGATCGTCAGATGCCGGAGCTGCGCCGCTGCATGGCCAGGGCCATTATAAGAAAATTCTTTGGCGCTCATTATGAATAGAAATTTTCCTTATTAAGCCACCCCTGTCAATCTCCTCATGCCGGGACCGACCGCGACCTGCCTCCACCCTGGAGGAAAATGGATGCGGCGCCGGCCAGGGGATGGACGCAGATGACCGGGCAACTCAGGCTGGACGACCACCTTCAACGGTACTCGGAGACCGCGCCCTTCGCGCTGGCGGTGGCGACCGCGGTCGATGCCATCGCGGCGGCGGCGATCGAGATCGCCGACCTCATCGGCACCGGCGATCTCGCGGACGCCTCGGGCCTGACCACGGGCCGCAACAGCGACGGCGACGTCCAGCGCGATCTCGACGTCCAGGCGGATGCGATCCTGCGCCGCTGTCTCGGCAAGCTGCCGATCGCAGCGCTGGCGTCGGAGGAGATGCGCGAGCCGCAGATCGTCGACCGCGCGGCCAGGATCTGCGTCGCGATCGATCCGCTCGACGGCTCCTCCAACATCGACATCAACATGACCGTCGGCACGATCTTCTCGATCCTGCCCGCGCCTGACGATCTCGCGCTCGCCTTCCATCAGCGCGGCTCGGCGCAGCTCGCGGCGGGCTTCGTCACCTACGGTCCGCAGACCTCGCTGGTGCTGACGCTCGGCGACGGCGTCGACATCTTCACGCTCGATCGCAAATCCGGCTGCTTCCGCCACGCGCGCAGCGCCGTGCAGATCTCCGAGGCGGGCGAGGAGTTCGCGATCAACGCGTCCAACCGCCGGCATTGGGATCCTCCGGTGCGCGCCTTCATCGACGAGTGCCTCGCCGGCGTCGAAGGCCTCGCCAATCACGATTTCAACATGCGCTGGATTGGCTCGCTGGTCGCCGAGACCTATCGCATCCTCACCCGCGGCGGCGTGTTCCTCTATCCCTCGGACGCGCGGCCCGGCTATGGCGACGGCCGCCTGCGCCTCACCTACGAGGCGCATCCGATGGCTTACATCATCGAGCAGGCCGGCGGCTCGGCCTCGACCGGACGCGAGCGCATCCTCGATTTGTCGGCGCAAAGCCTGCACCAGCGCGTGCCGCTGATCATGGGCTCGAGCAACGAGGTGCGGCGCGTCGAAGAGTTGCATTGCGATCCGCTGCTGGTTGCCAGCGTCTCGGCGCCGCTGTTCGCGCGGCGCGGCTTCTTCCGGCTGTGAGGAGGGGACACATGTCCAGGAAGCATCCGATCATCTCCATCACCGGCTCCTCCGGCGCGGGCACGACCTCGGTCAAGAAGACGTTCGAGCAGATATTCTTCCGCGAGAAGGTCAACGCCGTCTACATCGAGGGCGACGCCTTCCATCGCTATGACCGCGCCGAGATGCGCACGCAGATGGCGAAGGAGGCCGAGCGCGGCAACAGGCACTTCAGCCATTTCAGCCCCGAGACCAACCTGTTCGAGGAGCTGGAGCGTGCCTTCCGCGACTACGGCGAGACCGGCACGGCGGTGACGCGACACTATGTGCACGATGCCGAGGAATCCGCGCTGCACGGCGCGCCTCCCGGCACCTTCACGGAATGGGAGCGGCTGCCGGAGAATTCGGACCTGCTGTTCTACGAAGGCCTGCACGGCGCCGTCGTCACCGACAAGGTCAACGTTGCGCGCTACGCCGACCTGAAGATCGGCGTCGTGCCCGTCATCAATCTCGAATGGATCCAGAAGCTGCACCGCGACCGCAGCGCGCGGGGCTATTCGACCGAAGCCGTCACCGACACCATCCTGCGGCGGATGCCGGATTACATCCACTACATCTGTCCGCAATTCACCGAGACCGACATCAATTTCCAGCGCGTGCCCACGGTGGACACCTCCAATCCGTTCATCGCGCGCTGGATCCCGACGCCGGACGAATCGATGGTCGTGATCCGCTTCAAGAACCCGCGCGGCATCGACTTCCCGTATCTGCTCTCGATGCTGCCGCACAGCTGGATGTCGCGCGCGAATTCGATCGTGTGCCCCGGCGCCAAGCTGGACCTCGCGATGCAGCTGATCCTGACGCCGCTGATCATGCAGCTCATCGAGCGCAAGCGAAACCTGAAGTGAACAAGGAGAGAATGCGATGAACATCTCCGTCCATGCCGAAGCCGACCTCACGGCTGTCGCACATAACGATCTCGCCAACGCCGTCCGATTCCTCGCGGTCGATGCCATCGAGAGATCGCAGTCCGGCCATCCCGGCCTGCCCATGGGCATGGCCGATGTCGCGACCGTGCTGTTCTCGCGCTTCCTGAAGTTCGACTCGGCGCACCCGAACTGGCCGGATCGCGATCGCTTCGTGCTTTCCGCGGGCCACGGCTCGATGCTGCTCTATGCACTGCTCCATCTCACCGGCGGCGCCGTCAGCCTCGATGACATCAAGGCCTTCCGGCAATGGGGCTCGAAGACGCCGGGCCATCCCGAATACGGCCATACGCCAGGGGTCGAGACCACGACGGGGCCGCTGGGGCAGGGGATTGCCACGGCCGTCGGCATGGCGCTCGCCGAGCGCATGGCCAATGCGCGGCATGGCGATGGGCTCGTTGACCACTTCACGTATGTCATCGCGGGCGACGGCTGCCTGATGGAAGGCATCAGCCAGGAGGCGATCTCGCTTGCCGGCCATCTCGGGCTCGGCCGGCTGATCGTGCTGTTCGACGACAACGGCATCTCTATCGACGGGCCGACGTCGCTTGCGACATCGGACGACCAGCTCGCGCGCTTCGCAGCCTCCGGCTGGTCGGTGCGCCGCGTCGATGGGCACGATCCCGAAGCAGTTGCGCAGGCGATCGCCGAAGAGCGCGAGACCACGAGGCCGTCGCTGATCGCCTGCCGCACCGTCATCGGTTATGGCGCACCGGACCGGCAGGGCACGGAGAAGGCGCATGGCGCCCCGCTCGGCGCCGAGCAGACCGCGGCGGCGCGCCGGACGCTCGGCTGGGATTATCAGCCGTTCGTGGTGCCGATCCCGATCCTCAAGGCGTGGCGCATGATCGGGCAGCGGGGACAGGTCGAGCGTCTCGCCTGGCTCGATCGCTATGAAAGTGCTTCGCCCGAGCAGCGCGATCTGTTCGTCGAAGGCAAGGTCGTCGCCCTGCCGGCCGCCTATGCGCTGGCCGCGGCGAAATTGCGCGAACGCTTTGCGAGCGAGCGGCCGAAGCTCGCGACGCGGCAGGCCTCGCAACAGGTGCTCGACGGCATCGCCGGGACAATTCCCGGCCTCGTCGGCGGCTCTGCGGACCTGACGCATTCGAACCTGACCCATGCCAAGGCGCAAACTCCCGTCAAGAGTGGGGCGTTCGCCGGCGACTACATCCACTACGGCATTCGCGAGCACGGCATGGCCGCCGCGATGAACGGCCTCGCGCTGCACGGCGGCTTCATTCCCTATGGCGGCACGTTCCTCGCGTTCTCCGACTACAGCCGGCCGGCGATCCGCCTTGCGGCCTTGATGCGGCTGCGCGTCATCCACGTGATGACGCACGACTCCATCGGTCTCGGAGAGGACGGCCCGACGCACCAGCCGGTCGAGCATCTCGCCGCGCTGCGCGTGATCCCGAACCTCCTGGTGTTCCGCCCCGCCGATGCGGTGGAGACGCTGGAGGCCTGGGACTGCGCCCTTGCGGCGGAGCATCGTCCCTCCGTGCTCTGCCTGTCGCGGCAGGCCTTGCCGACGTTCCGCAGTGATGCGCGCGGCAGAAACCGTGTCGCGCGCGGTGCCTATCTCGTGGTCTCGCCGGATGGCGGCCGCGATGTGACGCTGATGGCGACCGGTTCGGAAGTCTCGATCGCGCTGGAAGCCGCCCGCCTGCTCGCGACCGAGCACATCCGCGCGGCCGTGGTCTCGGCGCCCTGCTTCGCGCTCTTCGAGGAGCAGCCGGAGGATTACCGCGCCGCCGTGCTCGGCACCGTGCCGCGTGTCGGGATCGAGGCGGCCGTGCCCGGCGATTGGCCGCGCTGGATCGGCGCCGACGGTGAATTCGTCGGCATGCGCGGCTTCGGCGCTTCGGCGCCGGCGCCGGTGCTGTATCGCGAATTCGGCATCACGCCGCAAAACATTGCGGAAGCCGCCCGCCGGGCGATCGCCCGCAAGAGCCAATAAGGAGGACGACCCTTGGCCCGTATCACCCTTCGTCAACTGCTCGATCACGCCGCCAGCCACGGCTACGCGGTGCCGGCGTTCAACATCAACAACATGGAGCAGGGGATCGCGATCATGCAGGCGGCCGCCGAGGTCGATGCGCCCGTGATCATCCAGGCCTCGCGCGGCGCGCGCAGCTATGCCGGCGATCTCATGCTCTCCCACATGATCGACGCGCTGGAGCGGACTTATCCCGACATCCCGCTCTGCATGCACCAGGACCACGGCAATGACGAGGCGACCTGCGCGTCCGCCATCGCGCACGGCTTCACCTCGGTGATGATGGACGGCTCACTGAAAGCCGACGCCAAGACCGCGGCCGATTACGACTACAACGTCGCGATCACCCGCCGCGTCGTCGATCTCGCCCATTGGGTCGGCGCCTCGGTCGAAGGCGAGCTCGGCGTGCTCGGCTCGCTCGAACATGGCGGCGGCGAGCAGGAGGACGGTCATGGCGTCGAGGGCAAGGTCAGCCACGACCAGCTGCTGACCGATCCCGACCAGGCCGTCGATTTCGTCCGCGCGACGAAAGTCGATGCGCTGGCCATCGCGATGGGCACCTCGCACGGCGCCTACAAGTTCAGCCGCAAGCCCGATGGCGATATCCTGGCGATGCGGGTGGTCGAGGAGATACACCGCCGGCTGCCGAACACGCATCTCGTCATGCACGGCTCGTCCTCGGTGCCGCAGCCGCTCCAGGACATGTTCAACCAGTTCGGCGGCGAGATGCCGCAGACCTGGGGCGTGCCGGTGGAAGAGATCGTGCGCGGCATCAAGAGCGGTGTGCGCAAGGTCAATATCGACACCGACTGCCGCCTGGCGATGACCGCGGTGTTCCGGAAAGTGGCCGCGCAGGCGCGCTCCGAGTTCGATCCGCGCAAATTCCTCAAGCCGGCGATGGACGCGATGCGCGAGCTCTGCCGCGAGCGCTTCGAACAGTTCGGCACCGCGGGCCACGCCAGCAGGATCAAGGTCGTTCCCTTGAGCGAGATGGCGCGGCGCTATCGCGCCGGCGAGCTCGACCCGCGCGTCGACGCCCGAGAGTCAGTCGCCGCCTAGTCATTCAGAGAGAGAAGAACAGGAGAGAGTCATGAACGCACATACCGGCACGGTTCGCGGCAAGGAGCGCTATCGCTCGGGCGTCATGGAATACAAGCGCATGGGCTATTGGGAGCCCGATTACACGCCAAAGGACACCGACGTCATCGCGCTGTTCCGCGTCACGCCGCAGGAAGGCGTCGATCCGATCGAGGCGTCCGCTGCGGTTGCCGGCGAGTCCTCGACCGCGACCTGGACGGTGGTGTGGACCGACCGGCTGACGGCTGCCGAAAAATATCGCGCGAAATGCTATCGCGTCGATCCGGTGCCGGGCACGCCGGGCTCGTATTTCGCCTACATCGCCTACGATCTCGACCTGTTCGAGCCGGGCTCGATCGCCAACCTCTCGGCCTCGATCATCGGCAACGTGTTCGGCTTCAAGCCGCTGAAGGCGCTGCGGCTCGAGGACATGCGTTTCCCCGTCGCCTATGTGAAGACGTTCCAGGGGCCGGCGACCGGCATCGTGGTCGAGCGCGAGCGGCTCGACAAGTTCGGCCGGCCGCTGCTGGGCGCAACCGTGAAGCCGAAGCTCGGGCTTTCGGGGCGCAATTACGGCCGCGTGGTCTACGAGGCGCTGAAGGGTGGGCTCGACTTCACCAAGGACGACGAGAACATCAACTCGCAGCCCTTCATGCATTGGCGCGATCGCTTCCTCTACTGCATGGAGGCGGTGAACCGTGCGCAGGCCGCTTCCGGCGAGGTGAAAGGCACGTACCTGAATATCACCGCGGGAACGATGGAGGACATGTACGAGCGCGCGGAATTCGCCAAGGAGCTCGGATCGTGCATCGTCATGATCGACCTCGTGATCGGCTACACCGCGATCCAGTCCATGGCCAAATGGGCCCGGCGCAACGACATGATCCTGCATCTGCACCGCGCCGGTCACTCGACCTATACGCGGCAGAAGAGCCACGGCGTGTCGTTCCGCGTCATCGCCAAATGGATGCGGCTTGCCGGAGTCGATCACATCCATGCCGGCACGGTGGTCGGCAAGCTCGAAGGCGATCCGAACACCACGCGCGGCTATTACGATGTCTGCCGCGAGGATTTCAACCCGACCAAGCTCGAGCATGGCTTGTTCTTCGACCAGTCCTGGGCGAGCCTCAACAAGATGATGCCGGTGGCCTCCGGCGGCATCCATGCCGGCCAGATGCACCAGCTGCTCGATCTCCTGGGCGAAGACGTCGTGCTGCAGTTCGGCGGCGGCACGATCGGCCATCCCATGGGCATCGCGGCGGGCGCGATCGCCAACCGCGTGGCGCTGGAGGCGATGATCCTCGCCCGCAACGAGGGCCGCGACTACGTCCATGAAGGGCCGGAGATCCTGGCCAGGGCGGCCGAGACTTGCACGCCGCTGAAGGCGGCGCTCGAAGTCTGGAAGGACGTCACCTTCAACTATCAATCCACCGACACGCCGGACTTCGTGCCGACCGCGCTCGAAACCGTTTGAGGAGACGCAACATGAAACTCACCCAGGGCTGCTTTTCGTTCCTGCCCGACCTCACCGACGACCAGATCGCCAAGCAGGTGCAGTATTGCCTCGCCAACGGCTGGGCGGTGAATATCGAGTTCACCGACGATCCGCATCCCCGCAACACCTATTGGGAGATGTGGGGCCTGCCGATGTTCGACCTCCAGGACGCCGCCGGCGTGATGATGGAGCTCGCCCAATGCCGCAGGGTGTACGGTGACCGATACATCCGTATCAGCGGCTTCGATTCCAGCCATGGCTGGGAGTCGGTGCGAATCTCGTTCCTGGTCAACCGGCCGCCGCAGGAAGCGGAATTCGAGCTGGTGCGCCAGGAAGTGGGGGGGCGCGCGATCCGCTACACCACCGTGCGCAAGGCGCCTGCACACGTGTCCTAGTCATCCGTTTCCGCGCGGAGCTCTCCCTGCTCCGTATCCTTGGCGGACCACTGCTTCGCCGCTTCCCCCCGCGGCGAAGCTCTTTTCTTCGAGGTGCCGATGCTTGATGTGCCCCATGCGACGACCGCCGAAGGCGGCGAGACCAATTTCGATCTCCGCAAGGAAGCCGAAGCGGCCGGGATCACGGATACGCTGCAGCAGCTCGAGCAGGAGCTGGTCGGCCTCCGGCCGGTCAAGAACCGCGTACGCCAGATTGCCTCGCTCCTGCTGATCGAGCGCATCCGGCAACGTGCGGGCCTCGCCTCCGCGCCGCCGACGCTGCACATGTCGTTCACGGGCAATCCCGGCACCGGCAAGACCACCGTGGCGCTGCGCATGGCGAAGATCCTGCACGGGCTCGGTTTCGCGCGGCGCGGTCAGGTGATCTCCGTGACGCGTGACGACCTCGTCGGCCAGTATATCGGCCACACCGCGCCGAAGACGAAGGAGATCCTGAAGAAGGCGATGGGCGGCGTGCTGTTCATCGACGAGGCCTATTATCTGCACCGGCCGGACAATGAGCGCGACTACGGCCAGGAGGCGATCGAGATCCTGCTTCAGGTGATGGAGAACCAGCGCGAGGATCTCGTCGTGATCCTTGCGGGCTACGGCGAGCGAATGACCAGCTTCTTCGCCTCCAATCCCGGCTTCCGTTCGCGCATCGCCCACCACATCGAATTTCCGGACTATGCGGAAGCCGAGCTGCTCGTCATTGCCGAGCTGATGCTGAAGGAGCGCGGCTATCGCTTCTCGGCGGCCGCGCGCGAGGCGTTCGAGAAGTACATCGCGCTGCGCCGGACCCAGCCGTTCTTCTCCAACGCGCGCTCGATCCGCAATGCCGTCGACCGCATCCGCTTGCGGCAGGCCGATCGCCTGGTGTCCGATCTCGACCGGATGCTCGAAATTGCCGATCTCGAAACCATCGATCCCGTGGACGTGCTGGCAAGCCGCGTCTTCAGCGGCGGGGCCGACGTGCGGAGTGCAAAGCCATGACCAGCGAGATCCTTATCGCGCCCTCGATCCTGGCCGCAGACTTCGCCCGTCTCGGTGAGGAGATCGCAGCCATCGACGCGGCCGGCGCCGACTGGATCCATTGCGACGTCATGGACGGACATTTCGTCCCGAACATCAGCTTCGGCGCCGATGTCATCAAGGCGATCCGGCCGGTGACGAAGAAGATCTTCGACGTGCATCTGATGATCGCGCCGGTCGACCCTTATCTCGAGGCGTTCGCGAAGGCCGGGGCCGATGTCATCACCGTTCATGCCGAAGCGGGCCAGCATCTCGACCGCACGCTGCAGGCGATCCGCGCGCTCGGGAAAAAGGCCGGTGTCAGCCTGTGCCCGGCGACATCGGAAGGCGCGATCGGATACGTGCTCGATCGCGTCGATCTGGTGCTGGTGATGACGGTCAATCCGGGCTTCGGTGGCCAGTCCTTCCTCGAATCCCAGCTCGACAAGATCAGGCGCATTCGAACCATGATCGGCGACCGGCCGATCCGGCTCGAGGTCGATGGCGGCATCACGCGCGACAACGCTGCTGCCGTGGCCGCCGCGGGTGCCGATACGCTCGTGGCGGGTTCCGCGGTGTTCCGCGGCAAGAGCAGCGCCGACTATGCCGGCAATATCGCGGCCATTCGCGTCGCCGCGGAAGCGGGCCGGGTTCCACAATCGCAGGATAATTCCGCGCAGCCGCTGCGTGTCGGCGAAAGCGCGCGTCTCCGGTAGACTACGGAAGCCGTGCACTCCAGGTGTCGCTTGTGCCAACGCGTGCCACTTTGCTCCGGGGTTCCACGGAACTTGCCTCACAAGGCGATCGGATTCCTTCAGGCCGGGGTAACCACCGCGTCCGAGGCGAACGTTCGATTAACGCCCGCGCAATGCTAAGAGTCTCAATCTGCGGTTCAGGAACGCGAGATATCTGCGGGCATGAGGCCTGCACTCGGCCAGTTGGGGTGGCATGAGCATGCATCGCTTGTTCGCTGAGCAGCTTCGCTGTGCCACCGAAGCGACCGGACAGGTCGATCTCGACAAGTTGGGCGAACTCGTCAGCGCGGCCTACGAGGCAAGCGACCGCGATCGCCAGCGGATGGCCGACGCGCGCGCCCAGACGCACGATCAGGTCGAAGAGGACTTGCTTCGGACCCGCGAGTTCCTCGATACGATCGTCGAGAATATCCCGATTGCCGTGTTCGCAAAGTGCGCGAAGGATTCCCGCTACATTCTGCTCAACCGCGCCGGCGAGGACTATTACGGCCTGCCCCGCGAACAGATGCTGGGCAGGACTCCCGAGGAGATTTTTCCGGCAGACGTTGCCCACGTGGTCAACGAGCAGGACCGCAGGGTCGTCGCCAGTGGAATGCCGATGTTCCTCGAGGAGCACCTGCTCGAGGTCGGCGTCAAGGGCCACGATCGCGTCGTCAATTCGCGCAAGATGCTGATCAGGGACGGCGCCGGCGATCCGCAATATCTGGTCGGCGTGATCGAGGATGTCACCGAACGCGTCACGAACCATGAGCGCATCAGTCATCTTGCCCATCATGATGCCTTGACCGACCTGCCGAACCGCTGTGCCTTCAACGCGGAGCTGGACGAGCGGCTGCGGCGGGCGCAGGAGGCATCGACCGGCTTTGCAGTGCTCAGCCTCGATCTCGACCGCTTCAAGGAGGTCAACGAAGTGTTAGGCCACCCCGTCGGCGACATGCTGATGCGGGCGGCGGCGGATCGTCTTGCCGCGGAAGCCGACGGCGCCTTCGTCGCCCGCATCGGCGGCGACGAGTTCATGATCCTGATGCCCGATAACGCGCGCCGCGAGGACGTGCTGACGCTGGCCGAGCGCCTGGTCGAGGTGATCGGCAAGGAGCTCGACGTCGACGACTATCTCTCCCAGGTGGGCGTCAGCGTCGGCATCGCCATCTACCCCGATGACGGCGTGGATCCCGCGACGCTGCTCGCCAACGCCGATTCCGCGCTCTATCGCGCCAAGCGCGAGGGCAGGGCCCGGGTCTGCTTCTTCGAATCCGAGACGGACCAGGAGCTGCGTGATCGCAGGCTGTTGCGGCACGATCTACGACAGGCGCTGGAGCAGAACCAGTTCCTCCTCTACTTCCAGCCGCAGGCGCGGATGGAGGGCGAGGTCATCGGCTTCGAGGCGCTGCTGCGCTGGAATCACCCGACGCGGGGCTTCGTGCCGCCGGACCAGTTCATTCCACTCGCCGAGGAGAACGGGCTGATCATCCAGATCGGCGAATGGGTTCTGCGCGAAGCATGCCGCGAGGCGGCATCCTGGCCACGGCCGCTGCAGGTCGCGGTCAACTTGTCGCCGGTCCAGTTCCAGGCCGGCGACCTCGAACGCTCGATCCACCAGGTTCTGCTGGAGACGGGGCTTACGCCGACGCGGCTCGAGGTCGAGATCACAGAAGGCGTGCTGATCGGCGATTTTACCCGCGCGCTCAATCTGCTGCGGCGGCTAAAGGCACTCGGCATCCGCATAGCGATGGACGATTTCGGCACCGGCTACTCCTCGCTGTCCTATCTCCAGTCGTTTCCGTTCGACAAGATCAAGATCGATCGCAGCTTCATCTCCAACCTCGAGGCGACGCCGCAATCGGCCGAGATCGTCCGCGCGGTCCTTAGCCTCGCGCACGCGCTGAATATCCCGGTCATCGCTGAAGGGGTGGAGACGGAGGCGCAGCGTGCCTTCCTGGCGCGCGAGGCCTGCGAGCAGATGCAGGGCTATCTCGTCGGCCGACCCGACCTGATCGAGCGCTATCTCGACCTGGTCGGCGTGACCGTGGAGCGCCGCCTTTACGCCTAGCCATCGCCGCCCGAAACGAAATGAGCCGCCGGTTCCATGCCCGCACGGCTCCAAAGTCGCAGGCTGCGTTGATAGCGTAGCCGTGGTGTACCGCCGTTACCTTGTTTGCGGCCATACGCAAAAATTTATACGCCCGATAAGGACGTGGGGCTGTGCTTTGCCTCACACATGCCGTAACTTTGTGGCTGGTTCTGCGTTGAGCGGTACGCTGCTGAGATCCATCGCCAAACATTTGTAAAGTTTGCGCCAAAGCAAAGCGGCCGCGTTGCAGCACACGTTAACATTCCCGAGACCGACTGGCGTTGCGCAGAAAAAGTTTCGCACAAGTGCAATGCCCCTGACGCAAACCGGAGAAATAAGCCGGGTGTGACCGAGAGGGAGATTCTCATGGAGAACGTACGTCGCTACCGTGCGCTGGCGTCCCTCTGTCGCCAGCAGGCGGCCTACCGGCCGCTCCAGAACTGGGAACTCCTCGGCCAGGCCGAACATTTCGAATATCTCGCCGAGCTCGCGCTGAAGGCGCATTTCGATGCGTGCAATGTGCAACGCGACGAGAACGCCACCGCAACCGCTGGATGGGAGACCCCCGCTGCGGCGTGAGAGCGTCGGGCCTGCTTCGCTAGTGCGACATCAGCGTCGGCACCGTCATGGCTTCCAGCATGGCGCGGGTGACACCGCCGAGGACGCGCTCCTGCAATCGCGAATGGCCGTAGCCGCCCATCACCAGGAGATCGAGGCTCTCGTAGGCCGCCAGCGACAGGATGGTCGGCTGGATCTCGGAGCGGGTGGCTGACAGGCCGGCCGTGCGGGTCGAGAGCCCGCGCCGGCCGAGATGTCTTGCCAGATTGCTTGCCGACACTTCGCCGGGCACCACGTCGGCTTCGTTGATCGTGATGATCACGATCTCTTCGGCGCGCGCCAGGAACGGTGCCGCGTCGCGCATCGCGCGGGCGGCGAGCCTGCTGCCGTCCCAGCAGATGCCGATCCGCCTCGCCTTGAAGGCTCCTCGGAAAGTGTACGGCAGGAACAGCACCGGGCCGCCCGCCTGGAACAGGATCTCGCCGGGCACCTCGTTGTCGAACGAGCTTTGCGCCGGATCCGGCTGAAGCACGATGCTGAGGTCGTGCAGCCGCGCCATCTCGCCGAGTGACCTGGCCGCATCCACCGGGATCGCGCCGAGCGGGTGGCATGTGTAGGAAATGCCGGCGTTCGCCGCCTCGCTTCCGAACACTGCGAGCGCAGTCTCGGCCCGCTCAACCGCGCGCTCGCGTTCCAGTTCGAACACGCTCGCCAGGGCGGCCCCGCCGTCCATGACATAAGCTGCACCGGCTGCGACATAGCCGACCGCGGCCGCGTCGAGATGGGCGTTGAAATGCGCTGCGAGCGAGACCGAGCCGTCGATCACGGGACGCATCGGGCGCTCGGTCGGGATGTGGACGAGAATATCCTTGTACATGGTGCGCCTCCGATGGACATCGTTCGGTGGTCGCAGTCTTTCACCGCGCGGGGGCGCAGCGTTGAGCTGTATCAAATGTGCAGCCGTGATTTTCGGCCGTGCCGCCGACCGCACCACCTTTGCCAAGATTTAATCGCGTGGACGGGACACCGTAAGGTGCGAGCGGCCATGTTGCGTGCAAGGCGACACCTGACCCAACATGGACATTTCGACATGAATGACCGCGTCAATTCCGACATCACCACGTCCCGCACGATCCTGAAGCCGCGCCGGCTTGCGCTGCTTGGCACCGTGGCCGCGCTTGGCGTGGCCGTGCTGGCTGCTTCTCCCGGCGCTTCGCCGCTCGGCGTAACCTCCTTCATCGCGCCGGCCCAGGCCGCGGAAAGCGCTGCGACTCCGCCGGGCTTCGGCGACCTCGTCGCCAGGGTCAAACCTGCCGTCATCTCGGTGCGGGTCAAGATCGACCAGGACAACGACAAGAGCGCGATGCTGCAACAGAACCGGATGGATTCGGACGAGGACTCCCCGTTCGACCAGTTTTCGCGGCAGTTCGGCTTCCGCGGCCAGGGGGGCATGAACGGCATGCCGCGCCAGCGTCACCAGATGGTCACGGGCGAAGGCTCCGGTTTCTTCATCTCAGCCGACGGCTATGCCGTGACCAACAACCACGTCGTCGACCACGCCGAGTCCGTGCAGGTCACCATGGATGACGGGACGAGCTACACCGCGAAGGTGGTCGGCACCGATCCGAAAACCGATCTCGCGCTGATCAAGGTCGATGGCAAGAAGGATTTTCCCTTCGTCAAGTTCTCCGACCAGAAGCCGCGGATCGGCGACTGGGTGGTCGCGGTCGGCAATCCCTTCGGCCTCGGCGGCACCGTGACCGCCGGCATCGTCTCGGCCAGCGGCCGCGACATCGGCAACGGGCCCTATGACGACTTCATCCAGATCGACGCGCCCATCAACAAGGGCAATTCCGGCGGCCCGGCCTTCGACATGAACGGCAACGTGATCGGCGTGAACACCGCGATCTTCTCGCCGTCGGGCGGCTCGGTCGGCATCGGCTTCGACATTCCGGCCACGACCGCAAAGCTCGTCGTCGCGCAGTTGAAGGACAAGGGTGCGGTCACCCGCGGCTGGCTCGGCGTGCAGGTGCAGCCGGTGACGTCAGAGATCGCCGACAGCCTCGGCCTGAAGGAGGCGCGCGGCGCGATCGTCGACAATCCGCAGGACAATAGCCCGGCGGCAAAGGCCGGCATCGAGGCGGGCGACGTCATCACCGCCGTCAACGGTACCGCGATCAAGGACTCCCGCGATCTCGCCCGCACCATCGCCACGCTGGCGCCGGGCACGTCCGTGAAGCTCGACGTCTTCCACAAGGGCGCGAGCAAGACGGTGACCCTCGCGCTCGGCGAGCTGCCCAACGAGCGGCAGGCCCAAGGAAACGGAAAGGCCGACGAGGGCAAGGCGCAGCCGGGCAACGGCACGCCGCGCCTCGGGCTCAGCCTGGCGCCGGCCGGCGACGTGCAGGGCGCCGGCCAGAAGGGCGTCGTCGTCACCGAGGTCGATCCGCGAGGGCCGGCGGCGCAGCGCGGCATTCAGACCGGCGATGTCATCCTCAATGTCGGCGGCAAGCCCGTCGCCAATGTCGGCGACGTCCGCGCCGAGCTGGCGCAGGCCAAATCGTCCGGCAAGACCAGCGTGCTGTTGCAGGTCAAAAGTGCGGACGCGACCCGATTTGTCGCGGTGCCACTCGCGTAGGTCGAGCTCTTCCGGCGCAAATCCAAAAAGGCGGCCTTCGGGCCGCCTTTTCTCGTTGGCATCCGAGATACCCACAGGTCGCCGATAACATTCTCGTCAACGGCAGCATTGGTGACAGGTTCGTCCGAAAAAGCCGCGTTCGCTCGTCAGAATTCGATCGCGTGTTGCCTTGGCGGCAATGAAGGCGCCCAGGCGATTGCAAGAGTGGAACTTCGGACGTCCGGCCGTCTTGTGGAACCGGCGGTTCGTATTTGATCGGTGCCGACATGGATCGATTGAAGCTTTCGCTGAGACTTGCGCTGCTCGTGGCGCCGCTCGTGCTGTCGGCTGGAAGTGCCCTGGGGCGCGATGACGGCCGCTACGCCAATTCGCCGCTCAAGCCCTGGTTCGACAGCCTGCGCAGCCATCTCGGCCCGTGCTGCTCGGACGCCGACGGATTTGCCGTCTCCGATCCGGATTGGGAGTCGCATGACGGGCACTATCGCGTGCGCCTCGATGGGCAGTGGGTCGATGTGCCCGATGAAGCCGTCATCACCGAGCCGAACCGCGCCGGCCGCACCATGGTGTGGCCGGTGAAGACCGCGTTTGGCATCTCGATCCGCTGCTTCATGCCGGGCAGCATGATCTAGCGCCGATTGCCGCTATCGCTTGACGGATTTGCGTTTGGACGTTCTCTTGCTCGTCTTTTTCTTGGATGCCTTCCGCTTCGAGGCCTTCTTCGGGACCTTCTTGCCTTTCTTGCGCGCCTTCGACAGGCCGATTGCGATCGCCTGCTTGCGGCTCTTCACACGTCCGCCGCGACCACCGGGGCCGCTCTTTGCCGTGCCCTTCTTGTAGCGCCGCATTTCGCTTTCGACGTCGCTGCCGGCGCTGCGCGAGTAGCGGCGTTTCTTTGCCTTCCGTGCCATTCGGATTCTCCCTTGGCCGGGAGAAAACCCATTCGGCATAAGCATGGTTCCGAAAGCGCGCCCGCAACGTTCCGGATGCGCAATGCAGGCTGGCTAGAAGGAGTTCGCCAGTTCGATCTCCGCCTCGAGCACCTGGATGCGACGCGCAGCTTCAGTAAAGGACAGATCGCGATCGTATTGCGCGGGCTGATAGGCCTCCTCGCTGAGCCGCTTCAACCTCAGGCCCTGTGACCTCGTCATCTGCTCCGCGAGGAAAACCCTGGCGTCGTATTTACCTTGAACCTGCATCTGGCTTCTCCGTTCTGAAATGTGACTTGACTATATGTTCTTATTTTGTTCTAACAAGCCATGGACAACAGAATTAATGAAATTCGACGTAAGATCAGCGCCTTGAGGCTGGAAATGGCCGATGTCGAGGCGACCGTGCGCGGTCTCGTCGACCGCGATCGCGACTGCTCAGAAAAGGCCCTGGCGCAGATGGATCTGCGCCGGAAAATCAATCTGCTGATCGGCGAATGGAAGGCGGCTGGCGGTGGCAATGTCCTGCCGGATGTTCGCGATCGTGTACGTCTTCGTTCCCTCAAGAAAGCCGCGGGTCCCGTGCGCGCAATCGCGCGCCGCTGAGACATTTTGGGAGCGCGCCATGGAGGAAGACCCGGACACGTACCGGATCTTGAGACTGCGCGCCGAGATCCTCGAACTGGGGTCCGCGATCCGGCAATTGCAGCGCGAGGGTCTCGACGATGCCGCGGCCCAGCTTCTGATCGCACGCAAGCGGGCGCAGCTCGATCATCTCGTGAAGACGAACTCCGCGGGCGGTGGCCTGAACATCGCCGACATCCGGCGCAGCTAAGGCGTGCGCGGACGATGGCGTGAGAAGGATTGGATCGAACACCAAAGCAAGAAGGCCCCGCGATCGCGGGGCCTTCGATGAACGGCGGCGAGCCTACTTGGCGTTGGTCGTGCCCTTGTTGTTCGTCATGGTGCCGCCCTGGTCGGAGCCGGGACCGGAGCCGCCCTGACCGGAGGGATCGGCGCTCTTGGATTTCGTGTTGGCCCCCGTCGTCTGCGAGGACGACGTCGAGGATTCATGTTTCGCCTTGTGCGACTTCGCCTGCGCGGCGAACGGGGCGGCGGCGAGGCCGGTTGCCAACATCATGGCGAGGGCGAGCTTGGTCGTCTTCATGCGCGGGAACTCCCTGAGTTAAAATGACGCAGGCAGCCAACCGCCATCCGCCGCCGGAGTTCCCGACAAAGCAACTCACAGGTTTCACGCGCGGTTCAAGATTCCTTGTCCTCGGCGATGATGAACACGATGCCTGTGAGCATCGCGCCGATTGCGAATGTCGTCACTAACGTGACGACGAAAACGGCAGCGGCCGAATCTCCGCCGTGTTTCAGCAAATTTGCGACCGGCGGGTTGGATAGAACGAGCGCGAGACCGAAGGCGAGGCCGAGCGCCGCGCCCATCATCGCATGCGTCATGATCGTGATGATGCCGGTAGGAGAGATCAGACTTCGCGACTTTTTCGGCGACTTTCTCGCACGCATGGAACCGACCTCGTTCATCCGTGCAACGCAGCCGGCGATTTCGGGTTCCATCGGCATGAACGATTTGTCACGTCGGGCTTCATCCGACGTTCATGCCGACCTTGCGACCATGGAAGCCGTCAACACGGGAACATTCGATATGGGTAAGGTTGTCTTTCTCTATCGCTCACTGGCCTATCGAAACGCGGCCGCCGATATGCTGCGCAAGGCGCGCAAGCTGCCGCGCGGTGCCGAGCGAAGCGCGGCCCGCCGCTATGCGATGGCGTTACGCGATCTCGCGCAAACGGAAGCCTGGCTCGAAGGGCGCGTCGGCCATGAACCTCAGCCGGTGCGGCGCATGAAGGTCGCCGCGTCGGGTTAACCCGACGCGCGCTGGAGCGCGAGGACGGTGGTGGCGTCGAACTTGCCATGCGCGGCCGCGGTCGGGGTCTTCCGGGTCAACGGCACTTCCAGGCGGCACAACAGACCCTCGGCGCGCCAATCGAATTGCGCCTTTCCGCCGAGCTGGGACTCGACGCTCGCGAGCAGGCTCCGCGTGCCGAAGCCGCGAGATTTCGGCGTCCTCACCAGCGGACCGCCGGATTCCTCCCAGATCAGTGTGAGGTGGTCCTCCTCGACCTGCCAGCCGATCATGAGCCGGCCCGACCGCGTCGAGAGCGCGCCATACTTGGCCGAGTTGGTGAAAAGCTCGTGCAGCGCGAGAGCAAGCGTCTGGGCGGTTGCCGGCAGCAACTGAACCTCGGGCCCCGCCAGCTTGATCTGGCCGCCGAGCGAATAGGGCGCGAGTTCCTCGTCGATCAGCTTCGAGAGTTCGGCGCCCTGCCAGCTCGACAGCGACAGGATCGTATGCACGCGCGCCAGCGCGTTGATACGCCCCTCGACGGCGTTGACATAGGCCTTGACCTCGTCGGCACGGGTGAGACGCACGATCGATTGCGCAAGCGCCAGCGCATTCTTGGCACGATGATCGACTTCCCGCGCCAGCAGATTTTGCCGCTCCTCGGCCCGCTTGCGCTCGGTGATGTCCACGGTGACACCGCTCACGCGCACCACGCGGCCGCTATTGTCGGCGGTGGCGGCAGCCGTGCCGACACACCAGCGCACATCGCCGTCGGGCCGCACAATGCGGAATTCCGTCTCATAGGCGCGTGTGCCCTTGCTGAATTCGGCGATCGCCTTGCGCAGTTGGTCGACGTCATCGGGATGCAACAGTGCCTGAACGTTGGCCGGATTGACCTCGAAGCTCTCCGGGCTCACGCCAAAGATGCGATACTGCCCCTCGTCCCACATCCAGTCGCCGCTGACCCAGTCCCAGTCCCATGATCCCATCTTGCCGGCGGCGATCGCCATGCTGCGACGCTCTTCGCTCTCGCGCAGCTTTGCCGTGGAGTTCTCCAATTCCGCGGTGCGTGCACGGACACGGTCTTCGAGATCCTGGTTCAGCCGTTCGAGCTCGCGGGTCTTCCGGTACAGCTCGGCAAACACCTTGACCTTGGCGCGCAGCACCTCCGGCACGACTGGCACCGGAACATAGTCGACCGCGCCCATCTCATAGCCGCGCAACCGGTCGATGTCGCTCACTTGAATGGCCGAGATGAAGATCATCGCCGTCTTCTGGAAGCGCGGATGCTCCCTGATCATCGCCGCGAGCTCGAAGCCGTCGAGCTCGGGCATGCAGACGTCGACCAGGATCACCGCGATCTCGGTCTTGAGCAGCACCTCCAGCGCCTCGCGGCCGGACGAGGCGATCACGAGGTTCTCGCCCAGTTCCTTCAAGATCACCTCATAGGCGAGCAGCTTGGCCGGCTGGTCGTCGACGAGGAGGATGTTGACCTTTTCGTGGTCCATTCGCGCGTCCAGCTCAGCGGTGCAGCCACATGCGGATCGCAAGCAGCAATTGATCGGTGTTGACGGGCTTGGCGAGGTAGTCGGACGCGCCGGCTTCCAGGCATTTCTCGCGGTCGCCCTTCATTGCCTTGGCGGTCAACGCGATGATCGGCAGGCGCGCGAAGGCCGGATTTTCGCGGATCACGCCGATGGTCTGATAGCCATCCATCTGGGGCATCATGATGTCCATCAGCACGATGGCGATTTCCGGATTGGACTCGACCAGCGTTACCGCCTCGCGGCCGGTCGTCGCCGTCAGCACCTTCATGCCGCGCCGTTCCAGCACGCTCGACAGCGCGAAGATGTTCCGGGCGTCGTCGTCGACGAGCAGCGCGGTCTTGCCGATCAGGTCCTCGTCGGAACTGTTCAGCTTCTCCAGCATGCGCTGCTTCTCGACCGGCAGTTCCGTGATCACGCGGTGCAGGAACAACGCGGTCTCGTCGAGCAGGCGCTCGGGCGATTCCACGCCCTTGACCACGATGCTGCGCGCCATGGTGTGGAGCTCGGCATCTTCCTCCGCCGAGAGCTCGCGGCCGGTGAACACCACCACCGGAATGTTCGAAAGTGCTTCGTCGTGGCGGATCTGGTCCAGCACCTCGAAACCGCTCATGTCGGGCAGGCGCAGGTCCAGCACCACGCAATCGCAGGGCGCTTCGCGCAGCGTCGAGAGTGCGCCGGCGCCGGTGTCGGTCGTCACGATCTCGATGTCGTCGTGATGCAGGAGCTCGCGGATCGAGAGCCGCTCGGCCTCGTTGTCCTCGACGATCAGGAGCCGCTTGCGCCGCGGCCGCGCATATTCCTTGATCTGCGCCAGCGCGGCCGAAACCCCCTCGGTCGTCGTCGGCTTGTTGACGAAGGAGAACGCGCCGCGCGCCAGCGCATGCTGGCGGTCCTCGTCGAGCGTGATGATCTGCACGGGGATGTGGCGCGTCAGCGGATTGTGCTTGAGCTGGCTCAGCACCGTCCAGCCGAGCATGTCCGGCAGGAACACGTCCAGCGAGACCGCTCTCGGCTGGTATTGCTTGGCAAGTTCCAGCGCCTCGGCACCGCGAGCTGCGACCAGCACCTTGAAACCCTTGTCGCGCGCGAGATCGACCAGCACGCGTGCGTAATGCGGGTCGTCCTCAACGATCAGGAGGATGCTGTCGCCGGGTTCGAGATTGAGGCGGTCGTCGGGAAGCTGCTCGATGACGCGCTGCTCGGGCGCCGTTGGTTGCAGCGCCGGTGGCTGGCTGTATTGCTGTGGCGTGGCGCGCGGCGCAAGCGTTGGGCCGGAATATTTCAACGGCAGATAAAGGATGAAGGACGAGCCCTTGCCCGGTGCGCTGCGCAGATGGATTTCGCCGCCGAGCAGGCTGGCGAGCTCGCGGCTGATGGCGAGGCCAAGGCCGGTGCCGCCATATTTGCGGCTGGTGCCGGCGTCTGCCTGCTGGAACGCCTCGAAGATCAGCTTCTGCTTCTCCAGGGGAATGCCGATGCCGGTATCGGACACCTCGAACGCGATCACGGCCGGCGCGGAGTTCAGCACCGGGTGATCCGTTCCCCAGCCGCCGAGCGCGCCGCCGACCTTCAGGCGCACTTCGCCTTCGGCGGTGAACTTGAAGGCGTTGGAGAGCAGGTTCTTCAGGACCTGTTGCAGGCGCTTGGAGTCGGTGACGATGCTGCGTGCGAGGTTCGGGTCGACGTCGATCTTGAACGAAAGGTTGCGGTTCTCCGCCTCGTGCCGGAACGGCCGCCCGACGGTTTCGAGCAGGTTCGCAGTCAGGATTTCCTCGGCGTCCACCGTCACCGTGCCGGACTCGATCTTGGAGAGATCGAGAATGTCGCTGATGAGGTTGAGCAGGTCGGTGCCGGCGCCGTGGATGGTGCGGGCGAATTCGACCTGCTTGGCCGAGAGGTTGCCGTCCGGATTGTCGGTGAGCTGCTGTCCCAGGATCAGGATCGAGTTCAGCGGCGTGCGCAGCTCGTGGCTCATATTGGCGAGGAATTCGGACTTGTACTTCGAGGTGAGCGCGAGCTCCGTCGCCTTCTCCTCGAGCGCGCGGCGGGCCTGCTCGATTTCCTGGTTCTTGCGCTCGACCTCGACGTTGCGCTCGGCGAGCTGCTGCGCCTTCTGTTCGAGCTGGTCGTTGGTCTGCTGCAATTCGCGCTGCTGGGTCTGAAGCTCGCCGGCCAGCTGCTGCGACTGCTTGAGCAGGCCTTCGGTCTGCATCGTCGCCTCGATCGAGTTGAGCACGATGCCGATGGAGTCGGTGAGCTGCTCCAGGAAGGTCATCTGCGAGGTCGTGAACGAGGTCAGCGAGGCGAGCTCGATCACGGCCTTGACCTGGCCCTCGAACAGCACCGGCAGCACCACGAGGTTCTTCGGGGCGACGCGGAACAGCGCCGAGTTGATCGGCACCACGTCGGAGGGAATATCCGCGACCACGCGCGGCCGCCGGTCGAGCGCGCATTGGCCGATCAGGCCGTCGCCGAACGGCAGTACGCGCTGATAGGGGTAGACGCCGTCGCCGGCGTAGGAGGCGAGCAGCAGGAGCTGTGGATTGTCCTCGTTCTCGACCTGGTAGATCACGCCGGTATGCGCGTTCACCAGCGGCGACAGTTCGGTCAGCAGCAGCCGGCCGACGGTGGCGAGGTCGCGCTGGCCCTGAAGCATGTTGGTGAATTTCGCGAGGTTGGTCTTCAGCCAGTCCTGCTCGGTGTTCACGTCCGTCGTGAGACGGAGGTTCGTGATCATCGTGTTGATGTTGTCCTTCAACTCCGCGACTTCGCCGCGGGCGTCGACCTGGATCGATCGCGTCAGGTCGCCCTTGGTCACCGCGGTCGCCACTTCCGCGATCGCACGCACCTGCGAGGTGAGGTTGGCCGCCAGGAGGTTGACGTTGCCGGTGAGGTCCTTCCAGGTGCCGGCGGCGCCGGGCACGTCGGCCTGGCCGCCGAGCCGGCCCTCGACACCGACCTCGCGCGCCACCGACGTCACCTGGTCGGCGAAGGTCGCGAGCGTTTCGGTCATGTTGTTGATGGTGTCGGCGAGTGCTGCGACCTCGCCCTTCGATTTCACGGTGAGGTTCTGCTTCAGGTCGCCGTTGGCGACGGCGGTCACGACCTTGACGATGCCGCGGACCTGTTCGGTCAGGTTGGCCGCCATGAAGTTCACGGTGTCGGTGAGGTCCTTCCAGGTGCCGGCGACGCCGGGCACCTGGGCCTGGCCGCCAAGCTCGCCTTCGGTGCCGACCTCGCGCGCGACGCGCGTCACTTCGCCGGCGAACGCGTTGAGCTGGTCCACCATGGTGTTGATGGTGTTCTTCAGTTCGAGAATTTCCCCCTTCACGTCGACGGTGATCTTGCGCGACAGGTCGCCGCGGGCGACGGCGGTGGTCACTTCGGCGATGTTGCGGACCTGCGTGGTGAGGTTCGCGGCCAGCAGGTTGACGTTGTCGGTGAGGTCCTTCCAGGTGCCGCCGACGCCGGGCACGACGGCCTGACCGCCGAGCCGGCCCTCGGTGCCGACCTCGCGCGCCACGCGCGTCACTTCGGCGGCGAAGGAGCGGAGCTGCTCGACCATGGTGTTCAGGGTGTCCTTGAGCAGCAGGATCTCGCCGCGCACGTCCACCGTGATCTTCTTCGACAGGTCGCCGCCGGCGATCGCGGTCGCGACCTCGGCGATGTTGCGGACCTGGGCCGTCAGGTTCGACGCCATGAAGTTGACGTTGTCGGTGAGGTCCTTCCAGGTGCCGGCGACGCCGGGCACTTCGGCCTGGCCGCCGAGCTTGCCTTCGGTGCCGACCTCGCGCGCGACGCGCGTCACTTCGCCGGCAAAGCCGTTGAGCTGGTCCACCATGGTGTTGATGGTGTTCTTCAGCTCGAGGATTTCGCCGCGCACGTCCACGGTGATCTTGCGCGAGAGGTCGCCGCGCGCCACGGCGGTGGTGACCTCGGCGATGTTGCGGACCTGGGCGGTGAGGTTGCCCGCCATCGAGTTCACGCTGTCGGTGAGATCCTTCCAGGTGCCGGCGACGCCGGGCACGTTGGCCTGGCCGCCGAGACGACCCTCGGTGCCGACCTCGCGCGCCACGCGCGTCACCTCACCCGCGAAGCGGTTGAGCTGGTCGACCATCGTATTCAGCGTGTCCTTGAGCTGAAGGATCTCGCCGCGCACGTCCACCGTGATCTTGCGCGACAGGTCGCCGCCGGCAATCGCAGTTGCGACCTCGGCGATGTTGCGGACCTGGGCGGTGAGGTTACCGGCCATCGAGTTGACGCTGTCGGTGAGGTCCTTCCAGGTGCCGGCGACGCCGGGCACCTCGGCCTGGCCGCCGAGCTTGCCCTCGGTGCCGACCTCGCGCGCGACGCGCGTGACTTCGCCGGCGAAGGCGTTGAGCTGGTCCACCATGGTGTTGAGCGTTTCCTTCAGCTGAAGGATTTCGCCCGACACGTTCACGGTGATCTTCTTCGACAGGTCGCCCTTGGCCACGGCGGTGGCGACTTCGGCGATGTTGCGGACCTGACCGGTCAGGTTCGAGGCCATCGAGTTGACGCTGTCGGTCAGGTCTTTCCAGGTGCCGGCGACGCCGCGCACCTGGGCCTGGCCACCGAGCTTGCCTTCGGTGCCGACTTCGCGCGCGACACGCGTGACTTCGCCGGCGAAGGCGTTGAGCTGGTCCACCATGGTGTTGATGGTATCTTTCAGCTCGAGGATCTCGCCGCGGACGTCCACGGTGATCTTCTTCGACAAGTCGCCGCCCGCGACCGCGGTCGTCACCTCGGCGATGTTGCGGACCTGTGCGGTCAGGTTCGACGCCATCGAGTTGACGCTCTCGGTAAGGTCCTTCCAGGTGCCGGCGACGCCGAGCACGTTGGCCTGACCGCCGAGACGCCCCTCGGTGCCGACCTCGCGCGCGACGCGCGTGACTTCGCCGGCGAAGGCGTTGAGCTGGTCGACCATGGTGTTGAGCGTTTCCTTCAGCTGAAGAATCTCGCCCGACACGTTCACGGTGATTTTCTTGGAGAGGTCGCCGCCGGCGATGGCGGTGGCGACGTCGGCGATGTTGCGGACCTGCGCGGTCAGGTTCGACGCCATGAAGTTGACGTTGTCGGTGAGGTCCTTCCAGGTGCCGGCCACGCCGGGCACCTGGGCCTGGCCGCCGAGCTTGCCCTCGGTGCCGACCTCGCGTGCGACGCGCGTCACTTCGGAGGCGAAGGAGTTGAGCTGGTCCACCATGGTGTTGATGGTGTCCTTCAGCTCCAGGATTTCGCCGCGCACGTCCACCGTGATCTTGCGGGACAAGTCGCCGCGCGCCACGGCGGTGGTGACGTTGGCGATGTTACGGACCTGCGCAGTCAGGTTGCCGCACATCGCGTTGACGGAGTCGGTGAGATCCTTCCAGGTGCCGGCGACGCCGGGCACGATCGCCTGGCCGCCGAGCTTGCCGTCGGTGCCGACCTCGCGCGCCACGCGCGTCACTTCGGAGGCGAAGGAGCGGAGCTGGTCCACCATCGTGTTGATGGCTTCCTTGAGCTGAAGGATCTCGCCGCGGACGTCGACGGTGATCTTCTTGGACAAGTCGCCGTTGGCGACCGCGATCGTGACCTCGGCGATGTTGCGAACCTGGTTGGTCAGGTTGTTCGCCATCGAGTTGACGCTCTCGGTCAGATCCTTCCAGACGCCGGTCACCTCGGGCACCTGGGCCTGGCCGCCGAGCTTGCCTTCGGTGCCGACCTCGCGCGCCACGCGCGTCACCTCGGAGGTGAACACGCCCAGCTGCTTGATCATGGTGTTGACGATGTTCGCCGACTGCAGGAATTCACCGCGGAGCGGACGGCCGTCGACGTCGAGCTTGACGGTCTGGAGCAGGTCGCCTTGCGCCACCGCCGCGACCGCGCGGGTCACCTCGCGCGTCGGCCACAACAAATCGTCGATCAGCGTGTTGACGGAGCCTTCCATGTCGGCCCAGGAGCCGGAGGCGAGGCCGAACTTCACACGCTGCCGGGTCTTGCCCTCGCGTCCGACCACCTGGCCGACCAGCTCGAGCTGCTGCGCCATGCGCTGGTTGGCGGCGATGATTTCATTAAAAGTGTCGGCGATCTTGCCGTCGATACCGAGATAATCGCCGCTCATACGCACCGAGAAATCGCCGCTACGCATGGCCTGCAAGGCGAGTAGCAATTCCGGCCGGGAATCCGGCTCTGACGTACCGTTAGTTCTTGGCTTTGGGACGCGACGACCGGAGCGTGATGCAGATCCGGGATCGAGGTCGCTCATACTGATTCCCCCGCAGGCGTCGGCCGAATCTAAGGCGTGACGCAATTAGTCAAACTAGAGCGTCAGCCAAATTCGAAATCAAGCGCCAAGGTTGCGACGCCGGGAAATGGAACCTGCTTTGCTCAGCCCGACCGCAACAACGACGATAAAGGCGATTAGTTCCAACCGGTTCCAAAGAATTTTGGACTGATTCGCCGTCCTTGCGGCCACGTCCATGCCAGGCGGGCGGGCACCGCGGGCGGGGCGGCCGCCCGGCGGACGAACGGGGGACTATTTGTCTGCCATCGTCCGCTCCGCATCCTTCACCTGCGAACGCAGCACCGGCAGTTGGTCGCGGGCAAAGGCGGCAAGGACGGCATTGTCGGGAGCTTTCAGATAGTGCTCGAGCAGGGCGATGGTGGATTCATATTCGGGGATCTGCGCGGCGTAGAAGGTTCGCACAAAGGCTGGTCCCTCCGAATTGTCGGGTTCGCCGAGGCTTGCGCTCGCCGTTGTCTTACCGACGCGCGGCTCGGCGCCGAGCGCCTGTTGAATGTCCTTCAAGACCTTGTCGCGCTTCGCCGCTTCCTCGGCGCGCAGGACGGCGAGGTTTTTCACCTCCGCATTGCCCTTCAGATCGGTGCTTTCGAGAAGACCCTGCTGGAAGCGGCTGAACGCGTAGAGGCCGTTGATGACGTCGCTCGCCGTCGGCGTGCGGTCGCCCGGCCTTCGCTCGCCGGTGCTGTCGGCAAGCACTGCGGTGCTGATGAACATCAGGATGATCGCGACAAGAACTCGCATCGATATCAATGACGGATGGCATGCAAAGTTCCGCGAACGTTACGATCCGGTAAGGGGCGGTTGCGACGCGACAGTTCCGTCCCTACGTCTGATTCATGAAACAGTCCGACATCTTCAGAGACAACGCCGACAACTGCCTGCAGCTCGCCGAGCGAGCGGAAGGAAAGCCTGCCCATAAGCGCTATTCGCGCATGGCGGACGCCTGGACCGCGCTCGCGACAGAACAGGACTGGCTCGATGGCGAAATTCCGCCCGTAACGGTCCGTACCTCCCACAGGCAGGATGCATAGGCGCTCTCGTTCTCGTGAATCGGAGTGTGAGAGTGCGCACGGAATGCAAGCGTCAATCCAGGATCATTCGGGAACAGTCAATCGCGTTGATTTTCGATTCCAGAAGGAGATTTTGCAATGGCTCCACGTCTTGCTCTTCTTTCGCTCATTCTCGCTTTTGGCGTCTCGGTAGCGTTCGCGACGGTGACGACGGTGCGGCAGGTGCATCTGGAAAATGCATCGGCCCCGATCCATGCGGCGCATAGCTAGCGCCGCGGCCTCTCGTCTGAACCGGAACATTCGACGCGCCGGCGCGTAAGCGCTTCGGGACATCTGGCAGGACAACTGGAGAGGCGAGTGGACATCATGGCGCATTCCGACCACGGTATTGTCAGGGACAAGCGCGCGGAGGATCAACCGCGCGACAAGCAGCGCGCGCAGACCGCGCACAAGACGGGCTCGCACAAGACAGGCTCAAGGGGCTCGCCGTCGCGTGAGGCGACCCGCGATCCCAAGCTCAACGACAACAACAAGACGCCGGGATCGGGCGTGATGCCGGACGATTCCGGCGACGCCCCGACGGGCTAGTTCTCGCAAGGAACGATTCCCTGCACGAAGAGTCGACGGATTGCTTTCGGTTGTCATGCCCCCGGTGCGCCGGAAGCAATCTCCAAGGACGGCCCTGGCACCCACTGTGCCGGGGTCGTTTTGTTTGCGAGGCTGCTGAAATCAATCCTCGGCGTCGTTCTCGGATTTTCCCGGCGTGTGTCCGTCTGGCCCCCGGCCAAATACACCAAACTCGCTTGATTTGACGCCCGTTGACGGGTCGATGCTCGTCTCGATGCCCGCGGCTGCGAGTCCGAACTTGAGCAGCTCGCGGACTGCCGCGGCACGCGTTGGCATGCGGTGCTTGAACCGGAAATCATCCACTGCGGCCAGCTCTTCCGGCGAAAGCATGACTTGGAGCCGCTCGTCGCGAAGGTCGTTCATGGTCAATCACGCAAATTGAGCAAGATGAGTAATTTGCTAAACCAGCCAATTTGCCGAGAGTTCCACAGGAGTCCCAAAAAGCGTCGGTTGAGCAATATAGTCTAAATAAATCAATAGGTTAATTGAAACTATTCGCGCGGAGACGCATTCTCATAGGGAAAGGGAGATCCGCCATGACGGACGAGGTCAGGTTACCCCGCAAGCTTTCCGAGGAACGCGAAGCACCAAGGCCGGTGCGTCCAAGCCATCAGAAGGTCATTGAGCAGGTCGAGCGCTGGGCCAACAGCCCGGGCCTGCAACCCCCGAGGACGGACGATGCGAAGACGGTCTGAGCCCCACACATTCGAGCAACGCCTCGACGCGCAGCGGCTGCGGCTCGAGCATGAGCTTGCGAGCTTGCCGGTCGGCGTTCAGCGCGATTCCGTTGCCGCGCGCATCGAGCAGCTTCAGACCGCGGCCGAGATGTTTGAATTCCTGATGCCCCGGGAAGCTCTGGCGCCTCGCTGACGGCGGCCAGCGTCAGGACGTTGAGCATCGGGAGACGATGCGCAGCTTTTGCCTCAGCCACCAGATCGACACCGAGACCGCGGCCCGGGTTGCGACGGCTGCGACGGAGCGTACAAGCCGGCGCGGCGCCGGCGGCAGGCCGGCTGCCGAGCCGCGAGCTGCACAGCGCCGGAGCCGATGTTCCAAGCGGCTAGTCGGCCGGATTGCGGCCGGTGCGCGGATTGATGGGGTCGGTCGGCTTGCGCCGCAATCGCTCCGGCAGGAACGGTTCTTCCGGCGAGGCCGACGGCGCTGACCGTACGTCGGCATGATGCTGCGCGCGCTCATGCGGTGTCTGGGTGGAGTTGATGTGCCGCTTCACGTCGAGCCCGTCGACGGGATCGTTGACGCCGTGCTGGATGTCGCGAAAGTCGCTCATGGTTCATGTCCTCTGAGGACTCAGAGAACCCCTCGTTTCCAGCGATGTTCCTGATAAGTCGCCGACCCCGCTTTGGAACGATCACCATCGAGCTGCAAGGCGCGCCGAAATATGGCGAGCAGAGCGATTGGAACTGGGGTGACGATGCGGCGGTGCGCGGCATCAACTCCTACTATGGCGTTCCCTTCGCGTAGGCTCCGCACCTGAGGAGATCCAATGAGCAAGGAAAAGCCCACCGACGATCCCCGACAGCAGAACGATTGGGGATCGCACGCCCAGACGGACAAGCCCTGGAAGGGCAATCCGGGAAGGAGCAGCGATCGGGCGAGGCGAAGCCCGATCTGGAAAAGTGGCAAACCACCAAGACGCACTGACCAAGGTGCGCCGAGGCTGAAAGTATCACGAACGAAGATTGCGGCATCGGCACCGCGGTTTCGCCCGCGATCGTCAGCCGTGCCGACGATCCACGGCGGCGATGCTGCGCGCGTCAGCGCCACTCACCCCACCGCTTCCCTCCGCCCCGGCCCCGCATGCACATGCACCTGCTTCGCATGCAGCACCTCGCCGCATTCCGAGCACACCATCACCGGGTCGAACAGCTTGCCGCAAGTCTTGTGCTCATGCAGCAGCGGGCGACCGCGCTCGTCGCCCATGTGGGCGTCGCCCCAATGCACCATCGCCATGATGATCGGGTAGAGGTCGAGACCCTTCTGCGTCAGGATATATTCGTAGCGCTTGGGCGCCTCGGAATAGGGGACGCGGCGCAGGATGCCGAAGCGGACCAGCTTCTTCAGCCGTTCCGACAGAAGATGCCTGGTGATCTGGAGCGAGGACTGAAATCCCTCGAACCGTCGCACGCGCAAAAAGCATTCGCGCAGGATCAGAAGCGTCCAGCGATCGCCGACCACGGCGACGGTACGGGAGAGCGAGCAGGGCTCTTCGTCCAGCGTGTCCCACTTCATGATCCGGTCTCCGGCGCGGCTCAGTAAGTCAGAAAAAGGAACTGACTTGAATGATCAATGCAATTTGTCCTTGAAGCTAGCATCCTGCCTCGCGATTTGACAGTTCTATTTTAGAACTATAGCCTTCGCTTCAAACACTGCGCACCTGAGGAGGCGACCTTGCCCAAGCGAAACGCGACAGCCGCCGTGATCGGGGCCGGCGATTTCATCGGCTCCGAGATTGCCAAGAAATTCGCAGCCGAGGGTTTTTCGGTCTTCGCCGGACGCCGCAACGGCGACAAACTGGCGCCGCTGGTGAAGGACATCGAGGCTGCCGGCGGCGAAATCCACGCGCGCTCGCTCGATGCGCGGAAAGAGGAAGAGGTCATCTCTTTCCTCGACGATGCCGACAAGCACGCACCGCTGGAAGTCTGCATCTTCAACGTCGGTGCCAACGTCAATTTCCCGATCCTCGACACCACCGAGCGCGTGTTCCGGAAGGTGTGGGAGATGGCCTGCTATTCCGGCTTCCTCGCAGGCCGGGAAGCGGCGCGGCTGATGCTTCCGCGCGGCGGCGGCAATATCTTCTTCACCGGCGCCACGGCCTCCTTGCGTGGCGGCAGCGGCTTTGCCGCGTTCGCCAGCGCCAAATTCGGCCTGCGCGCGGTGGCGCAGGCGATGGCGCGCGAGCTTGGGCCGAAGAACATCCACGTCGCCCATCTCATCATCGATTCCGGCGTTGATACCGAATGGGTGCGGCAGCGCCGTCTCGAGGCGCTCGGCCCGAACGCGCTGGATAATCCCGACCTGCTGATGCCGCCGTCGGCGGTGGCCGATTCCTATTGGCAGCTCTATCAGCAGCCGAAGAGCGCCTGGACCTTCGAAATGGAGATCCGGCCCTTCGGAGAGAAATGGTGACCGCGGCACGAGCCTGCGGCTAGACTGTTCCCATACAAACCGAAATCCGGGAGGAAGCCTGCGTGAAGACCGCGATCACCGAACTGTTCGGCATCGAGCACCCCATCATCCAGGGCGGCATGCATTTCGTCGGCTTTGCCGAGCTGGCCGCCGCCGTCTCCAATGCCGGCGGGCTCGGCATCATCACGGGTCTCACGCAGAAGACGCCGGAGCTGCTGGCAAAAGAGATCGCGCGCTGCCGCGACATGACCGACAAGCCGTTCGGCGTGAACCTCACCTTTCTGCCGGCCTTCTCGGCACCGCCTTATCCCGAATACATCGCGGCCATTGTCGAAGGTGGCGTCAAGTCAGTGGAGACTGCAGGCCGTAGCCCGGAACAGTATATGCCGGCGCTGAAGGCGGCCGGCATCAAGGTGATCCACAAATGCACCTCGGTCCGCCATTCCCTGAAGGCCGAGCGCATCGGCTGCGACGCCGTCAGCGTCGACGGCTTTGAGTGCGGCGGCCATCCCGGTGAGGACGACATTCCGAACATGATCCTGCTTCCGCGGGCAGCGGAGGAATTGAAGATCCCGTTCGTCGCCTCCGGCGGCATGGCCGACGGGCGCAGCCTCGTCGCGGCGCTGTCGCTGGGCGCGGCCGGCATGAACATGGGCACGCGCTTCATCGCGACCAAGGAAGCGCCGGTGCATCAGAACGTGAAAAATGCGCTGGTCGCCGCGACCGAGCTCGACACCCGTCTGATCATGCGGAGCTTGCGCAATACCGAACGCGTCCTGAAGAACGCCAATGTCGATCGTCTGCTCGACATCGAGCGCGCGAAGGGCGACAAGCTGACCATCGACGACATCCACGACCAGGTCGCGGGCGTATATCCCAGGATCATGCTGGACGGAGAGATGGACGCGGGCGCCTGGAGCTGCGGCATGGTCGCGGGCCTCATCCGCGATATCCCCTCCTGCAAGGAACTGGTCGATCGCATTATGAATGAGGCGGAACAGATCATCCGCAGCCGCCTGATGGGGTTCCTGGACGGGACGGGGGCGACGCGAAAGGTCGCCTGAACACCGCCAAACTTCTTAACCACGGCGGCACTTGAACGCTGGAATTGCGCGCGACGCTTCCTAAATAGGGGTAAATTACCCCTTTGATAAATCAATTTCAGGAGGCGTCCGTGGTCCTGAAGAGCGCTCATTTTGCTGTCGCCGTTGCCCTCGTGCTGGCATGGGGCGGCGTCGCGCGCGCTGATGACTACAAGCCTGATGAATATCTCGGTCTCGATCTGTCCAAGGCGGTGTTGTCGCCGAAGCGGCTCGGGCCGGAGACGCGGTTCGCACCGGTCGCACTCGAGGCCCGCGGCGGCAGCGAGGCGCAGGCCCGCGCCGAGCCCGTGGACGTGCCGAAGAAGGTTGCCGCCGAACGCGTGCATGTGTCGGAGCCGAAGGTCGCGCGCGTCAAGCCCGCGCAGCCGCGCGGTGCGGCCCGAACCAAGCTCGCGCATCGCCACGGCAATCCGCTGGATGCGCAGGCGAGGGATACCCGCATCCAGACCTGGCCGTGCCGCTCCGGCGGCATCTGCAACTGGCAGCGCTGAGTCTTCGCCCTCCCCGTAAGAACGGGGAGAGGGAGTAGACCATCGACCGTCATCCCCACGTCGTAAAACCGTCGGCGCGGAGTCAAGAAACCGTAAGGGTAGGAGTCAAGGAGCGCAGGCACCTTCCGTCGCGATTCGACGAAGGTCTCCTGAATGGCAACGCTCCGCGCCCCGCGCGCATGGACCCGGCGGCAATTCCTGGTCCGCTCCACCTCCGGCCTCGCCTTGGCCGCGCTCGCAAAGCCATCCATCAGCCGTGCCGCCGACCGCCCGCGGATCGCCGGCGGCATCCAGTCCGGCGACGTCTCGGACGGCTCCGCCGTGATCTGGGCGCGCGCCGACCGGGCCGCGCGCATGCAGGTGGAATGCTCCACCGTCGAGAGTTTCAAGACCATCATCGCGGCGGCCTCGAGCGACGCGTTGCCCGACGCCGACTTCACCTCGAAGCTGCTGCTGAGCGATCTGCCGCCCGGACAGGACATCGTCTATCGCGTCCGCTTCGACGACATCGCAACCGGCATCGCGGGCGAAAGCCGCGTCGGCCATTTCCGCACTGCGCCGGCCGCAGGCCAATCGATCTCGTTCCTGTGGTCCGGCGATACCGCGGGGCAGGGCTGGGGCATCGACGTCTCGCGCGGCGGCTATCGCAGCTATCGCACCATGCTCGACAACCGCCCTGACTTCTTCATTCACTCCGGTGACCACATCTACGCCGACTGCACTGTACCATCCGAACAGAAGCTGCCGAACGGCGAGACCTGGCGCAACATTGTCACGGAAGAAAAATCCGAGGTCGCGCACACGCTGGCGCAGTTCCGCGGCAACTACAAATACAATCATCTCGACGCGCATTTTCGCGATTTCCACGCGAACGTGCCGATGTTTGCGCAGTGGGACGATCACGAGGTCAGCAACGACTGGTCACCGTCCGGCAGCTATGACGAGGCTGGCTATGAGGACGACGGCACGCCGCGCCTGGTCGCGCGCGCCCGCCGCGCCTTCTTCGACTTCATGCCGATCCGTGACGTCGGCGCACGGCAGGGGCGGGTCTATCGCAAGATCGCTTATGGACCGCTGCTCGACGTCTTCATGGTCGACATGCGCAGCTTTCGCGATGACAGCTGGAACAAGGGCAACGACCATCGCGGCTGGATCCTCGGCGCCGAGCAGCTGGCCTGGCTGAAGCGGGAACTCGCTGCCTCGCGCGCGACCTGGAAGGTGATCGCGGCCGACCTGCCGATCGGCCTGATCAGCCTCGATGCGGTCGCGCTCGGTAATGGGCCGCCCGATAGACGCGAGCACGAGATCGCCGATCTGCTCAGCTCCATCAGGCGCGCCGGCGTGCGCAACGTCGTCTGGCTCACCGCCGACATGCACTACACCGCCGCGCATTACTACGATCCGAACAGGGCGCAATTCCAGGATTTCGAGCCGTTCTGGGAGTTCGTCTCCGGCCCGCTGCATGCCGGCACCTGGGGTCCGGGCGAGCTCGACGACACTTTTGGTCCGGTCGCGATGTACCAGAACGGCTGCAGCGAGGCGCAGGGCGAGAACCTCGCGCCCTGCTTCGGATTGCAGTTCTTCGGCCGCGTCGATATCGATGGCGTGACCGGCGTGATGACCGTGACGCTGAAGGACGTGGACAACCGCGACCTCTGGTCGGTCGACATCGTGCCGCAGTCGCAGGCGCGCCCGACCGTGGTCGCGCAGCATTCGTGAGGCCGGTTCGTCATGCCCGGGCTTGCCGTCTTCGCTGAAGCTTCGCCGGCCCAACACCGAATGCCCGGCGAAGCCTTGGCGGAGCCGGGTCAAGCCCGGCCATGACGTTGGGGAGGCACTCAGTGCGCCGACGCTAACCCGATCTTGATTGGCCGCCCCGCTTCCCCCGCGCTATACTGTCCGCTCCCGCCACCTCTTTTCCATCACCGAAGAGTCTGCCCTCGCGGCCCCACCGTGTGTTCGGCGGCTGAAATACGTCAGGAGTTGACCCATGGATCATCTGAAGACACAGGGCATCAGCATGCCCAAGCTCGGCCTCGGCACCTTCCGCATGCAGGGCGATGCCTGCCGTGCCGCGGTCGAGAGCGCGCTGTCGGTCGGCTATCGCCACATCGACACGGCTGAAATGTATGCCAACGAAGAACCGATCGGCGCCGCACTCGCCGCGGCCCGGCTGCCGCGCGGCGAGTTGCACGTCACGACGAAGGTCTGGCACGAGAATTTGGCGCCGGATGCGATCCGGCGGGCCTTCGACGCCAGCCTGACCAAACTCCGGCTCGACCATGTCGATCTCTATCTCGTGCACTGGCCGTCCAAGTCCGCGAACTGGGGCGCGGTGTTCGAGACCTTGATGAAGCTGAAGGAGGAGGGGCGCACGCGGGCGATTGGCGTCGCCAATTTCACCACGGCGCTGCTCAAGATCGCGGTCGAGGACATCAGGGCGCCGATCGCCTGCAACCAGATCGAATATCACGCGATGCTCGATCAATCGAAGGTGCTGGCCTATCTCAATGCGAGGTCGATCCCGCTGGTCGCCTATTGCCCGCTGGCGCAGGGACGCGTTGCCTCCGATCCGGTGCTGGCGGAGATCGGCACCAAGCACAACGCGACCGCTGCGCAGGTTGCGTTGAAATGGCTGCTCGACCAGGGCGGCGTCGCGGCGATCCCGAAGGCCTCGCGCCGCGAGAGTCAGCAGGCCAATCTCGACGCGCTGAAGATCACGCTCGACGATGCCGACCGCAAGAAGATCGCCGCGCTGCCGAAGGACAGGCGCTGCGTCAATCCCGGCTTTGCACCGGCATGGGACTGACCAAGCGCATGTCGCGAACACAAAGAAATGGCCCCGCAAGGGGCCATTTCCATGTTGCGTTGCGCGTTAGTCCCAATGGTGGTGATGGCCGCCACGCTTGATCACGACGACGTTGTCGCGATGGTGCCAGCCGCGATGCCAGCCATGATCGCGATGCTCGCGGAATTCGGCGCGCGCGCCGTAAGGGCCGTGATGATCGCGCTTGATCACCACCGTCTCCGCACTCGCCAGCGTCGGCGCCGCGATGACGAGCGCACCGAGAGCTGCAACCATATAACCAAGCTTCTTCATGATGTCCTCCTCCAATCCAATGCAGATGAGAACGGCGCGTGCGTGCGAACGTTCCGGAAGAACTGGCAGAGAATTCTGAACGGATGTTCAGATGCTCAATCGCAGCGTTGCTGCGCAGGTGTCGGCGCGCCCGTGGCGACGTATTTGCTGTCCCTGATCGTGTACGCGCCGCGCTCGCTGCGATTGTAGATCGCGCGCAGGCTGCCGTCCTTGGCCAGCAGCAGCCCGAACTCGCGGGTCTGATGCAGCGATGGAAAGTACACCATCACATTGAGCAGGCCCTCGGCGTTGACCGTGGCGGACACGACCTCGTTCTCGTCCTTGGCCTCGCCGAAATTGCGCCGGTATATCACCCGGCCGTCCTTCTGGATTTCGTAAGTCAGGAGCGCCCCCTTGTCGCGGTCGGGCCGGGCCGCACAATCGACCGCCCATGAGCCGAGCAGGCCCCATTGTTCGACCGTCGCCGCAAGCGTCTCGGCACTGGCCGTGGACGTGAACGCGACCCACACCACCGCAGCCGTGGTCAAGCGGCTCATACAACGCGTCATGTCCCGAAAAGCCCCACCTCGAAGAATTCCAAAGTGTAGCATCCCGCCCGCCGTCGTCCACGGCAGCCGCCGATCGCGCGCGAATTTGATCCGCGTCAATGAGGCCGGCCGCTTCCAGGCTAGGATGGCGCTTCCCGAAGGCGAACGTGGATAGACCAATGCTGAATCAAGTCATGGATTTTGCGGGCGAAGTGCTGCCGGGCAGCTGTGCCGTGCCGCCTTATTCGGAGACCGCGTTTCTGGCCGAGCTGGGCGACCGCTTGAGGTCCTCGCGCATGCGCTGCGACCTGTCGCGCCGGGAGCTGGCCCGCCGCTCCGGGATTTCCGAGCGCTATATCGCACAGATCGAGGCCGGCAAGGGCAACGTCTCGATCGTCCTGTTGCTGCGGCTGGCCTCCGCGATCCACGGCAGCCAGCCCCAGGCGGCTTGATGAGGCGTTAAGCCCGCTTCTCCACATTGGCGCTGCGGGCCGGCACGCCGAACTCCCTGCGGCAGACCTCGGCCAGCACAGCGACGCCCTCGCGGATCTGCTGATGCGAGGGGCTGGCAAAGCACAGCCTGAGGCGTGAGCTGGAATGGCCCTTGTTGGTCGACCATTCCGGCCCCGGATTGATCGAGACACCGGCAGCAAGCGCGGCCTGGTACAGCTTCAGCGTATCGACCTGGTCGGGCAGCTTCACCCACAGGAAGATGCCGCCCTTGGGCTCTTCGAACTCCGCTGCCGTCCCGAACTGCTCATTGAGGGCTTCCATCAGCGTATCGAGCTTGGTGCGCAGCACCTTCGTCAGGGCCGGCACGTGGCTTGCGAAATGCGGCTTGCAATAGGCCGCCAGCACCATCTGCTCCAGCGCGCCGGAGCCGGCGTCCGTCTTCAGCGACAGCATCCGCGACATCACATCCCAGGGCGCGACGACGAAGCCGACGCGCAGCGCCGGCGCGATCGATTTCGAGAACGAGCCGATATGGATCACGCCGCCGTTCGGGCTCATCGCGTAGATCGCCGGCGGCCGCCGTCCCGACCAGACGAGATCGGCATAGCAGTCGTCCTCGAAGATCGGCACGCCATACTCGGCGGCGAGCCGCACCAGCTCGGCGCGGCGGCTCTCCGGCATGATGCTGCCGGTCGGGTTCTGCACCGTGGGGATGGTGTAGATGTATTTTGGGCGGATGCCGCGGCTCTTCAGGTCGGCCAGCGTCGTGGCCAACAGGTCCATGCGCATGCCGTCCGCATCGAGCGGAATGCCGACGACGTTGACGCCGAGCCGTGCCAGGCGGTTCAGCGAGCCCTGATAGCTGTCCTGCTCGAAGATCACGGTATCGCCGCGGGCGAGCAGCGTATTGTTGACGAGGTCGAGCGCCTGGAGCGAGCCGGAGACGATCAGGAGATCGTCGACCGTGCAGTTGATGCCGGCATCGCGCTTCAGTTTTGTCACCAGGAATTCGCGCAAGGGCAGGTAGCCTTGCGGCCCGTGCGCCAGACCGTAAGTGGCGAGCGATCGGCCCTCGCGTTGCAGGGCGAGGTTGGCCGCCGCGATCAGCTCGTCCAGCGGCACCTGCTCGGAATCATTGTTGCCGCCGACGAAGCTGTATTTGGCAAGGCCCGTCCAGCGCGCGGAAGGGGCCGGCAGCCCTGCGGGAAACAGGGGCGCGAAATCGAAGCTGGACGTCATGGGAGCGTTCCTCGTTTTGTTCTTGTTGAGCGACCGGCTTTGCGCCGGCCTGCTTTACGTCTTGCTGGCCGTCCGGGTCGGGCGACCCTCTACTTCTTTGTGGCCGTCCGGGTCGGACGTCCCTGGCTGATGAAAGCGTAATGCGCATTGGCGACGCCGCCAACCATCAAGGCCTCGACCACCGGCTCGGCGATCTCGCCGGTTGCCGCCCAGTCGACGAGGAAATTTGCTCCGGTCCCGCCGCGCACGTCGTCGGTCGGAATGAAGATCGAGACGGTGGCGAGGGGCCTCAAGGCCACCGGCGCCTTCAGATAGCTTTCGACCTGCTTGCCTGCAGTGTCGAAATAGGCGATGCGTTTGACCACCAGTGGCTGGGTCTCGGAGGCGTTGTGAACGCTCAATGTCACCGAGAAATCGACGCGCAGCTTGCCCTGGCTCATCGCGACGCTGGAATAGGCCGGCACATAGAACCCGCCGGCGACGGCCAGTTCCTCCTTCGGCAGCGCGGTGAGCGAATCGGCAAAGTTTTGTTCGATATTGACCTTGGATTGGGCCGCGGCCGGCAAAGCGGACGCGCCTAGCAGGGCTATCAACCAGAGCACGATCCGCATGTGACGAATTGCTCGCTTGCCGCGGCGCAACCCGTCTCTAGGGTGCGGCGAAACGGACCAATTTGGCATGCACGAGCTCATTCGCGACATCACTCTCTGTATCCTGTTTGCCTGGATGCTGGGCCTGCTCGCCCATTTCTCCCGGCAGCCGCTGATCCTGGCCTACCTTATCGCCGGCTTTTGCATAGGTCCATTCGGTGCCGGGTGGGTCAAGTCGCAGGAATCGATCAGCGTCATCTCCGAGCTCGGCCTGATCTTCATGCTGTTCATGATCGGCCTTGAGATCGACCTGAAGAAGATCGTGCGGGCGGGAAGGGTGATCCTGTTCGCGGCGGGCGGCCAGCTGCTCGGCGGCTGCCTGCTCGGGGCCCTGTTCTTCGCCGGCATCGGCCTGTCGTTCGGCGGCGGCCATTTCGATGCCGTCTATCTCTGTATCGCCTGCGCGCTGTCGAGCACCGTCATCATCGTCAAGGTGCTCTACGAGAAGCGTGAGCTCGACACGCTGCCCGGCCGCATCACGCTCGGCGTGCTGGTGCTCCAGGACATCTTCGCCATCCTGTTCCTGGCCGTGCAGCCGAGTCTTGCCAATCTGCAAGTGAGCGTCATCCTGCTCTCGATCGGCCGCGTCGCGGTGCTGGTCGCCGCGGCGCTGCTGGTCAGCCGCTATGTGCTGCCGCGCCTGTTCCACCAGATCGCCCGCCGGCCCGAACTGATCCTGCTCGGCGCGCTCGCCTGGTGCTTTCTCGTCGCCGAGACTGCGGAGCGGCTGTCGCTGTCGCGCGAGATGGGCGCCCTGATCGCCGGCGTCTCGCTCTCGACCTTTCCCTATGCGCTCGACGTCACCGCCAAGGTCACCACGCTGCGCGACTTCTTCATCACGCTGTTCTTCGTCGCGCTCGGCATGACTATTCCCGTGCCCGGCCTCTCCGTGATCGGGCTTGCCTTGATGATCGCGGCATTCACGGTGATGAGCCGGCTCGTCACGACATTCACGCCGCTCTACCTGATGAAGCAGGGGCTGCGTGCCAGCCTGTTGCCGGCCCTCAACCTCGCCCAGATATCGGAATTCTCGCTGGTGGTGATCCAGACCGGGGTCACCGACAACCACATCGCCGCCGAAACGGCGAACGCGGCCTCCTTCGCCTTCGTGGTGCTGGCCGTGCTCTCGACCTTCGTGATGACCCGCAGCGACGAGATCACCCGTTGGGCGATCGGCCCGTTGAAGCGGATCGGCCTGCGCGATCTCGATCACGGCAACGGCCATGCCGAGGAGGGCCACGAGGGCGGCCATGGCGAGGCCCGCCGCATCGTCATCCTCGGCTTTTTCCGCGCGGCGAGCGCGCTGCTGGCCGAGATCGAACGGCAGGCGCCGGTGCTGCTCGAGCAGATCACCGTGGTCGATTTCAACCCCAATGTGTACCAGACCCTGCTTTCGCGCGGTCTGCACGTGATCTATGGCGACATCAGCAGCGCGGACACGCTGCTCCATGCCGGCGTCGGCAAGTCCGAGATGATCATCCTCAGCGTGCCGGATGCGCTTCTCAAGGGCGCCAGCAACGAGAAGCTGGTCCGCCACGTCCGCACCCTCAACCCGACCGCTATGATCGTGGCTACGGCCGATCTTTTGTCGGACGTCGGCGAGCTCTACGAGGCCGGCGCCAGCTACGTCACCGTGACCCGGCTCAGCGACGCCCACGAGCTGTTTACCGTGATCGAGGCCGCCCAGGCCGGCCTGCTCGCGGACAAGCGCGCCGAGCTCGACCTGCGGCTCGGCGAGCGGCGAGAGGTTCTGCCCTGACGGCGTCCGGCCGTCTTCCTTCCGGGCTTTGTGCGCCTATATCCCTGGTATCTTCGGTGCAAGCCTGAAACCCGCCGCCCTGCCCGCCATCAGGCATATGCGGTTGCGTCCAGGACACTAGCGCTTGGGGCCAAGTCCGGCTAAGGCGTCCGGCTGAGCCCCCGGCCCATAACCGATAGAGATTGGGAAATGCCCGATACCGTCCAGGAAGTCTTGCAGGCCTTTGCCAGGGGCGAGCTCGTCGTCGTCACCGACGACGAGGACCGCGAGGGCGAGGGCGATCTGATCGTCGCGGCCTCGCTCTGCACCGCCGAGAAGATGGCGTTCATCATCCGACACACCTCCGGCATCGTCTGCGCGCCCGTGACCACGGAGGACGCGCGCCGCCTGCGGCTCGATCCCATGGTGGCCCACAACGATTCCGCGCACACCACCGCGTTCACGGTCTCGATCGACTACAAGCCCGACGGCGGCACCGGCATCTCCGCCGAGGAGCGCGCCTCGTGCTGCCGCGCGCTGTCCAATCCCAATGTCGGCGCCAACGATTTCGCCCGGCCCGGCCACATCTTTCCGCTGATCGCCAAGGACGGCGGCGTGCTGCTGCGCTCCGGCCATACCGAGGCCGCGGTCGATCTCTGCAAGCTCTCCGGCCTGCCGCCGGTCGGCGTCATCAGTGAGCTGATGAACGACGACGGCAGCGTGATGAAGGGCGAGCAGGTCGCCCGCTTCGCCGCCCAGCACAAGCTCAAGCACGTCACCATCGCGGACATGATCGCCTACCGCCAGGCGCGCGAGAAGCTGATCGAGCGGGTCTCGACCTTCGTCACCGACAGCCCGATCGGCCCCTTGCAGGGTTATGCCTACCGCTCGCCGTTCGATTCCATCGCCCACGTCGCCTTCGTCTATAACGGCGTCGGTGACGGCAAGAACGTGCTGACGCGCTTCCACAAGCCGAACATCGTCAAGGACACCTTTACAGGCCACAAGCGCATGGCGGTCGTGCTCGAGCATTTCAAGAAGACCGGCCGCGGCGTGCTGGTCTATTTGCGCGACGGTGCGGCCGGTGTGCCCGTCTCTCCGCTGGAGGACGAGACGTCGACGGAGGCCGACCGCAACCGCCAGTGGCGCGAGATCGGCGTCGGCGCGCAGATCCTGCGCGACCTCGGCGTCACCTCGATCCGGCATCTCACTTCCTCGGTGCACGACTACAAGGGCCTGTCCGGCTTTGGCATCGAGATCGTCGCCAACGAGCAGCTCGAAATCTGACGGCGTCGCTTTTAGGGCTCGCGCCGTTGCGCGGGCCCGGAATGACCGAAACCAGGATGCAATTGAACTTGTTGCCGCGGCGCTTTACTTTGTCGGGCAATTGTTGACGGAACCAGACGCGAAAGGACGTTTCATGAGCGTGCGCCCTCAGACCAAGGACAAGCCGGCTGCGGCTTCTTTCCAGTGGGACGATCCGTTCCTGCTCGACGAGCAGCTCACCGAAGACGAACGCATGGTGCGCGATACCGCGCGGGCCTACGCCCAGGACAAGCTGATGCCGCGCGTCGCCAAGGCCTATCTCGAAGAGACGACGGATCGCGAGATCTTCAACGAGATGGGCGAACTCGGCCTGATCGGCATCACGCTGCCGGAGGAGTACGGCTGCGCCAATGCGAGCTACGTCGCTTACGGCCTGGTCGCGCGGGAGATCGAACGGGTCGATTCCGGCTATCGCTCGATGAATTCGGTGCAGTCCTCGCTGGTGATGTACCCGATCTACGCCTATGGCGACGAGAACCAGCGCAAGAAGTACCTGCCGAAGCTCGCCAGCGGCGAGTGGGTCGGCTGCTTCGGCCTGACCGAGCCGGACGCCGGCTCCGACCCGGCCGGCATGAAGACCCGCGCCGAGAAGGTCTCGGACGGCTATCGCCTGACCGGCAGCAAGATGTGGATCTCGAACGCGCCGATCGCCGACGTGTTCGTGGTCTGGGCCAAGTCGGCCGCGCATGACAACCAGATTCGGGGCTTCGTGCTGGAGAAGGGCATGAAGGGCCTCTCCGCGCCGAAGATCGGCGGCAAGCTGAGCTTGCGCGCCTCCATCACCGGCGAAGTCGTGATGGACGGCGTCGTGGTTCCGGAAGACGCGCTGCTGCCCAACGTCTCCGGCCTCAAGGGCCCGTTCGGCTGCCTCAACCGCGCCCGCTACGGTATTTCCTGGGGTGCGCTCGGCGCGGCCGAGGACTGCATGCACCGTGCCCGTCAGTACACGCTCGACCGCAAGCAGTTCGGCAAGCCGCTTGCCGCGACGCAGCTCGTGCAGAAGAAGCTCGCCGACATGGAGACCGAGATCGCGCTGGGCCTCCAGGGCTCGTTGCGCGTCGGCCGCCTGATGGACGAGGGCAAGTTCGCCCCCGAGATGATCTCGCTCATGAAGCGCAACAATTGCGGCAAGGCGCTCGACATCGCCCGCGTCGCGCGCGACATGCACGGCGGCAACGGCATCTCGATCGAGTACCACGTGATGCGCCACGTCCATAACCTCGAGACGGTCAACACCTACGAGGGCACCCACGACGTCCACGCCCTGATCCTGGGCCGCGCCATCACGGGCATTCAGGCGTTTTTCTAGTCGCCACGTATTCCGTGGCCGTTGTTTTGCTCGGCTGTCATCGTCCGCCCTGTGCGCAATTGCGCACTAGAGCGGACGATCCAGTATCCCAGAGATCTCGCCTTGGCCACGGACGCTACGGCGTACTGGATACCCCGCTTTCGCGGGGAATGACGGCGAGGGGTGCGGCAGCAGTGCACAGGAAGTCCCATGTCCGACAGCGACGACGTCCCGTTCAACCGCAACTTTCCACTCAAGGCCGGCGTCGTCGAGGAAGTCCGCCCCGGCGTGCGGCGCGTGCTCTGTAACAATCCGAGCCCGTTCACCTTCACCGGTACGGTCAGCTACATCGTCGGCACAGGCAACGTCGCGATCATCGATCCCGGTCCGGACGATGCGGCGCATGCGGCGGCGCTGCTCGATGCCGTGCGCGGCGAGACGGTGAGCCATATCTTCGTTACCCACACCCACCGCGACCATTCGCCGAACACGGCGCGGATCAAGCAGGCGACCGGTGCGCCTGTTTATGCCGAGGGCCCGCACCGCGCCTCGCGCCCGCGCTTCGAGAGCGAGAAGCACAATCCGGAATCCGGCGTCGATCGCGATTTCGCGCCCGATACCAGGATCGCCCATGGCGACGTCGTCGAGGGCGCGGGCTGGCGCCTCGAGGCGGTGGCGACGCCGGGCCACACCGCCAACCATCTCGCCTTCGCCTGGCCCGAGCGAAAATTCAACT
Organism: Bradyrhizobium sp. WSM2254; assembly: GCF_000472645.1. Classification (NCBI taxonomy): domain Bacteria; kingdom Pseudomonadati; phylum Pseudomonadota; class Alphaproteobacteria; order Hyphomicrobiales; family Nitrobacteraceae; genus Bradyrhizobium; species Bradyrhizobium sp. WSM2254. The sequence goes on along the minus strand of NZ_AXAB01000033.1, from coordinate 56,294 downwards.
TCGTCGGCGACCACGTGATGGGCTGGTCGACCTCGATCGTTGCGCCGCCCGACGGCTCGATGATCGACTACATGGAATCGCTCGACCGCTTGGCCGCCCGCGAGGAGGATCTCTATTTCTCGGGCCACGGCCCCGAGATACCGGACGGCCCGCGCTTCGTGCGTTTCCTGATCCGCCACCGCAAGGCGCGCGAAGCCTCGATCCTGCATCGCCTCGCCAAGGGCGAGGCCGACATCCCGACCATGGTGCGCGCGATCTATATCGGCATCGATCCACGGCTGACGACGGCTGCCGGCTATTCCGTGCTGGCGCATCTGGAAGATCTGGTCGCCCGCGGCGTGGTGGCGACGGATGGCGATCCCGTGATCGGTGGGACGTATCGGATGGCTTAGCTCGTCATTCCGGGGGCGCGTCAGCGCGACCCCGGAATCCATCGGGCAGCAGCATTGGTGGATGGATGGATTCCGGGCTCGGTCCTGCGGACCGCCCCGGAATGACGCTAGCGCGTCACTTCTTCACCGTCTTCGCCGGTGCCTTCGGCGGCGTCACCGGGGTCTTCTTCACCGGCTTCAGCGCGTCCGCATCGGCGGCGGTGTTGAGATCGTCGATGAATTTCCTGACGCGCGCGGCGTTGCTGCCGAGGTCGCTATCGAAATAGCGCGAGGCGGAACGGATATCGACGCGGGAATCGTCGCCGTCGGGCACGACCCTGATGGAAATGTCCTCGCGCAAACCCATGATCGGCGTGCGCGCCACCGCCTCGATGCGGCCGATGCGGCGCGGCGGCTGCGGCGCGCGCTCGTCGATGACGAGCCATTTGCGCTTGTTGACGAGCTGGAGCGCGATCGCATAGGCGCGGTCGACCGGGATCTCGAGTTCGATCGGCTCGATATCAGGATAGAAATGGCGCTGCTGCTCGGCCGAATAGAGGCCGGCATAGACCGCGGTATTGGCGCCTTCACCGGCGCGCAGGCGCGCCAGCGCGTCGAAGCGGGGCGGGTCGATCGGGTCGGTGGTGACGTCGTGGATCGCCGGCAGCTTGCGGTATTGCAGGCCGAGATAGGCGGGGTAGGCGAGGATCATGCCGTCGATCAGGAAGGCGAGCAGGATGCGCGCCATGCCGCGCGAGCCGTTCTGCCAGATCGCGGCGAAGCCGGCGAGGCCGAACAGGATCGAAAGTGCGGCGATGGCGAGGCCGCCGAAGAAGGTGACGAGCGCGGGCTTCGGCTCCAGAAAGCCGAACCGGACGACGAGGATCGACACCGCCACCGCCACCACCGCGAACACGGCCAGATTGCGCGCCCAGCTGGCGAGGCTGGACACGGGCTCCGACTGGTAGGGAGCGGAAATCCTGCGGGCCATCGGGTGAGCTCTGCCGGGGTTTTCGAGGCGGTGCCGCGCCGATCTGGCGCGACGATAGGAGGCGTTGAGACCACGCCCCGGCGGCAAATTCAAGGGATACCGGGTTGCTAATGCCCGTCATTCCGGGGCGCCCGAAGGGCGAACCCGGAATCTCGGGATTCTCAGGTTCGCAATTGCGAACCATGGTTCGATGCCGTTGGCATCGCCCCGGAATGAGTCCTACGCCGCCGCGTTCGGGAAGCGGTAATCCTTGAACTGGTCGCGCAGCGCGGTCTTCAGGATCTTGCCGGTGGCGGTGTGCGGGATGCCGTCGACGAAGGCGACGTCGTCCGGCATCCACCATTTGGCGATCTTGCCGTCCATGTACTTCAGGATGTCCTCGCGGCTGGCCTGCTGGCCCTGCTTGAGCTGAACGATCAGCAGCGGCCGCTCGTCCCATTTGGGGTGGAACACGCCGATCACGGCGGCCTCCGCCACGGCCGGATGGCCGACCGCGAGGTTTTCGAGGTCGATCGAGGAGATCCACTCGCCGCCGGACTTGATCACGTCCTTGGAGCGGTCGGTGATCCGCATGTAGCCGTCCTCGTCGATGGTCGAGACGTCGCCGGTGTCGAAGAAGCCGTCCTCATCGAGGATGTTGGTATCGACCCGGTAATAGGCCTTGGCGACGGCGGGGCCGGAGACCTTGAGGCGGCCGAAAGTCTTGCCGTCCCAGGGCAGCTCCTTGCCGGCATCGTCGGTGATCTTCATCTCGACGGCGAAGGGTGCATAGCCCTGCATCTGGAGCACGTCGAGCCGCGCGTCGCCGGTCGCGTTCTGGAACGGCGGCTTCAGCGCCGCGACGGTGCCGATCGGGCTCATCTCGGTCATGCCCCAGGCGTGGCGGACGTTCGAGCCCATGTCGAGGAAGGCCTTGATCATCGAGCGCGGCATCGCCGAGCCGCCGCAGATCACCATCTTCAGCTCAGGCAGCTTCAGATTGTTGGCGGCCATGTGCTGGAGCAGCATCAGCCACACCGTGGGCACGCCCGCGGTGTGGGTCACCTTCTCGGTCGAGAGCAATTCATAGACCGAGGCGCCGTCGAGCTTGGCGCCGGGCATGACCAGCTTGGTGCCTTGCGAGGGCGCGGAGAAGGCGATACCCCAGCTGTTGGCGTGGAACAGCGGCACCACCGGCAGCATCGTCTCGGAGGCGCTGGTGCCGAGCGCATCGACGTTGTTGGCCATCAGCGCGTGCAGCACGTTGGAGCGATGCGAATACAGCACACCCTTCGGATCGCCCGTGGTGCCCGACGTGTAGCACATCGCCGCCGCCGTGTTCTCGTCAAAGTCCTTCCATTTGAATTTGCCGTCGGCCTCCGCGATCCAGTCCTCGTAGGCGACGACATTCTTCAGGGTGGTCTGAGGCAGGTGCGCCTTGTCGGTGAGCACGACGTAGCGTTCGACGCTTGGCAGCTTGTCGGCGATCTTCTCCAGGACCGGAACGAAGGTGATGTCGGTCATCACGATGCGGTCCTGCGCATGGTTGATGATCCAGGCGATCTGCTCGGGGAAAAGGCGGGGATTGACGGTATGGCAGATGGCGCCGATTCCCATGATGCCGTACCACACCTCGAGATGGCGCCAGGTGTTCCAGGCGATCGTTGCGACGCGGTCGCCGAGCTTGATGCCGTCGCGCTCCAGCATCTGCGAGACCTTGAGCGCCCGCTTGTGGATCTCGGCGTAGGTGGTGCGATGGATCGGTCCCTCGACCGATCGCGTAACGACCTCCTGCTTGCCATGAATCCTGGCGGCGTGTTCGATGATCCGGTGGCAGAGCAGGGGCCAGTCTTGCATCAAACCAAGCATTCCGACGTTCCTCCGAGAAGTCGCTGGACGCGTTATCGCTCTCAGCGTTGGGCCAAAGAATTGTCATGAGTTTTAGCCTGCCGGACTTTCGCCGCAAATGGTCTTGTCGCGGCTATATGTCCGCCGGCGCGGCAATGGTTACCGCCGCGCTCGGGCTAACGCTTGCGCTGGCGGACCGGGCGGAGGCGCGAAAATATGCTGCGCCGCTCGATATCTTTGGCTTTGGTCCGTCACGGCCGCGCGCGACGGTTCATGCCGCCAAGATACCGCTACCAAAACCACGCCCTGCGGAAGCCCCCAAAGCACCGGACGAGGCGGCACCGGAGGCCGACGGCAAGCCTTCCCCGGACAAGCCGGCCGAGGCCGCGCCGCCGCCCGAGAAGCAGGTCTCGGCCTGCCGGCTCGCGCTGACCGAGGAGATCGCGATTGCCCCCTCCATTCCGGATATCCGCGGCCCCGGCGCCTGCGGCGGCGAGGATCTGGTGCGGCTAGAGGCCATCGTGCTGCCGGACAAGCGCAAGGTGGCAGTCAAGCCGGCGGCGATCCTTCGCTGCACCATGGCGTCTGCGATCGCCGACTGGGTGCGCAAGGACATGGTGCCGCTGGCCACCAGCCTCGGCTCGACCATCGCCGATCTCGACAATTTCGATAGCTTCGAGTGCCGCGGCCGCAACCGCATCGCCGGCGCGATGCTGTCCGAGCACGGCAAGGCCAACGCCCTCGACGTCCGCGCCATCAAGCTCGCCAACGGGCAGTCGATTGGCCTCACCGATCGCACCATGGCGCGTGACGTGCGCGAGCGTGTGCTGCATTCGGTGTGCGCGCGCTTTTCCACCGTGCTCGGCCCGGGCTCGGACTGGTACCACGAGGACCATATCCATCTCGACCTGGCGCAGCGGCGCAACGACTACCGGATCTGCCAGTGGAACGTCTGGGATCCCCTGCCGCAGATCGCTCCGCTGCTGCCGGCGGAACGGCCTGAGGAGGCGCCGCCGCGCGAGGTTGCGTCCAAGCCTGAGGCAAAGGATGGAGCTGATGACGAGGCGGCGGAGAAATCCCCCGCGCCTGCGGACAAGTCGGCGGCCGGCGGCGACAAGGTCCCGCCGCACAAGCCCGCAACAAAAAAGCGCCGGTAAAACCGGCGCTTTTGAAAAGCCTCGGGAAAGGCCGATTTAGTAGGAAGAATTGGAGCCGCCACCCTGGAGCGCAAGGCGCGAATTGTAGGGCGAGTCGCCGTGCTTCGGCTCGAGCACCACGACGATGGTGCCGACCTTGACCCGGTTGTAGAGGTCGATCGCGTCCTCGTTGGTCAGGCGGATGCAGCCCGACGAGATCGAGGCGCCGATATATTCCGGCTGGTTGGTGCCGTGGATGCGGAACAGCGTGTCCTTGCCACCCGAGTAGAGGTACATCGCGCGGGAGCCCATCGGATTGTCCGGACCGGGCGCAACATAAGTCGGCACGCCCAGACGCGAAATCTCGCCCGGGGTCGGGTGCCAGGCCGGCCACTCGGTCATGCTGCCGACCTTGGCGATGCCGGACCAGGCCATGGCTTCTTCACCGACGGTGATGCCGTAGCGGATCGCCTTGCCGCCATCCATCACCCAGTAGAGGTAGTGGTTGTCGGAATCGACCACGATCGAGCCCGGCGATTCCTTGCGGTGGTAGTCGACGATGGCGCGGCGGAACGGCTCTGCGACCGGGGTGTTTTCGTACCGGACCTTGGCGAGCAGTTCCTTGTCCTTCGGCTTGAAGGCCTTGGTGTCGGTCGCCTCGAAATGCGTGGCCTGCATGCAGCCCGACAGCATCAGGCCGGCGGCCAAAATCCCCAACTTAACTCTCAGCGACGACATGATTTGGTTCCAATCAAAACAATACCGCGCGGGAAAGCCTGAGCTTAGCGCCCAAGTTCCTCGACTCCGTTAATCCCATTATCGTTGAAATCTGCCACAATTCCAGCACTCAAGGCCTTTTCCCGCGCTGCGAGACCTCAGCTGTGGCTTTTTTGCCGCAAGTTTTTCGACTTTGCGCGGGTTTTGCGGCAAAGCGTGCCGAACTGTCGATTCCGTGCCACGGTTAGGCCACGGCGTCGCCACAAATGCAAACGCTCCGTTAATGTGCTTGTCATGATGAACTTGTCAGAATCGCGCTAAAGGCTGTCATTCTGTCGCAGGTTCTCTGGAGTTGTTCATGTTTTCGGTGTTTGTTCCCTCCGAGTCCTCCCTCAAGAAGGCTGTCATCGAGGATCTCACGGCGTTGCCGGAGAGCGCGGTCTGGATCGACCTCTTCAGTCCGAGTGCGGCCGAGGACAAGGCGGTGGAGCGGCTGGCGGGCATCGCCATTCCGACCCGGGAGGACATGCAGGAGATCGAGATCTCCAGCCGCCTCTATATCGAGAACGGCGCGCGCTACATGACCGCGACGCTGATGTGCCACTCCGATACCGACATGCCCCGGACCACGGCGGTGACCTTCATTCTCGGCGACCACCGCCTGGTGACGGTGCGCTACGACCTGCCGAAGCCGTTCGCCCTGGTCGAGGCCAAGCTTGGCCGCTCCTGCACGCCGGCGATCACCGGCGAGATGGTGCTGATGGAACTGCTGGACGCCGTGATCGACCGTTGCGCCGACATTCTGGAGCGCTGCGGCGCCGAGATCGACCAGGTGTCGCACGATATCTTCGAGCCCGAGAGCGAGCGCCACGGCCACGCCAAGCAATATTCCCAGATCCTGATCTCGATCGGCCGCAAGGGCGATCTCACCTCCAAGGTTCGCGAGAGCCTGGTCTCGATCGGCCGCGTCGTCGCCTTCCTCTCGGCGGTGGTGGAGGGCGTGAAATGGTCAAAGGACATGCGCGAGCAGCTCAAGACCATGCAGCGCGACGTCTCCTCGCTGACCGACCACGCCTCCTATCTCTCCAGCAAGATCACCTTCGTGCTCGACGCCATGCTCGGCGTCGTCAATCTCGAGCAGAACAACATCATCAAGCTGTTTTCGGTCATGGCTGTTGTCCTGATGCCGCCGACGTTGATCGCCTCGATCTACGGCATGAACTTCAAGGCGATGCCGGAACTCGAATGGGCGCACGGCTATCCGATGGCACTGGTGCTGATGCTGATCGCAGCCATCGTTCCGTACTGGATCTTCAAGTGGAAGAAGTGGCTCTGATACCTACCGAGACCTTACGCCGTTCGTCGAGACACGGTGGTTGGTGTCGCAGAATAGAGCGGGATTGCGGCGTCGCGGTGATGCGTGGCTGCCGCCCCAATTCCTCCGGTAAAATTTGAGCGGTGAGCTGAACGTTTGCGCGAAACTTGTCTGCGATAAGTAGTGCGTAGCCGCGAGGAACAGCCATGGTTGAAAAACACATAACGTCGCCCCGGAACGTCATCGATCTGGCGAACTATCGTCAGGCCCTGGCGAACGGCAAGGCGTCGTCGATGTCGGCACGCATGTGCCGGCACTGTGGTGCTCCGCTGCTCGATGGTGAGAACGACGACGACTGCTCGACCGCATTCAGCACGGCCACGCCACGGCCGCGCGAGAGGTCACGTCGGATTCGACTCGATTGAGGAACGGAAGGTAAGGGCGATCCAGGTCTTGCGGCGGCTTTGTCTGGATCGCCTTGCTTCCCTAGGCACTATTTCCAATTCCGTCATTGCGAGAAGCGAAGCGACAAATTGCGAAGCAGTTTTGCGCTGGTGCGACGAAGCAATCCAGACCGTCTCTGCGGAGGCAACCTGGATTGTTTCGCGGAGCCTGTCATCGGACCGCGCTTTGCGCGGACCCGGTGGCTCGCAATGACGACGGCTAAAGGATGGCCTAGACGTGCTGGCCGCCGTTGATGTGGATCTCGGCGCCGTTGACGTAGGACGAGGTGTCCGTGCACAGCACGTAGACGATCTTGGCGACCTCGTCGGGCGTGCCGAGCCGGTGCATCGGGATCTGCTGCTCCACGATCTTCTCGGTGCCGGGCGACAGGATCGAGGTGTCGATCTCGCCCGGCGCGATCGCGTTGACGCGGACGCCGACGCGGCCGAAGTCCGAGGCCATCTCGCGCGTCAGCGATGCCAGCGCGGCCTTGGAGGTGGCATAGGCCGCGCCTGCGAAGGGATGCACGCGCGAGCCCGCGATCGAGGTGACGTTCACGACCGAGCCCCTGGCCGCCTTCAACTCCTCGATCAGTCCGCGCGCCATCATGATCGGCGCGAAGAAGTTGACGTGGAAGACATGCGTCCAGGTATCGAGGTCGGTGTCGACCGACCCGAGCCGCGAGCCGCCTGGGCCCTTCGGCGAGATCGCGGCGTTGTTGACCAGCGCATGCAGCATGCCGCCCTCGAGGCGGTCGCGAATTTCGGAGATCGCGCGGGTCGTGTCCTTGGGGTCGGCGAGGTCGACCTGGATGTGGTCCTCAGGACCCGCATCCCAGGGGCAGTCCTCCGGGAAGGGATGCCGCGAGCAGGTGATGACGCGCCAGCCCGCCGAGGAGAAACGGATCACGGTGGCATGGCCGATACCGCGGCTCGCTCCGGTCAGGAGCAGCGTGCGTCGCGGTGCGTTTGACGAATGCGGCATGAAGGTCTTTCAGGTTGGAGCATGATCCGGAAAAGTGTGCAGCGGTTTTCCGAAAAGATCATGCTCAAACAAAATGCTAAGGGTACATCCGCGTCTTGGACCACTTCTGGCCGGCGGCGTCACGACGAAATTCGATGCGGTCGTGCAGACGGAATGGGCGATCGTGCCAGAACTCGATGCGGACCGGTGTGATGCGCCAGCCGCTCCAGCCCGGCGGCCGCGGCACCTCGCTGATGACGTACTTGGCCGCGACTTTTGCGATGGCCTGTTCGAAGGCGAAGCGGCTCTCCAGCGCCTCGGACTGCTTGCTCGCCCAGGCGCCGATCTGCGCCTGCTTGGGACGGGTGGCGAAATAGGCGTCGGCCTCGGCGTCGGTCACCGGCGTCACGTTGCCGCGGATGCGGACCTGACGGCGCAGCGACTTCCAGTGAAAAAGTAACGCTGCCTTAGGATTTGCGGCGAGTTCACGGCCCTTCTGGCTTGCGATGTGGCTGTAGAAGACAAAACCCTCGGTATCGAAGCCCTTCATCAACACCATGCGCACGTCCGGCAGGCCTTCCGGGTCGACGGTTGCGAGCGCCATGGCATTCGGATCGTTCGGCTCGCTCTTGATCGCCTCGTTCAGCCAGGCCTCGAACAGCGCAAAAGGCTCGTCGGCGGCGGTGAAATCACCGGATGTTAAGGGTGTCTGGTGTTTCATCGAGGTCGTGTCGGTCATGTCTGGAGTCCGAGTTGCGTTCCGCGGCCCAAAACGCGTTGTTGTCCGCTACCGCCCTATATAGGGCATGGGGACGCGTTGGCCTATCGGCGATCCGGCCGTCCGGCTTTGCCATGACGGTGATCCTGATCGGCTTCGGCACCGGCGGTTGCAGCTTTTCCCGCAATGACACCAGCGCCTATGCCAAGGCCGACGACAGCGACCTCACCGGCTCGATCATGCGGCCGGCGAAGGACGCGGCACCGACCGAGACCGATCTTGCCTTCGCCCGCAACGCTGCGTCCGACGTGCTGAGCAAGGGCGACAAGGATTCCAGCCAGCACTGGGAGAATCCGGAGACCGGGGCGCGCGGCTCGGTGACGCCGATCGCGCAATCCTATGCCGCCGAGGACGGCCGCAAATGCCGCGATTTCCTCGCGAGCTACGTCAACGGCAATACCGAAAGCTGGCTCCAGGGCGCCGGCTGCCAAAGCAGCCGTGGCCGTTGGGAGATTCATACGCTAAAGCCGTGGCGGAGCTAGGATTCGGCCGGCAATCCTAGTTGCAAAAATGCCACTCTCTCCCCACATGGTTCGCAGGTGGGGCGGGGAGCCCTTTGAACAATTCGATTTCTTTGAAGGAGACGTGACGGATGCGCGACCCCTATGAGGTCTTGGGGGTGCCGCGGAGCGCCAACGCTGCCGCGATCAAGAGCGCCTATCGCAAGCTTGCCAAGAAGCACCATCCCGATAGCAACAAGGACGACCCGAAGGCCGCCGAGCGTTTCGCCGAACTCAATTCGGCCAACGAGATCCTCGGCGACGAGGACAAGCGCAAGCAGTTCGACCGCGGCGAGATCGACGCCGACGGCAAGCCGCGCTTCCAGGGTTTTCCGGGCGGCGGCGGGCCGCGTGGCCGCGCGGGTCCCGGCGGGTTCGAGAGCTATACGTTCCGCTCCGGCGGCGGCCCAGGTCAGGGCGGCGGCGCCTTTGAGGACATCCTCAACAGCATGTTCGGCGGCGGGGTGCGCGGCGCGCGGCCCGGGGCCGGCAGCGCCGGGCAGTTCGAATTCGACACCGGCGGGGTCGGGCTCGATCTCGACGTGAACGTCGCCATGTCCGTCTCGCTGGAGGAGTCGGTCAAGGGCGGCGAGAAGCGCGTCCGGTTGCCGACGGGCAAGGAGCTCAACGTCAAGATCCCGGCCGGCGTCACCGAGGGTCAGCAGATCCGGCTGCGCGGGCAGGGCGAGAGCGCCCAGGGCCATCCGCCGGGCGATCTCCTGATCACCATCGGCATTGCGCCGCACCCGTATTTCAAGGTCGAGGGCGCGGATCTGCGGATCGACCTGCCGGTTACGCTCTACGAGGCGGTGCTCGGCGGCAAGGTCCGCGTGCCGACCCTTGGCAATGCGGTCGAACTCTCGGTCCCCAAAAACACCTCCAGCGGCCGCACCTTCCGGCTGAAGGGCAAGGGTCTGCCCAAAGCGGGCGGAACCGGGGATCTCTTCGTCACCGTCAGGATTATGCTACCGGACGGGAACGACGCCGAGCTTGAGGCATTGATGGAGAAGTGGCGGGACCAACACCCCTACAATCCACGTAGCGGGCTTGGTTAGGGCGCGATCGGAAGTGAAGGGGTTTTCCAAAGGTCTACAGCATCCTCCCTGGAGATGATGCTCATCATATGCCTGAGGCGCGATAGCGCTTCTCGGCTCACATGCTCGACGTGTCGGCTGTCCGGCGGGGCAGCCGATAAAAAGGTGCGGCCTCGAGAGGGGGACCAGCGCGGTACCAAAAACCCCAATCGAGGCCGCCCGCGTCGATCGGCGGATCGAACGCTACTCATTTTCGCGTGATCATCCGGTGCGATAATGAGACGCGCCGATGTCTTGATTCCAAATTTTCAATGACGGAATCGAGGCACTGCGCTTGTGCGGTTGTCTAGGTGCCGTTTTTCTCTGCCTGGTCGTACACGGCCTGCGCCACCTTGGTCAGCCGGTCGCGATCGCCGCCGCCGCTGACGACGTAGCCGACGCCGCGCTCGGCCCAGAACAGCGCGCCGTCCTTGTCCGTCCTGGCGTACCGCATCTGCGTTGCACCATTCTCGGTCTTGGCGGTGTAGATCGTGTACCGCTCGCCCGAGGCGCCCTCATACATCAGGAACGACGCCGGCCCGTTCGGCCCCGGGAGGAGCCGGCCGCCGACCAGCTTCAACCCGCTCGCCTCCAGGTTCGGTGCGAACACGGTCCAGCCACAGCGCCTGGTCAGCCAGGCCTGGAGATGGTCGCGCTCGTTGCCGCCGACCTCGACGGGGTGGCGGACCTCGACGACATAGAGGCGGTGGGCGTCGAGTGCGTCCGCCGTGAAGCTCTGGAAGGTCGAGGGGGCGCTGGCGGCGCCATGCGCGACCCAGCCGGCGGTGCCGCCGGCGACGAAGGCAACCAGCACAGCCGCGGCGGCGCCATAGAGCCATTGCCGGGGACGGCGCTCCAGCCGTTCGAGCTCCAGCCGTGCCGGCACCGGCTCCTGGGCGACGGAATCGTAGCGAGCGTGCAGCATCTCGGCCATGGCGCGCCAGGACTGCACCCGCTCGGCCTCGTCAGGATGGGCGGCAAGCCAGGCCTCGACGTCGGCGCGTCGCTCGGCCGGCAGCTCGCCATCGACATAGGCGTGCAACTCGTCTTCGGTGATCGGAATATTGCGGTCGTTCATATCGATCGTCTCTGGCTCTGCGGCCCAAAATATCCTTCGTGAGTCAACTTCGCTCGCCTCATCGGCAGGCTGCGGGCGGACACTACGCGATGCATCAATCCCGCCATCATTTCACTCGCCTGAGCGCCGGGCGCTCACCCTCCAGCGAGGCTTTAACGTGGGCGCGGGCGCGCGCCAGGCGCGACATCACGGTGCCGATCGGCACGCCCTGGATGTCGGCGACCTCGCGGTAGCTCATGCCCTCCAGCATCACCAGGAGCAGCACCGAGCGCTGCTCTTCGACCAGCGTTGCCAGCGCCTTCTCGATGTCGCGTCCCTCGGCTTCGGTCCCGCTGGCATCCGGGTTGTTCTCCGTCAGCTGCATGAATTGCGGTCGCCTTGCCAGCGAGCGCCGCCGGTTCTTGTTGAGGTTGGTCAGGATCGTATACAGCCAGCTCCTGACGTCGCCTCCGAGAAACAGGCGCTCCGAACGCAGTGCGCGCACCAACGTATCCTGCACCAGATCGTCGGCCGCATCCGCATCGCGCGTGAGCGCGCGGGCGTAGCGGCGCAACGCCGGGATCATGGCTTCAACACTCTGGCGAAACGCACTCATTGCCGTCTTGACGTCCTGGTGTTCGGCGCGAGCGCCTTACCCATCATAACACCCGAACGGAACGGCTATTCCGGCGCTCGAAACAGCGTTAACGCCGCGTATTAGGACTGTACCGCGAAGGAGGGCTGGTGTACCTCCAGACCTCAACGAGAGCTCGACGGGACGTTCAAAAATGGCGCAGAATTCAGGTCTGATGCAAGGCAAGCGCGGGGTGGTCCTCGGCGTTGCCAACAACCGCTCGATCGCCTGGGGCATCGCCAAGGCATGCCACGCAGCGGGCGCCGAGCTCGCCTTCACCTATCAGGGCGATGCGCTCAAGAAGCGCGTCGAGCCGCTCGCCGCCGAGATCGGTGGACTCGTGCTCGGCCATTGCGACGTCACGGACGCTGCGACCATCGACGCCGCCTTCGCGGTGCTGAAGGAGAAGTGGGGCAAGATCGACTTCCTGGTGCACGCGATTGCCTATGGCGAGCAGCTCGACGGCCGCTACGTCGACACCACGCAGGAGAACTTCTCCAAGTCGATGCTGATCTCCTGCTACTCGTTCACCGCCGTGGCACAGCGCGCCGAGAAGCTGATGACCGACGGCGGCTCGCTCATCACGCTCTCCTATTACGGCGCCGAGAAGTGGATGCCGCATTACAACGTGATGGGCGTGGCGAAAGCGGCGCTGGAGGCGAGCGTGCGCTATCTCGCCGCCGACCTCGGCGAGAAGAACATCCGCGTCAACGCGATCTCGGCCGGGCCGATCAAGACGCTCGCGGCCTCCGGAATCGGCGACTTCCGCTATATCCTGAAGTGGAACGAGCACAACGCGCCGCTGCGGCGTAACGTGTCGACTGAAGACGTCGGCGGCAGCGCGCTGTATTTCCTTTCCGACCTTTCGCGCGGCGTCACCGGCGAGGTGCACCACGTCGATTCCGGCTATCACGTGCTCGGCATGAAGCGGCCGGACGCGCCGGACATTTCGTTCGGCGGCAAGGACTAACGCTTACCGGCAATGCCCGTGCCCACGATCTACTATCTTCGCCACGGCGAGACCGAGTGGAATGCGCTCGGGCGGCTTCAGGGCACCAAGGACGTTCCGCTGAACGCGCGCGGCCGTAGCCAGGCGGTGCAGGCCGGCGGCATTCTCGCCGACCTGTTCAAGCGCGACGGCCGCGACAAGGCGGCGCTGCCCTATGTGTCGAGCCCGCTCGGCCGCGCGCGCATGACCATGGAACTTGCGCGCGGCAAGCTCGAATTGCCCGTGGCCGACTATTCGCTCGACGATCGCCTGCGCGAGATCGGCTACGGCGTCTGGGAGGGGCTGACGCTGGCCGAGAGCGAGGCCGCCGATCCCGAAATCTATGCCAGGCGCCTCGCCGACAAATGGACGGTGGGTCCCGCAGGCGGGGAGACCTACGCCGACGTGCAGGTCCGCGTCCGCGCCTGGTACGACCAGCTCCGGACCGACACCGTCGCAGTTGCCCATGGCGGGACCTGCCGGGCCCTGATGGTTTCGCTTGGCCTGGAGACGCCCGCCAGCGCCGCCGAGCTCTATATCGAGCAGGGCGCCGTCTACGTGTTCCGGGACGGGCGGGTGGACAAGTATAGTTAATTTTGCGCCGGCCTCGAGTCTCTCGATCGATGCCGCCAGCGTGTTCCTGATTTTATAACAATCTCAGTGGGTTGAATGAGTGGTCGGCGATCACTAGATCTGCCAAGAAAGCAGTCCAGCCGCTTCATAACCTTCTGGAGGATTTCGCGCCAAAGTTGCGGGAACTTCCTTTTCCTGTCGATTGGCTGTAGAGGAGCGGGTATAGACCTGAACGAACCATACTGCCGGCGACGATGGAAGAATTGATGCTTGGGAAGGGGGGCCGTACGCGTATTCTTGCCCTTGATGAGGCTTTTGGAGAAGCGCTAGCTCCCGACAGAGTTGACTTATTGGAAGGCGAACTTCGGCCCCAGAGTCTGCTCCGACTTTCGCGCAATACGGCCCGGCTGTTGAAGCAATTGATGACGGTGACCGAGAAAGGTCTTGGTGTTACGCGTTATGTCTACTCCGAATTGCCGATCCTTTGGGTCGTAGATAGTGTAGGCAAGCTTTGGTTTTCGATCGAGGAAGTCGTGAACGCGACGACGCGAGAATACATTTTTCCACGAGCGCGCAATTTCCGAACTGCGGACGGTATGCAAAAGCTTGGTCACCCGGCCCTCATAGAAGCTGGCCCCGGAAGGATTGGTGGAGAGATTCTATTCGATCTCGATCGTAAGCCAAGTGCTGTTTGGTGCATCACAAATGGTTCCGGCCGATACGGCACCCGACCCGGCCGTACTCCCGATCACCTGGCCAATGCGGCAAAGGAGTTTGCCAGATACGGCATCAAGCTGCAGGACGTGTTCATCCCGACGATGGCGAGGAATAGAACGTGAAAACTGCAACGTCGGTATCGCTAGAGAGACTGCATCGTTTGCGGCCCAGCGACATAGAAGCGATAAGAGGTCAGTCGGATCGTAAGGACGCGCTTGCCGGAGTCGTCGCGACCTTTGCGAGGTATTTGGCCGATCTCAAGGATCCGCACGAAGTCGAGCTCGATGACGTCATTCGAATCGCTCTGCAGCTCAAAGCAGCGACCGTTTGGGATAGAGTGAAACCTTCCGATTTTGGCGCCGTCTTCAAGGATCGTTTTGACCCCAAGATATTCGCTGCTTTGAATGATGCGCTCGATGACTCATCTGCGGATGCGCCTTCTGCTGTAGCCAGGACGAGTTCGTCGATTCTCCAGGTAGCAAAGCGTAAGCTGAGCGAGAGCGAACCGGCGCTGGAGCGCCGTCTAGCAGACGACAAGCGTCATGCTGTTGCAGAGAAGCGTGTGCCAGAACCCAGACGCAAAGCACCAAGTCCGGTTGTGTCCCAGCACGGCTCGCACACGCAAATGTCCAAGTCGGCTCTCATTGAGAAGATTGCGATCGCCACCGAGCTTTCCAAGCGCGACGTCAAGAGCATCATGGAGACGCTCACGGACGTTGGCCACAAAGAGCTGAAGAAGAACGGCCTGTTCCTGGTGCCTGGCTTTGCCAAGTTCGTGGTCGTCAAGGAGCCCGCGATCAAGGCGCGTAAGGGAACGAACCCGTTTACGGGTGAGGAAGTGATGTTCAAGGCCAAGCCGGCCCGGAAGATCGTCCGCGCCCATCCAGTCAAGGCCACGAGGGATTCGGCGTAGACCGATCGAGCCTTGTTCCCGAATTAGTGAGATACGAATGTCCTTCAACACCTTCGGCCACATGTTCCGGGTCACCACCTTCGGCGAGAGCCATGGGGTGGCGATCGGCTGCGTGGTCGATGGCTGCCCGCCGATGATTCCGCTCACCGAGGCCGACATCCAGGGCGATCTCGATCGCCGCCGGCCCGGCCAGTCGCGCTTCACCACCCAGCGCCAGGAGCTGGATCAGGTGAAGATCCTGTCCGGGGTGATGGCCCATCCGGAGACCGGCGTGCAGGTGACGACGGGCACGCCGATCGGGCTCCTGATCGAGAACACCGACCAGCGCTCCAAGGATTATTCCGAGATCAAGGACAAGTTTCGGCCCGGTCACGCCGACTTCACCTATGAGGCCAAATACGGCCTGCGCGACTATCGCGGCGGTGGACGCTCGTCGGCGCGCGAGACCGCGACGCGGGTTGCCGCCGGTGCGATCGCGCGAAAAGTACTGCCCGACGTGAAGGTGCGGGGCGCGCTGGTGCAGATCGGCCCGCACAAGATCGACCGTGAGAAGTGGGACTGGGACGAGGTCGCCAGGAACCCGTTCTTTTGTCCCGACAAGGACAAGGCGGCGTTCTTCGAGACCTATCTCGACGGCATCCGCAAGAGCGGCTCCTCGATCGGCGCGGTGCTCGAGATCGTCGCCGAAGGCGTGCCCGCGGGTCTCGGCGCGCCGATCTACGCCAAGCTCGATTCCGATCTGGCGGGTGCGATGATGACCATCAACGCGGTGAAGGGCGTCGAGATCGGTGCCGGCTTCGGCGCGGCCGAGCTGACGGGCGAAGAGAACGCCGACGAGATGCGCACCGGCAATGACGGCACGCGCTTCCTGTCCAACCACGCCGGCGGCGTGCTGGGCGGCATCTCCACGGGACAGCCGATCGTGGTGCGCTTCGCCGTGAAGCCGACCTCGTCGATCCTCCAGCCGCGTCTCACCGTGGATCGCAAGGGCGCTGAGACCGAGATCTTCACCAAGGGACGCCACGACCCGTGCGTCGGCATCCGTGCCGTCCCCGTCGGCGAGGCCATGATGGCCTGCGTGCTCGCCGATCATTTCATTCGGGATCGCGGGCAGGTCGGCCGCTAGGGCCGGGTGAGGCGTTAGCGCATGATCGGGAAAAGTGTGAAGCGGTTTTCCGAACAGATCATGCGCTAGCTACAATGTCGCGGTACTAGCCCACCGCGCAGCTTGACGTTCCCAAAACTTCGTCCGCAAATGCGGCCATGCAAAACTCCGAGATCCAGCGCATCACCAACTGGCTGATCGACGGTGCGAGGTCGTCCGGGACCCCTTCCGAGATGATCGCCGAGGTCTGCGAGCATTTGGTCGCGGCCGGCCTGCCGCTGTCGCGGTTCGGCATCTTCATTCGCACGCTGCATCCGGAAATCTTTGGCCGCAACTTCATCTGGCGGCAGGGCCAGAAGGTCGAGATCGGCACCGTCGATTTCGATATCCTGGACACGCCCGAATTCGCCCGGAGCCCGCTCCGGATCGTGTTCGAGGAGGGGCTGGAGGTCCGGGGACGGATGGACGATCCGGACAGCAGGCGGTTTCCGTTCCTCGACGACATGCGCGCCGAGGGCGTGACCGACTACCTCGCGATGCCGATGCACTATCTCGACGGCTCGATCCACGCGACGAGCTGGACCACGCGTCATCCCGGCGGCTTCAGCGACGACGACGTCGCGGCGATCCGCTCCATCGTGACGCCGCTCGCGCGCGTCAGCGAGATCATCAGCCTGCGCCGCACCGCCGAGATGCTGCTCGACACCTATGTCGGCAACCGCGCCGGCGCGCGGATCCTTGGCGGCCAGATCCGCCGCGGCCACAACGACACCATGCAGGCGGCAATCTGGCTCTCTGACTTGCGCGGCTTCACCGCATTGTCGGATCGCCTGCCGGCCGAGACCGTGGTCGAGATCCTCAACCATTATTTCGACTGCCAGGTCACCGCGATCCGGGGCCATGGCGGCGAGGTGCTGAAATTCATGGGCGATGGCCTGCTCGCGGTGTTTCCGATCGACGAATATGTCGGCGATGCCACGCATGTCTGCGCGCGCGTGCTGGAAGCCGCGCGCGAGTCTCGCGCCAGCGTGGAAGCGCTCGCGCATCCGGTCGGCGACGTCGTCGAGCGCTTCCGCTTCGGCGTCGCGCTGCATGTCGGCAACATCCTCTACGGCAATATCGGCGGCGGCAACCGGCTGGACTTCACCTGCATCGGCCCCGCCGTCAATCTCGCTGCGCGGCTGGAGAAGATCGCCGGCCGGCTTGGCCGCACCGTCGTGGTCTCGGAAGTCTTCGCGAACGCCTGCCGCCACGACTGGCGTGAGCTCGGCGAATTTCCGATCGCGGGGTTTTCGAAGGCGCAGCGTGTGTATGGGCTGGCCGAAGAGACGCCGGTGGTGATGGCCTAAGGGCGTCCAGATCGACGATCACGGCGGTCGGCTGAGCAGAGAGCTACGGCCACCGCTCCTGGCTGCTGCGCACCTCAGTCCGTCCGCTCCAGATTGTCGCGCACGCGCCACTTCAATGCATCGATGTCGATCTGATGCACGCTGCCGCTGCCGGCGAGGTCGAGCGCGTGCGCAGCGGCGGCGCCCATCGCCATGCAGGGGCCCATCACCCGAACGCTGGAGAGTGCGGCCTTGTCGGCATCGATGCAGCGGCCGGCGGCGACGATGTTGTCGGCTTCCTGCGGTGCCAGGCTGCCGAACGGCACATAGTGGACGTGGTCCTTGTCGAAGACGTGCCAGTGATGGCCGGAGCCGTGGTCGTGCAGTTCGATCGGCCACGCCGTGCGGCCGATCGCGTCTTCGAATTTGGTGCCGGCGCGGACGTCGTCGACCGACAATTGCTGGCGGCCGACGATCCAGCGCGTCTGGCGGATTCCGGGAAAGCCATAGGCACGGATGCGCGCCTTGCCGAAGCAGGCGGGGAATTCGTTCCTGAGGAAGGCGAAGGCGCGGTCGGCCTGGTCCTTGCCCTCGATGCCTTTGCGGCTCGCCTCCAGCGGCTCCAGTGGCGTCTCGACATGGGTCATGTTCATGGCGGCAACGCCGCGCCCGGGAATGACGAAGGACAGGCCCTCGCGCCGCAACAGGCCGTAGTCGCCGGCCTTCTCTCGCATGCGCGCCGGCAATTCCTCGCGGCTCGGCACCTTGCTCTCGTCGATATTCTCCACGATCAGCATTTGCGTGCCGTAGATCGGGCCGTCGTCCGGCTCGCGGCAGGCAAAGCCCGCCTGCCACACCAGCGCGGCGTCGCCGGAGGCGTCGACGAAGCCGTTCGCCTCGACCTCAACGTCACCGTAGCGGGTGGAGAGATCGATCCCGGTCACGCGCCGGCCGGCGACACGGACATTGCGCATGACGGCGCCGACGATCACGGTGACGCCGGCCGCAAGCATCGCCTTCTCGACCCAGCGGCCGAGCGCGACCTCGTCGTAATAGACGACGGTGGTGTGCGGCCCGCGGCGGTAGAACAGCGCGTTCTCCTGCGCACCGAGGTCGCCCAGGAGATCGTCGGCGATACCGTGGGTGAACTGGTAGCCGTCGCTGCCGTTCGAGAACAGGCCGCAGAAGGTGCCGATGATGGAGTTGACCGCCTGGCCGCCGAGCGCGGGCAGGCTGTCGACCAGCACCACCTTACGTCCGGCACGCGCGCCCTCGATCGCCGCCGACATGCCGGCCGCACCCGAGCCGACCACGCAGATGTCGGCGACGACGCGCGACGGCTTTTGGTTCGCGGCACGCCGGACGATTTTGGTGCCCGCGGTGACTTCGCTCGCGCTCATGGGTAGCTCCGTGTTCTTGTTGTCGTTGTCGTCAGTCATTTCGGCGCCGTCGGCCGGTCCGGGACGAAGGATTTGTCGATGATCTTCTCGGCATCGATATCGGGTTCGACCATCTTCTGGCGCTTGAACCAGGCGATCTGGCGGGCGATGTCGGCGCTGTCGAGCGCGGGATCGACGACCGACAGCCCGATGCGGAGCTGCTCGACCTTCTGCTCGGTGTATTTGGAGATGATCGCAAGCATCGCGTCACCTTCCTCGCTGCGGACGAATTTGCCGTCCGCATCGCGTTTCAACAGCACGCGCGCATAGTCGTCGGCGCCGCGGCGATAGACAGCCAGCACCTTCTCGACCAGCTTGCGGTTCTTCTCGATCGTCGCGGTCGAAGCCACGACGCAGCCGAGCATCCAGGGCGTCTCGTCGCCGACGAAGCCGAGCACGATCGCATCGCCAGAGGCGACCACCGGGCTGATCGTGGTCGTGGCGGTGAGCGCCGCGTCGAGCTGGCCGCCCTTGATGGCCGCCGCGACATTCGGCAGCGATTGCAGCGGAACGACCCGGACGGAGGTCACGTCGAATTTCAGCTTGTCGGCGATCAGGCCGAGCGAATAATGGAAAGTCGAGCCGACCTGCGTGATGCCGACGGAATGGCCGGGCAGGTCCTTCAGCGTCTTCAGGCCCGAATCATGTGCGCGCTTGGAGACGACATAGGCCGTGTTCTGGAAGCCGGGTGCCTCGCGCGCCGTGCCGGCAACGACCTTCAGTCCGCCCTTGCCCGCGAGGTTGTAGAAAGCGGCCGTGAAGCCGGTAAAACCGATGTCGATATCGCCGGAGACGCTGGCTACCGCGATCGGCACGGCGGCATCGAAGAATTTCAGGTCGGCCTCGATCCCTTCCTGCTCGAAATAGCCGCGCTCCTTGGCGAGGAACAACGGGGCTGCCGAGGAGAGCTTCAACAGCCCGATGCGGACCCGTTCGGCCGCTTGCGCCGTGCCGGTGGTGAAGAAGGCGATCGCCGCCAGCGTCAGGACCGGTTGGCCTCTTGTCACGAAGCTTCTTATTGATATGCCCACTTCCGTCGTTTCCCGCTTTGCTTATTGTCCGGCCTGCGCCGATTTTGCGGCATTGTCGGCGATCTCCGGCGGGAATGCAAAGTCGGAAGGCGCGGATGGCTTATTCCTCCGGCTCCGTCGTGAACAGCAGCGGATAGCCCTTGGCGCGGCCGGCGTCGGTGGCGCGCGTTGCCTTGGTCTCCGCGACGTCCTTGGTGAACACGGCAACCACGCAGGCGCCCAGCTTGTGCGCCGTGATCATCACCTTGTAGGCCTGATCTTCCGTCATGCGGAACTCGGCCTTGAGGATCATCGTGACGAATTCGCGCGGCGTGTAGTCGTCGTTGATCAGGATGACCTTGTGCAGCTTCGGTCGCTCGACCTTGGTCGTGGTCCTGGTTTTCGGCTTGGTGACGGCGTCGTTCATTCCGCCTCCTGGACACGGCGGGCTAGGGTTCCTTGCCGGAGCGATCAGCTCGCGGCCCTCTCACCATATTGCAGGACCTGCACCTTCTCCAAGGTGATCAGCCCGCTCGACATCATGCCATCCAGGATGGGCAGGAATGCGTTGATGTTGTCCTCGCTGTCGACAATCTCGATCAGCAGCGGCAGGTCTTCCGAGAGCCGCAGGATTTTCGAGGTGTGCAGCCGGCTCGACTTGCCGAACCCCATCGGACCGCGCAGCACGGTGGCGCCGGCGAGGTGCAGCTCGCGCGCCTTCATCACGATCGCTTCATAGAGCGGCTTGCCGTCGCAATGGTCGCTCTCGCCGATGAAGATGCGGAGCGAAACGGCCTGATTGGGAATTTGCATGGTCAGCTCCTTCTCAAGCGGTTGTAGCGACTCGCCATCATATGGCCGAGCCAGACCGATACCAGCCAGCAGACGACGGAGGAGGCGACATAGGCCAGCGCGGTATATTTCATGCCGCCATGGACCAGGCGGAAGGTTTCCAGGCTGAAGGCCGAGAAGGTGGTGTAGCCGCCGCAGAACCCGGTCATGACGAACTGCCGGTGCTCGGGTCGTGCCAGCATGCGGCCGTCCGGGCCGGTCAGCGTCGCATAGAAGCCGATGATCAGCGAGCCGGTGGCATTGATGAACAGCGTCGCGACGGGAAAGCCCGGACCGGTATCGAGCAAGAGCCCGACCAGATAGCGCGTCAGGCCACCGAGGACGCTGCCGGCGGAAACCCAGGCATAGAGCACTGCGCTGCGCCAGCGCTCGGCGGAGGGAGAATTCATCGGGCCGCTACCCTCCAAGACCGTCAGCGAGCAGGAAGCCGCAGCTGACGGCGGCGAGGCACAGTCCGACCGAGAAGACGACGTTGCCGAGCGCATGCATGGGTTCGCCGTTGCGGGCGAGCGTCAGCGTTTGCAGGCTGAACGAGGACACCGTGGTGTAGCAGCCGAGGAAACCGGTCACCGCGAACAGCCATGGATTGGGCGAGGCGAACATCGAGCCGGGATGGGTTGCCAGCGCGCCAAAAATGCCGATCAGGAAGGCGCCGGTGACGTTGATGGTCATGGTGCCCCACGGAAACGTCTCGCCCAGCCGCCGCGCGATCGCGCCGGAGATGAAATAGCGCGCACAGCCGCCCAGCACGCTGCCGATCGTAATGGCAAGCACCCCGCTCAACACGACAAACAGCTCCCCGTCATCATTTGCCCTCCGCTGCCAGCCCGTTGCCGACGGCGAGCAGCCCCACGAGCGACACCAGCGCGAAGCCGAGCCCTGCCAGGAACGTGCCGGCCGGACCATAGGCGTCCCACAGCGCACCTGCGATCACGCTCGCGGCCAGCAGTGCCAGGCCCGTGAACAGGTAGAAATAGCCGAATGCGGTGCCGCGCAAGCTTGGCGGCGCGGCGTCGGCGACGAGGGCCGAGAGCAGGCCTTGCGTCAATCCCATATGCAGCCCCCACAACGCGACACCAAGCGCCAGGCCGCCAAGGTTCGGCAGCAGCGCGAGTGCGAGGTCGGCGCCGCAGAGAAAGAGGAGACCGAGCGCGAGCAGGGCGGTCCGGTTGATGCGGTCCGACAACACGCCGGCCGGATAGGCCGACAGCGCGTAGACGATGTTCATCAGCACCAGCACCGCAGGCACCCACATCGCATTGAGGCCGATGTTCTGCGCGCGCAGGATCAGGAAGGCTTCGCTGAAGCGCGCGAGCGTGAAGACGATTCCGACCGCCACGACGCGCCAGTAGACCGCTCCGAGCTGCCGCATCGCAGCGAGATTGAGCGGATTTTTCGCAGATTCCCGGCTTGGGTCCGGCTCCGGCTCGCTCACGGCAAAGGCGATCAGGCCGAAGGACAGAAAGGCCGGCAGCACGGCAACCCAGAACACGGCGGTAAAATTGTCAGCCGTCCACCACATCAGGCCGATCGCCGCGAGCGGTCCGACGAAGGCGCCGATGGTGTCGAGCGACTGGCGCAGGCCAAAGCTCGCGCCGCGCAGGCCGATGGGGGCGATATCGGCGATCAGCGCATCGCGCGGCGCGCCGCGGATGCCCTTGCCGACCCGGTCGATGAAGCGCGCGGCCACCAGCCATTCGACGCTGGGTGCGAGCGGGAATAGCGGTTTGGTGAAGGCGGCCAGCCCGTAGCCGAGGGCGGCGAGCAGCTTGCGCCGGCCGAGCCAGTCCGACAGCGCGCCGGAGAAGATCTTGGTGATCGAGGCCGTCGCCTCCGCAATTCCCTCGATGAAGCCGACCGTGAGCGTCGAGGCGCCGAGCACGGTGACGAGATAGACCGGCAGCAGCGCGTGGATCATCTCGGAGGAGACGTCCATCAGCATCGAGACGAAGCCGAGCACCCAGATCCCTCTGGGCAGCCCGGCACGCGCAGCATTCGGTGTCGTCGTCGTCACGCCTCGGATTTCCCCTTGGCCTTCACGTCCTGGCCTTCGTCGTCAGGCAACAAAAAAACCCGCCATCGGCGGGTTTGTCCATGCTCCCGCCAAAGGCAGAGGCTCAAAATTGCCCCACCTCAAGCAGGAGTCATCAGCCCATCACGGTCACCGACCGCCGGGCGGTTGTCGGGGGACTCCATCCCCATCTGTGCGGCCAGCCTAGCATGGAAATCGCGTCGGACAAGTGGGCGGGACGCTCCATCCCGGGAGTCGTCATTCCAGGGCGACGCGCAGTATCGAACTCGAAATCTCGAGATTCCCGGACGCAGGGGCGCGCCGGAGCTTCGTGCTTTGCGAGTCCTGGAATGACGGCGCTGGTGATTGCGCGCGTTCCGACGTCATCGCTATGGCCAAACGACGGCAAGTCGCCGCAACGACGCAAATTCCTAACTTGAATGTGAAGTGCAAGCGATCTTCGCACTTTGCGGCAAGGCGATTGCATGTCACCATCGCGTCATACGACGGGAGGCTGCGATGCGCTTGCTGTTCTCGATCGGGGCTGTGCTGGTGGCCGGCGTGCTCGCCGGGGGGGATGTTGCGGGCTTCGCTGCACCAGGACCTAAATTTGAGGCGTCGAAGGATCGGCCGCAGCGGCTGGCGACCGACAGGGACGCGCAGACGGTCGATGTCGAACTGGTCCTTGCGGTCGATGTCTCCTACTCCATGGACATGGACGAACTCGCGATCCAGCGCGAAGGCTATGCGCAGGCGATCCAGTCGAAGGAGTTCTTGCAGGCGCTGAAGCTCGGTCCGAACGGCAGGATCGCGGTGACCTATTTCGAGTGGGCTGCTTCCAGCGACCAGAAGATCATCATTCCCTGGCGGCTGATCGACGGACCTGAGACCGCGGATGCGGTCGCCGCCGAAATCTTGAAGACGCCGATCCGGCGCGCCTCGCGCACCTCGATCTCCGGCGCGATCACGTTCGCGATGCCGCTGTTCGACGAGGATCCCTATCGGGGCTTGCGCCGCGTCATCGACATCTCCGGCGACGGTCCCAACAACAATGGCGGCCCGGTCACGGTGGCGCGCGACGCCGCGCTCGAGAAAGGCATCGTCATCAACGGCCTGCCGATCATGGTCAAGGAGCCGTCCTATTCGACCATGGATATCGACAATCTCGACTACTACTACGAGGATTGCGTGATCGGCGGCCCCGGCTCCTTCGTCATCACGATCAAGGACCGCGAGAAGTTCAAGGAAGCGATCCGCACCAAGCTCCTGATGGAGGTCGCAGGCCGCACGCCGGAGCGTCCCGTGGTGCGCGTTGCGGACAAGGAGCCGCGCGTCAGCTGCATGATCGGCGAGAAGATCTGGTCGGACCGCTGGGGACGCTAAGGCAGTCCCCGGCTGAGACGTTTTGCCGTCTCAGCCGACGGTTGAACTTAACCGCTCATTAACCTGCGCGTGGCCCTAATCGGATGGTTTCCGTTCATTTCCGGCCAGCATCCTGACATTGTTGGAGCGAACGAAAGCGGGTTTTTCAAACCTGTCCGCCGAGCAACCCAATGGCCATCGTCACATCGAGCACCAGCCAGATTTCGCCCGCGAACGAGCGCATCTTTCACCAGAGCACTCTGGTCGGTGACTGGAAGGGCAATTGGGTGGGCAACAACCAGCCCGTCGGCTTCAAGGTCGTGAACATCCGCGGTGCCCGGGCGCAGGTCGAGTATACCCATAACGGGCATACCGAACGCGGCTTCGGCGAGGTCCAGGGCTCGCTTATCACCTTCGGCGGGGTCACGGTCGGCACCAAGGACGGCAAGAACATGGTGCTCCTGTTCTCCGCCGGTGGCGCTGGCAAGCAGACCGCCAATCTCGAGAAGCAGGCGCCGCCGGCCTCCGACAGCCGACTGATGGGAAGCTGGGGCGGCTATTCCAGCGACAACGGCAAAAGCGCGAGCTTCAAGGTGCTCGCCGTCAACGGCAACGAAGCGCAGGTCAGCGTCACCACCGACGGCATCACGCGCCAGGGCACCGGCATCGTCTACAAGAACGTCATCATGTTCGGGCAGGCGCAGATCGCGACCGATGACGGGAAGAACGGCAAGATCATCTACCAAGTCGGCACCAAGTCCTTCATGGTGCCCGTGACGAAATATCCGCCGGCCGATTCATCGTCTTCGGTCGACAAGACCGCCTAGCCTCTGACGTCACTGTCAAATCCGTCATCCTGAGGTGCGAGCCAAGGGGCGCAGCGCGCTCCTTGGAGAGCCTCGAAGGATGTACGGCCTCGATGCGGCCGGGCCGTCGCCCTTCGAGGCTCGCCCCGCGACGCAATTGCGCCGCAAGGCTCGCACCTCAGGGTGACGGTTATAGAATTGTGCTCGATGACCCAGCCCATTCTCAAATTTGGAGTGGATCGTGCGCGCAGTTACTTGGCCGCCAGCGGCGGCAGCGGCGGCTCGGTCCCCGGCCCCGCGATCGCATGGTAGACTGCGCGGAGGCCGCGACCCCAAGAGACTTCGGCTCCAAGAGACCTTACCCCAAGAGACTTCGACCCGAGGAGACTGCAATGACCGACGAACACCCGATGATGGCCGGTTTCGCCACCGTCTTCGTCGTGTCCGACATCACTGCCAGCCTCGCCTATTACCGCGACGTGCTCGGCTTCGAGGTCACCTTCGAATACGGTCAGCCTCCGTCCTACGCCTGCCTCTGCCGTGACGAGGTCGGGCTGCATCTGCTTGCGGCGGCGGCAACGAAACGGTTGCCCGGGCACGGCGGCGTCTGCATCTTCGTCAGGGACGTCGACCGGTTCTATGCCGAAGTCTCGGGACGCGGCGCCAAGCTGATCAACCAGCCGCAGGACCGCGACTACGACATGCGCGATTTCGACGTCGTCGATCTCGACGGGAATCAGCTTACATTCGGAACGGGGACGGACGCCTCGACCTGACATCGTCGGCCGTGCGCGACCGGCTCAAGTCAGGAGAGTGACCAATGCCGACCGCCAGGCTTGCCCGGGAAGCCGATCTTCCCGCCCTGCTCGAATTGTTTCGCGTCTCGGAGGTCAGCGCGGCCGCCGATCCGCTGGAGCGAGCGGCGGACATCTGGCGGCAGATTTTGTCGCGCGATGATCTCGCGGTATTGGTCTCGGAAGAGGCGGACAGGATCGTCGCCACCTGCATGCTCATCACCGCGCCGAACCTGTTGCGCGCCGGCCAGCGCCACGGCTTTCTCGAGAATGTCGCGACACATCCAGAATATCAGGGCCGCGGCCATGGACGGGCTGTGGTCGTGGCGGCGCTTCAGGCCGCATGGACGATGGACTGCCATCACGTGCTGATGCAAAGCGGCCGCAAGGATCCGCGCGTGCATCGCTTCTACGAGGGGTGCGGCTTCGTGCCGGGCTTGCGGGTCGGCTATGTCGCGCACAGGCCCGCGCGCCCGGCGTGAGAGACGTCAGATCCGTGCCTCCAGGATCAGATTGAACGGCGTTTCGGCGGCGCGGCGGAAGCGCGTCAGGCCGCCTTCGCGCGCGACCTTGCGCAGCCTTGCTTCGCCCGCTTGTGCACCCAGCGCGAGGCCGACCTCCTGGTCGAGCGAGGCCGGTGTGCAGATCATGGTCGACGCCGCATAGTAGACGCGGCCGACCGGATTGAGATTGTCTTCGAGGCGGTCGCCGGCGAACGGCTCGACCAGCATGCAGGTGCCGTCCTTGGCCATGGATTCGCGCACGTGGCTGATGGCGCCGACGGGATCGCCCATGTCGTGCAGGCAATCGAAGAAGCAGACGAGATCGTAGCCTTCGGCCGGATAGGTCTTGGCCGAGTGAACAGCGAAGCTGACCCGGTCGCCCAGCTTGGCCTCATTGGTCGCCTTTCGCGCGGCCTCGATCGAGCCCTCGTGATAGTCGAAGCCGTAGAATCGGGAGTTCGGGAAGGCTTTCGCCATGAGCCGCGTCGAAACGCCATGCCCGCAACCGACATCGGCGACCTTGGCGCCGCGCTCGAGCTTGTCCACGACGCCGTCGAGCGCGGGCAGCCACTCCTGCACCAGATGATGCATGTAGCCGGTGCGGAAGAAGCGGGCGGTGCCGCAGAACAGGCACTCGCTGCGACGATTCCAGCCGACGCCCTTGCCGGACTTGAATGCATCCGTAATCTTCGGCTCGTCGAGAAACGCTGCGGCAATGACATTGCCGACTGCGCCGAGGAACACCGGGCTGTCCTCGTCGGCAAGCGCCATCGCCTGCTCCGGCAACATCGAGAATTTTCCTGAAGCGGTATCGTATTCGACGTAACCAGAAGCCGCCTGGCTCGCCAGCCACTCGCGGACGTAGCGTTCGTTCGTTCCGGTGGCGCTCGCCAGCTCGGCGGAGTTCATCGGTCCCTTGGCGGCAAGGGCGCGGTAGAGGCCGAGCTTGTCGCCCAGCAGGACCAGCGATGCGTTCATCGCTGCCCCGACCTCGGTAATCATCTTGCCCATGAACGCGTTCAACCTGTCGGAATTGACCTCCATGACGGCCTCCATGCTGTGTCGGGCATTTTCAATGGTCAGCGCAAACTGCGCATTGTTGCATCGCGCGAGGCTTCGGCGATCACGGTGACGGCTCGAGCTTGCGCGTCCTCTATGTGGGTCAATCCGGCGGATTGGAGGTTCAACGCGTCAGGAAGACGCTACCCCGGAACCGGGGACGTGAGGACCGTCGTTGCTTCGCTGGCAATCGCGCTATCCGGAGGGTATAATTTGAGGGCATTTTGACGGTAGCCCGAATGTCCAGCCTTGCAGGTTCTTGCGGTCTCGCAGTTCTCTTCGCCGCGCTTTGCCTCGGCGGAGCGCCCGCTCATGCGCAAGTTGCTCCCTTGCGGTATTGGATACCGGGCGGACCTTTCGGTTTTGGCGACAGCGATGGCCAGAGCTCCGACGCTTACGGCAATTTTCCGAGCTTCAATGCCAGCGACGCAGGCGGGCGCGCCAATTTTGCGAACGGCTTCTTTGTCGGCAGCCAGCGTGGCAACCTCAATTGGAGCGGTCTCGGCCGGGCTGGACAGGCCGGCAATTTCAGCGCGCTCTCCTATGACAGCTCACAGTTCGGTTACAACACCAAGACTGCGGGCGGGTTGCCCGTCACGTTCTTTGCCGGTTTCGACACGCTGAAATACGGCAACGGCATTGGCAGTTCGCTTGCGCCGCTCACCTCCGGCGCCGCGCCCGGATACGGTGCGTTCGCGGGCGTCGAATTCAAGCCGACCTCCAACCTCAGCCTGTCGTTCGGGGCCGGGTTCACCCAGCAGGACTCCAGCCGCATGGATAGCGATATCAGATCGAACATGCTGCCCGGCGAGTCACCGGCGCTCGGCGGCCTTCGGCGCTAGGCGACTATTGCGCAGACCGCATCACCAGTTCCGGGGCGCGGCGCAGCGATTTCGGCAGGTCCGGCCCGGTTCCGAAACGTATCACGATATCGGGACGCCGCTCGCCTAGGCCGAGCGAGGCTGCGAACTGCCGCCTTAATGCCGGCACCTCGACCGGCTGGTTGATGAAGGAATATTTGAGCCCGAGCGCGGTCGCCTGCAGGCCGAACCGCTGACAGGCACGGCCGACCGAAATCCAGTGCGAGGTGTCGCTGCGATCGGCGGCAAGCACGACGATTCCCGCGGAGCTGTCGAGCCCGGCGCGGTATTTCCCGTTCTCGCCGGTTTCCGTGAAGAAGAACCTGAGCAGCGGTCGCGCGACCCATGCCGGCAGGGACGGGTTTCCCGAGGCCCGCGAGAACAACCCGTCCATGGTCGCGACGGCATCCGTCTCGTTGAAGCGCATCCAGCTCACAAGCTCGCTCATGAAGGCCTTGTCGCGCATTTGCGCGGAATTGCCTTCGAGCACGTAGTCGGTGACATCGGCGATGGCGGCGCGTTCGGTCATCAGGATTGCTGAGACGTTCGGCTCTCGGCAGGCGTTTTCGAGCTGGCGCAGCATGTCGGGCGCCACCGGCTTGCCGTCGAAGGTTGCACGGGTGCATTGCCTGAAGGGAATCGCGTTCGCAAGCGCGGTTGTTTCGGGCGGCGCTTGCTCCAGCGCGATCACGATCCCGTCGCCGTCGACGATCGGGTTGGCGCGCCAGCCGAGCGCTGATGCCGCGAGGACGAGGTTCTCGGCGGCGCAGCCGAGGCTGACGAAAAGGTGGTGATCGTCCGGATCGACCGCCGGACAGCGGCGCGCAAAGTCGGGCGCAATCATGATTTCATTGCCGCGGGCGGAAAAGATCCAGGGCTGGGTATTGTGGCTGTTGGCGGCGAGCGTCGCAAAACGCACGAGCTCGCGGTCCCGCGGCGCCGGTTGCAGCGGTGCCCGCGACGCTCGCACCGTTTCCTCATAGGTCGCCGTCGCCGCAGCCGAGGGGCGGGCGGTGGCTGCTGCCGCCGAAAGTCCGAGCGCGCTGGCCATGAGTTGTCGCCGGTCGATTGCCATCATCCGCTCCACGGTCCTTTCGCACGACGCTTCTAGCGCCACCGGAGGCTCGGGCGGTTGACCGGCATCAAGGTTCGGATCGGCGTCGGATCAATTTGGTGAGGAGCTTGCTGCGGGCCGTCCCACGAGGCTTGCAACTATCGCGCAAACCGCGCCACCAGCTCGACATGCGGCGTGTGGCGGAATTGGTCGACCGGCACGACGCCGTCGATCCTGTAACCGCCATCGATCAGCAGCCGTGCGTCGCGGGCAAAGGTTGCGACGTTGCAGGAGACCGCGACGATGACGGGCACCTTGCTTGCGGCGAGCTTCAGTGCCTGCGCCTGTGCGCCCTGGCGCGGGGGATCGAACACGACGGCGTCGAAGTCGCGCAGCTCCTGCGGCACCAGGGGGCGGCGGAACAGGTCGCGCGGCTCGGCCTTGATTGGCTTCAGGCCGGGGGCGCGCGCGGCCTTTGCCAGCGCGGCAACTGCGCCGGCGTCGTTGTCATAGGCGGTGACGCGCGCCTTCTCGGCGAGCCGCAGCGCGAACGGCCCAACGCCGCAGAAGAGGTCGAGAACCTCCTTGGCCTTGCCGACGCGCTCGGCGACGAGAGACGCCAGCGTCTCTTCACCCGCGACGGTTGCCTGCAAAAACGAGCCCGGCGGCAGCGTCACTTCCGTTCGCCCCATCTTCACCGTCGGCGGCAGGCGTTGCAGCACCAGCTCGCCATGCCGCGTCAGCCGCGCCATGCGATGCTGCTCGGCGACGCGCGACAGCGCCGTGACCAGCGGCGTCGGCAGCGGGCCGGAGCCGCGCACGTCGACGTCGAGGCCGTTGGCGGTCGCCGTGACCTGGATGTCGAGCGGCTTCGTCACCGGCATTTTGGACGTCAGCGGCTCGGCCAGCGCCCAGGCGGCATCGAGCGCGCCGTCGAGCGCGGGATCGAGGATCGGGCAGCGATGGATCGGGATGACGTCGTGCGAGCTCGCTGCCGAGAAGCCGACCTTGAGGATGTCATGCGTGCCGAACCGGCCGTGCAGCGTGACGCGCCTGCGGCCCACGCCATGGGCGTCGACCAGCGGCGCAACCTCGCAATCGATGCCGGCCTGCGCCAGCGTCTCGACCACGATGCTGCGCTTCCAGGCGTGATACGGCTCGGCCGCCCAGTGCTGGATCGCGCAGCCGCCGCAGACGCCGAAATGCGGGCAGAACGGCGCGATGCGCTCGGGGCTTGCGACATCGACCGCGAGCAGCTTGCGGCGGTCGGGATGATTGCCCGCGACATGGTCGACCTCGACGGTCTCGCCGCCGAGCGCATATGGCACATAGATCGCTTCGCCGGCGTCGAGCGCGACGCCGTCGCCGCGATGGCCGACGTGATCGATCCTCAAGCGCTCAACCACGGCGCGCGCCCAGGAAGAATTCGCTGTTGCCGTCGCCGCCGGTGATCGGCGAGGGGAACACCTCGATGTCGGTGCAGCCGAGCGAGGCGGCGAAGGCCGCGATGTCGTCGCAGATCTCCCGATGCACGGCGGCGTCGCGGATGATGCCTTTCTTGTTGTGCTTTCGCTCGGCCTCGAATTGCGGCTTGATCAGCGCCAGCAGGCTCATCGGTGCAGCCGCCAGCGACAGCGCCACGGGCAGCACGGTCTTCAGCGAGATGAAGCTGACGTCGATGACGACGATATCGGGCCGCGCCGGCAGGCGTTTGCCTTCATAGGCGCGGATGTCGGTCTCCTCCATCGACACGATTTTTGGATGACCGCGCAGCGAGGGATGCAACTGGTTGGTGCCGACATCGATGGCGAACACCAGGCTTGCGCCATTGGCCAGCAGCACCTCGGTGAAACCGCCGGTGGAGGCGCCGACGTCGAGGCAGACATGGTCCTCGATCTCGATCGGGTAGCGTTCCAGTGCGCCCGCGAGCTTGACGCCGCCGCGCGACACGTAGGGGTGCGCGGGCTCGGCCTGGATCACCGCGTCTTCGGCGATGGTCTCCGACGGCTTTGTCACCTGCTTGTCGTCGGCCATGACGAGGCCGGCCTCGATGGCCGCGCGCGCCCGCGCCCGGCTCTCGAACAGGCCGCGCTCGACCAGCAGAATATCCGCGCGCTTGCGGGGAGGGGACATCATGCTCTCATGAGACGCTTCTTGACGATTCTTGGGACGATTGATGCGCTTATGGTGCAATCAATCGCGCGGCCGCCATCCGGACGCAAGCCTCGAACGCGGCGAGATCGTGCCAGACGTCGATCGGCATCGTGGCCGGCGTCACCAGCGGGCAGCCGTGCAGTTCCAGCGCATGGATCATCATGAGGTTGTCGACGAGGCCGAAATCCTCGACCGTCAGGCCCTGCGCATCGACCAGCCGCCCGTCCTCGGAGGTGACGTCCATGAAGCGGCCGACGCGGTCGGCATAGGCGGCGCCATCGTTGGAATAGGCCAGACAAACCTTGCCGCGCCCGGCCATATAGCCGAGCTCGTAGACAGTCCCGGGATCGGCGCCGGCACCGCGGAACGGCGTCAGGTTCGCGATGATGGCGTCGGCCGCATCCATCATTGCCTCGTTGCCGCAGAAGATCTGCCGCGAGGCGTCGGGCGCGGTGAGATCGATCGCGTTGTCGAGAGGATAGAGGCCGGTGAGCCCGAAGCGGGCGCAGATCTCTGCCTTGCGACGGCCGACCTCGACCGCATCCGGCAGGAACACGTCGGGGCCTGCCAGATAGATTTTCATGAAAGTCGCGCTGCTTCGCTGAAGGTCGAAGCTCGCCCCTCAGGCGAGCTTGACCGTCTCGGTCTTCACGTCCTTGCCGAGCGCTTCGAACACCTTGGCGACGATGCCCTTGGCGTCGAGACCGGCACGGCCGTACATCGCGGCCGGGGTGTCGTGGTCCTGGAACACGTCGGGCAGCACCATCGTGCGGAACTTGACCATGCCGCTGTCGAGCGCGCCCTGATCGGTCAGGAACTGCGCGACATGCGAGCCGAAGCCGCCGACCGAGCCTTCCTCGATCGTGATCAGGATCTCGTGGTCGCGGGCGAGCTTGAGCACCAGCTCGGTGTCCAGCGGCTTCATGAAGCGCGCATCCGCGATCGTGGTCGAAAGGCCGTGGGCGGCGAGCTCGTCGGCCGCCTTCTCGCATTCGGCGAGGCGGGTGCCGAACGAGAGCAGGGCGATCTTGCTGCCCTGGCGGATCATGCGGCCCTTGCCGAGCTCGAGCGGAATGCCGACCTCGGGCATCTCGATGCCGCGGCCTTCGCCGCGCGGATAGCGCAGCGAACTCGGACGGTCGTCGATCGCGACCTGGGTTGCCACCATGTGCACGAGCTCGGCCTCGTCGGCCGCCGCCATGATCACCATGTTCGGCAGACAGCCGAGATAGGCGTTGTCGAACGAACCGGCATGCGTCGCGCCGTCGGCGCCGACGAGGCCGGCGCGGTCGATCGCGAAGCGGACGGGGAGATTCTGGATCGCGACGTCATGCACGATCTGGTCGTAGCCGCGCTGGAGGAAGGTCGAGTAGATCGCGCAGAACGGCTTGTAGCCTTCGCTCGCGAGACCTGCGGCAAAGGTCACCGCGTGCTGCTCGGCGATGCCGACGTCGAAGGTGCGGTCCGGGAACGCCTTGTTGAAGATGTCGACGCCGGTGCCGGACGGCATCGCCGCGGTGATGGCGACGATCTTCTCGTCCTTCTGCGCTTCCTTGACGAGGCTCTGGCCGAACACGTTCTGGTAGGCGGGCGCGTTCGGCTTGGCCTTGGCTTGAGTGCCGGTCGCGACGTCGAACTTGACGACGGCATGGTACTTGTCGGCGGAGGCTTCCGCCGGGCCGTAACCTTTGCCCTTTTGCGTCACGACGTGGACCAGGATCGGGCCTTCCTCCATGTCGCGGACGTTCTTCAGCACGGGCAGGAGGTGGTCGAGGTTATGGCCGTCGATCGGGCCGACGTAATAGAAGCCGAGCTCCTCGAACAGCGTGCCGCCGTCCATCATGAAGCCGCGCGAATATTCCTCGACGCGGTTGGCGCGGTTGGCGATGATCTTGGGCAGGCGCTTGTTGATCTGCTTGGCCGCCTCGCGCAGCGTGCGATAGGTCTTGCCGGAATACAGGCGCGACAGATAGGCGCTCATGGCGCCGACCGGCGGCGCGATCGACATGTCGTTGTCGTTGAGGATGACGATCAGGCGCGAGTTCATTGCGCCGGCATTGTTCATGGCTTCATAGGCCATGCCCGCCGACATCGCGCCGTCACCGATGACGGCGATAACGTTGTTCTTGCCGCCGGAGAGGTCGCGCGCCACGGCCATACCGAGGCCGGCGGAGATCGAGGTGGAGGAATGCGCCGCGCCGAACGGATCGTAATCGCTCTCGCTGCGCTTGGTGAAGCCGGACAGGCCGCCGCCGGTGCGCAGGGTGCGGATGCGGTCGCGCCGCCCGGTGAGGATCTTGTGCGGATAGGCCTGATGGCCGACGTCCCAGATCAGCCGGTCGCGCGGCGTGTCGAAGACGTAATGGATCGCGGTGGTGAGCTCGACCACGCCGAGACCAGCGCCGAAGTGACCGCCGGTTACCGAGACGGCATCGATGGTCTCCTGCCGCAACTCGTCGGCGACCTGGCGAACCTGCTCGATCTTGAGCTTGCGCAGGTCTTCCGGTGTCCGGATGGTGTCGAGAAGCGGCGTCTTACTGTATGCGTTCACGGCGATTTCCAATTTGTCAGCGCCGGAAGGTCGTTCCGGTGCGCGATGGGTTTGCACAATATCGGCGCAGCGCGAGTCCTTAAACCGTCGGAGCCACCTGCATGGGGCAAGGCCCCGTCTTCAAGCTTAGGTGAGCTTAAGTATGCTCCGGTTCAGTCTCTGTGATCCCTGTCACTTAGATCGGCTTCGTCCGTCCCAGCCAATTTCATTAGCAATTTGAAGCGCTTGTCGTCGGTAATCGGTGCCCACGCAAGGCTAACAAAAAGCCACACTCCGCGCAGCTTTACACCAAAGCTTGGGCCAAAGCCAACCCGTTGGGGCGATTACGGGCATGCACCTGCAACCCCCGGGCCAGAGTGGTTAACTGCGGCGCCCGCGGGGAGGTTCCTGCCTTGCCCGGTTCCCCGGCAGGATTTTGGGCGAGAGGAAGGCCATTTCCGCTCGATTCGCGGGGCCAAACGGCTCCCACGCGGGAACTCTTCGATCTCAGTACCTGGCCGTCCGCCCCCGTGAGCACACCGAGCAGCGTGCGATCATGAAAAAATTGCAGGCGTCCGATGCCCGAAAGAGGCTTTGGTCGTCGTCGCTTACTGCACGTCGAGCGGCGCGGTGCCGGTGGCCTGGCCGCTCGCATCGGTCGTGATCTTGTCGACCCGCGCTTCGGCCTGGCGCAGCAATTCCTCGCAGCGGCGCTTCAGCGCTTCGCCGCGCTCGTAGATCGTCACGGATTCCTCGAGCGGCACCTTGCCGTCCTCGAGCCGTTTCACGATCGTCTCGAGTTCCTCGATCGCGCGCTCGAAGGTGAGCCTGGAGACGTCGACTTGGGTATTTTCGGCCATATCCGTTTCCGATTGCCCGATTCGCTTCACATGCAGAAGAAGCAGGGTTTTGCGGGCTTAATGTGGCGGGTGTCGTCAGGCGCCCATCAGGGCGCCGACATGCGCCGTAACAGATTCTTTCAGTCCTTGCAGGTCGTAACCGCCCTCGAGCACCGAAACAACGCGGCCCCCGGCGGACTTGTCCGCAAGGTCCATCAGCTTGCGCGTCACCCAGGCATAATCCTCCGCGCGCAAATTCAGCGAGGCCAGCGGGTCGCGATAATGCGCATCGAAGCCCGCAGAGATGATGAGGAGCTCGGGGCTGAATTTTTCGAGCTGCGGCAGAATCAGGTTCTCGAAAGCGCTGCGGAATTCCGGGCCACCGTCTTCGGACGCCAGCGGCGCGTTGACGATGGTGTCGTGGTCGCCGCGTTCGCCCTTCGCGCCGGTGCCCGGAAACAGCGGCATCTGGTGCGTCGAGCAGTACATCACCGTGGGGTCCGACCAGAAGATGTCCTGCGTGCCGTTGCCGTGATGCACGTCGAAATCGACGATGGCCGCGCGCTTGATGCCGTATTTACGCTGCGCGTGACGCGCGGCGATCGCAACATTGTCGAAGAAGCAGAAGCCCATGGGCTTACCGATCTCGGCGTGATGGCCGGGCGGGCGCACCGCGACGAAGGCGTTGCGGTGCTCGCCCGCCATCACCGCTTCGGTCGCCGCGACCGCGCCGCCGACGCCGCGCATCACCGCTTCCCAGGTGCCCGGCGACATCGAGGTATCGCCGTCGATATAGACGAGGCCGCTGGTCGGCGCGATGTGGCGCAGCTCGGTGACGTAATGCTCGTTGTGGCACAGCGTCACGAGATCGAGATCGCCCTCCGGCGCCTGGTCGCGGACGAGGAACTGGAAACGCTCGTGCGACAGCGCTTCCTCCACTGCACGCAGGCGGTCGGGCCTTTCGGGATGTCCCGGCGGCGTGACGTGGTCGAGGCAGGCCTTGTGGGAAAGGAGAAGCGTGCTCATCAGGTCGGGCTCACTGGGAACGGGCTCTTGACGTCGCTTGGCGCATCCGGCGCCAAAACGCAATGCAAAACCCAATCTATGCGCTTCACCGGGAATGGCAAAGGGTTGTCCCGTTCCGGCCCGTTTGATCCGAATCAATTCACGCGCAGGATGCGGCTCGGCGGCAGCGGGCCGATCGGCCCGTGCGCCCGGAAGAACGCGAACAATGCGTCCGCGTCGTAGCTGCCATATTGCGGGACCGTACCTTGTTTGGCGACCGTAAAACCGTCGCCGCCGACGGCGAGGTAATCGTTGAGGGTGACGCGGTAGCCGCTTCCAGGTTCGATCGGCCTGCCGTTGAGCGTCATCCTCTCGGCCATCACGCGTTCGCCGAACGGCTTCGACGCATCCCAGGCATAGCTGAACCCGTTCGATACCTGAAGAATTCGCGGCCGCTTCGGATCGAGCCATTGCTGCTCCAGCATCTCCTTGAGCTGGCTGCCTGTCAGCGTCATGGTGACGAGGCGGTTGCGGAACGGCTGGCTTGCGAATAGCTCGCCGAAGGACACCGCGCCGTTCTCCTTCGGAACGATATCGGTGCGGATGCCGCCGGGATTGGTGAGCGCGATGACAGCGCTGCCATCCTTGGCATCCTTCGTCGCGGCAAGCTGCGCGTCCGCGATGACGTCACCGAGCGGGCTTTCACCGGCTTCGTTCGGAATGCGCGACAGCGTCTGCGTCACCGATCCGGCCGGCCGGTTGGCGATCGGCGCGGCGAGCTTGTCATAGGCCTCGATCAGCGCGGTCTGCTCCGCGTCCTTCGCCAGCGAGGCATTGGCGACGATGATGTTCTCGGCCTTGGCGCCGACGATGTCGCGCGTTGCCGGATCGAGCTTGAGATCGATCGCCGACACCAGCGTGCCGTACTTGTCGCCGCTCGTCACCAGCCGTCCGTCGATTTCGCAGACATAGGCGCGATGGGTGTGGCCGCTGACGACCACGTCGACGGCGCGATCGAATTTCTTCACGATCTCGACGATCGGCCCCGAAATGCCCGGGCATTCATTGTAGTCGCCGGCGGGCTCGCCGCCTTCGTGGATCAGCACGACGATCGCTTCCACTCCGCGCGCCTTCAGTTGCGGCACGAGCGCATTCACCGTTTCGGCCTCGTCGCGGAATTCGAGGCCGGCAATGCCCGAGGGCGACACGATGCCGGCGGTGCCTTTCAAGGTCAGCCCGATGAAGGCGACGGGAATGCCGTCGAACTCACGGATCTCAAACGGCGGCAGCACGCTTTGACCGGTCGCTGTCTCCACGGTGGAGGCGGCGAGGTAGTGGAATTTGGCGCCAGTGAAGGGATGCGGTCCCTGGCAGCCGTCGACCGGATGGCAGCCGCCGTTCTGCATCCTGAGCAGCTCGGCCTTGCCCTCGTCGAACTCGTGATTGCCGACCGAAGTGATCGCGAGCCCCATCATCGAGAGCGCCTCGACCGAAGGCTCGTCGTGGAACATCGCCGACAGGAACGGGCTCGCGCCGATCAGGTCGCCGGCGGCCACGAAGATCGTGTTCTTGTGCCCTTCGCGCAATTGCTTCACCAGCGTCGCCATGTACTCGGCGCCGCCGGCCGCCACCATGACCTTCTTGCTTCGATCCTCGGGATCGTTGATGCGGATGCCGCCGGGCGGCGGCCGCAGATTGCCGTGGAAATCGTTGATCGCAAGGATGCGCAGCTCGACCGGTGCGGCGGTCTGGGCAGAGGCGGGCAGGGCGGCGAGCGCGAGGGCGAAGACGGTCAGGAGAAGATGTCGCATGGAACCAGATTAGTCGTTCAGCGCGAAGATTTCACGAAGGTTCTCGCCGTCATTTCGGGGCGCGAGGAAGTCGCGAGCCCGGAATGACGGGCTCTATCGCTTCTTCCTGTTCGCGAACGCGTTGAATGCAGCCACGGCGTCGTCCGACTTCAAACGCTCGCCGAACAGATGGGTCTCCTGGTCGATGCGGCGGGTCAGTTCCTCTGGTGGGGTACGCAGCAGCCTGCGCGAGATCGCGACCGCCTCGGCGGGCAGCCGGCAGATCTCGCGCGCCACCTTGCGCGCCTCGACCTCGGTGTGCCCCGGCGAGACCACGGTGTTGACGAAGCCCGCAGCGTGCGCCTCCGCGGCGGTGAAGGTCCGTCCCATCACCAGCATCGCGAAGGCGCGCTGGTAACCCATCGTGTTCGGCATCAAGAGGCTGGCGGCGCCGACCGGCACCAGCCCGAGGTGGATATAGGGTGCGGAGAAGGTCGCCGCGTTCGATGCGAGCACGTAGTCGCAATGGAACAACATCACGGTGCCCATGCCGATCGAAGCGCCGTCGACGGCCGCGATGATCGGCTTGACGTTGAGGGCGAGCGAATAGAGAAACCTGGCGCCGTTCGACAGCGTCTCCGGGCGTGCCGTGTCGGCCTTCAGAAAATCGTCGATGTCGTCGCCGGCTGTGAACACGCCGGAGCCGCCGGTGATGATCATGCAGCGGATATCCGGGTTGTTCTGCGCGGTGTCGATCGCGTGGCTCATCTCCCGATACATGTCCTGCGTGATCGCGTTCTTCTTGCCCGGGCGACGCAGGGTGATCACGCGCGTTCCACGCTCTTCGGCGACGATGATATTGCCATTCGGCATAAGGACCCCCTGCGCTCGCCGCGACGCTTGACCTTGGCGAGTCTCGCAAACATCAGCCTACATCATCTCGCAGGCGTGCCAATCCGCCCGCGCGACCTTTTCGAAAGCGATCCCGTGAGCCCGGTGGATGACACCGCTGTCATAACTTCCGTCCCGGAACCGCATCGCGTCAGATCGCGCCGGTTGTATTGTCTTGCACGCTCCATTGCGCAATGCAACAAATGGCTACAATGTTTAATTTGAAAAACCGGTGGTTGTGGTGCACGATCGCGCC
Organism: Bradyrhizobium sp. WSM2254; assembly: GCF_000472645.1. Classification (NCBI taxonomy): domain Bacteria; kingdom Pseudomonadati; phylum Pseudomonadota; class Alphaproteobacteria; order Hyphomicrobiales; family Nitrobacteraceae; genus Bradyrhizobium; species Bradyrhizobium sp. WSM2254. Next base: position 17,649 of record NZ_AXAB01000033.1, on the reverse strand, counting down.
GTTCCATTTGGCCGATTGCCCGATTGATGATTGCCGCGACGAGTGTCGACGAATCCTCGCTGCATTATCGCGGCTGGCGCGTCGTGCTGGCCTGTTTCCTGATGGCCTTCTTCATGTTCGGCTTCGGCCTCTACGGCCAGGGCGTCTATCTCGCCGAACTTCAGCGCGCCCATGGCTGGCCGGGCACGCTGGTCTCCGCGGCCAGCACCTTCTCGTTTCTCCTGACCTCCGTGCTCGTCATCTTCACCGACGATCTGCTCGCCCGTATCGGGCTGCGTTCACTGATCCTGTGCGGCCTGTCGGCGCTCGGCGCATCGACCGTGCTGCTGGCGCTGATGCAGACGCCCTGGCAGCTCTATCTCGCCTATGCGCTGATGTCGGTCGGCTGGACCGGCATGGGCACCGTGGTGATCGCGACGGTGCTGAACTCCTGGTTCGATCGGCGCCGCGGCCTCGCGCTCAGCCTCGCCTTCAACGGCGCGACCTGCGGCGGCATCGTCCTCGTTCCGCTGCTGCTGTCGCTGACCGGCAGCATCGGCTTCCGTTCGGCGATGCTGGCGGCCACGATGGTGATGGTGCTGCTGGTGCTGCCGGTGGTCGTCGGCTTCATCCGCTGGCCGGCCGGGCTGCCGCCGGCATCGGGTGAGCGCCCCGCCGATGGTGATGCGCCCGCGCCGGCGCATTCCCGCAAGGCGCTGCTCGCCAACGCGGCGTTCTGGACCATGGTGCTGCCGATCGCGATCGCGCTGCTGGCGCAAATGGGATTCATCATCCACCAGGTGACGTTCCTCGAACCGCTGATCGGGCGCGCCAGCGCCGGCCTTGCCGTCACCATCATGGCCGCGATGGCGGTGGTCGGGCGCCTGTCGCTCGGCCTGTTCGTCGACCGGCTCGATCCGCGACTGGCCTGCGCGGCGTCGATGACGAGCCAGGCGGCGGCGCTGTTCGTGCTGGTGCAGAGCACGAGCCCGACGGCGCTGCTGGTGTGCTGTGCCATCTACGGTTTCTCGATCGGCAACATGATCACGTTCCCGCCCCTGATCATCCAGCGCGAGATCGGCGCCGGTTCCTTTGCCGCCGCGATGGGCCTGGGCACGTCGATCAGCGGCGTCGTCAGCGCCTTCGGCCCGGGCATCGTCGGCCTCGTGCGCAGCCTGACCGGCGACTACACGATGGCGTTTGCGATGTGCGTGGTGCTCGATCTCGTGGCCGCGGGAATCGTGCTGTGGCGGCCGGGGAGACGGGCGAAGCTCGCAGCTTCGTAGCCCGGACGGAGCGAAGCGCAATCCGGGACGACCGTTCCCGCTACGATCTGCAAGCGGGAAGGCGGGAGTCAAAAATGCGGTGTCGTCCCGGCGAAGGCCGGGACCCATAACCCCAGGATGCAGTTTGACGAAGACTAGCAGTTAAGCGGTCTTCCCGCGGTACTGCGAGCTGCGCTCCATCGATGGATCACGCGGTATGGGTCCCGGCCCCCCGTGCGCAATTGCGCACTAGGCCGGGACGACACCGAATGTGTCGCAGCACCTTACCCCAGCAACACCGCATCCGCGGCCGCGACCGACTCCGCGCTTTCCGTCACGGTGCGCTCCAGCGCGCCCGCCTGCACCGTGATGTTCTCGGCGAAGAAGCGCGCGAGCGAGACATAGCGCGGCGCGTCGGCAAGGCCGTCGCCCTTCGCGGCGAGGGCCTCGGACGCCAGCAGGCAGCCGCCGAGCGTGGCGCCGAACTGCTGCAAGTACGGCGTTGCGCCGGCAAGCGCCTCGTTCGGCGCGGACGCGACGCGCTCGAGCAGCCACTTGCTGGTGCGCGTCAGCGCGTCCAGCGCTTCGCGCAACTTTGCGCCCGTGGTGCCGAAAGCGGGATCGTTGGAGGCTTCGACCTGCTTGACGATGGCCGAGAGCTCGTCGAGCAGCGCCCACACCGCGGCGCCGCCATTGGCCGCGAGCTTTCGCGTGACCAGGTCGATCGCCTGGATGCCGTTGGTGCCCTCGTAGATCGCGGTGATGCGAGCGTCGCGATAGTGCTGCGCGGCGCCGGTCTCCTCGATGAAGCCCATGCCGCCATGCACCTGCACGCCGAGATAGGCGACCTCGTTGCCGATATCGGTAGAGTAGCCCTTGGCCATCGGCGTCAGCAGCGCCGCGCGCGCGGCCGCGTCAGCGCGGACCTTTGGATCCTTGGCGCGGGTCGAAACGTCGATTGCGACCGCGGTCGCGTAGCAGATGGTGCGCGCCGCCGCGGTCTGCGCCCGCATCCGCATCAGCATGCGCTTGACGTCGGGGTGGACGAAGATCGCGTCCGAGCCGTCGCTCTTCTTGCCGACGGCGCGGCCCTGCTTGCGTTCCTGCGCATAGGACAAGGCCTGCTGATAGGCGCGATCGGCAACGCCGACGCCTTCGAGGCCGACGCCGAGGCGGGCCTGGTTCATCATCGTGAACATGCAGCGCATGCCCTGGTTCTCTTCGCCGATCAGGAAACCGATGGCGCCGCCATGATCGCCCATGGTCATGGTGCAGGTGGGGGACGCGTGCATGCCGAGCTTGTGCTCGACGCCGCTTGCAAAAATGTCGTTGCGTGCACCGAGCGAGCCGTCGGCATTGACCATGAACTTGGGAACAAGAAAGAGAGAAATCCCCTTGGTGCCGGCAGGCGCGTCCGGAAGACGCGCGAGCACGAAATGCACGATGTTGTCGGTCATGTCGTGCTCGCCATAGGTGATGAAGATCTTCGTCCCCTTGATGCGATAGGTGCCGTCGGCCTGCTTTTCGGCGCGGGTGCGCAGCGCGCCGACGTCGGAGCCGGCCTGCGACTCGGTCAGCTGCATGGTGCCGGTCCATTCGCCGGAGACGAGCTTTTCGAGATAGATTTTCTTTAGCTCGTCGCTGCCATGCGCATCCAGTGCCTCGATCGCCGAGGCCGTCAGCAGCGGGCACAGGCCGAAGGCGATGTTGGCGGCGCTCCAGATCTCGGTGCAGGCGGCGTTGATCGCAACGGGCAGGCCCTGGCCGCCGAACGCTTCAGGCCCTGACACCGCGTTCCAGCCGCCCTCGGTCCAGCGCTTGTAGGCATCGGGCCAGCCCGGCGCGGTCGTGACTTTCCCGGCGTCGAGCTTGATGCCGTGCTCGTCGCCGACACGGTTGAGCGGCGCCAGCACGTCGGTTGCGAACTTGCCGGCTTCCTCCAGCACGGCGGCCGCGATATCGGCGTCGAAATCGCCGTAATGGCCGGCTTCCACGGCGGCCTTCAGGCCGGCGCCGTGATTGAGCGACAGCAGCATGTCAGAGATCGGCGCGCGGTAGGTCATGGCTCACTCCCGTGGACTGATATTGGCGCCGTCTTCCCATGAAACGCAGGAGGTCTCAACTGCCTGGACGCCTGACGGCTCCGGCCCGGAACGGGCCTTCGCCCGGCCTAGAATAGAGTGTGGTGCGACTGGTCCCGGAAGCTGTGGTATTTTGCGCCTCCAGGCGGTTGAAATGCCGCGTCGCACCCTATAGACCGGCTGCGACCGAAGGGAATCTGCGGTAGCCAGTTCTTCCACCGACCCCGGGTCGCCTGTTGGGGCGTAGCCAAGCGGTAAGGCAGCGGATTTTGATTCCGCCATTCGGAGGTTCGATCCCTCCCGCCCCAGCCACAGCCAACGCGCTGATTCGACTAAGTAAATTTCGTTATTCGAATTGGAAGCTGCAACGCGTCGGGAAATTCATGTTGCCCCGCATTTGGCAATTCTGTGTTGGGTTCGTTTTCGTCGAGCCCATGGAAGCGTTCGCCGAATTACAACGCGGCGCGACTTCTCAAAAAGCGAACTGAGCGCCTGAACGCCATCTGCGCGTGGCGTTCCCGCCTCTGATGTTCGCGGACAAGGAGCCGTCGATCCTTTGCATCGGTTAAGCGTACTGCGCGAATGATGAACGATCCGCCATAGCAGACGCCAGACCCGCTTCACCGCATCACTATCAGCAGCAACGCGGTAATCAACGCAGCAAGACATAACGATAGCTTCAAGTAGAGCGGTAAGCGGACGGGGTTGGATTCTCTTACCGTTTCGTACTTCCTGGCTTCTCGAATGACGGTCTCAATGGCATTTCGAGTTTCGGCGGAAGCTCCCTCGGCCAAAGCACGCGCCGTCTTTTCAAGTTCTTTGATGTTGCTCTTTTGCATGCAACGACGTGACCTCGAGGGTGGTACATCCACAAATATCAAGCCGCGGTCGAAACCAACGACTTGGCTGTCATGTTAGTACGGATACCTGCGTGCTGTGGAGCGAGAATTTCCGGAACGTGCTCTTATTCCGCGGGCCCCAGGCTCGAGCGCTGGTGCGCCGCCCGGGCTTTAGAGCATCGGCTCGAACTGGCAGTGCACGAACATCTCGGATCCGCCGCCGCTCGTTCCGCCACAGATCCCCACCTGCCTGCGTCGCGCTTGGGAGCCCAGCGTTTCCGTCAACCCTGATCTCGACGACATCGGGACGTAGATCGGTATACTGCCGCCATGCACCGGAGCAAGGATCAGACGATGGACGATACGATTGGCTTCCCCGACCCCGGCCTCGACCTGTCCGACGGTTTCAAGCCGCACACCTCGCATTGGGGCGTGTTCTCGGCGCGCAACGGCGCAGCCGGCCTTGAGGTCAGGGCCTATGCGGGCGATCCTGATCCGAACGGCATCATCGACAATTTCCCCGGCGCGCTGCGGCACCAGGCGCGCATCGCCCAGCCCGCGATTCGCCGCGGCTGGCTCGAGCGAGGTCCCGGCCCGGACGATCGCCGCGGCCGCGACGAATTCGTCTCCGTGAGCTGGGAGAAGGCGCTCGACCTCCTCGGCGACGAGCTCGGCCGCATCCGCGACACGCGCGGGCCCGGCGCCGTGTTCGGCGGCTCCTATGGCTGGTCGAGCGCGGGCCGCTTTCACCACGCGCAGAGCCAGGTGCATCGCTTCCTCAACATCGCGATGGGCGGCTATGTGCGCTCGGTGAACACCTATTCCTCCGGCGCGTCCTCGGTGCTGCTGCCGCAGATCCTGGCGGGCTATGAGGACATCACCAAGCGCAACGTCACCTGGGAGCAGATTGCGACTGAGACCGACATCGTGCTGGCGTTCGGCGGCATGGCGCTGAAGAACTCCATGGTGGCCGGCGGCTCGATCAGCAAGCATGTCGAGCGCGGCGCCATGGAAACGGCGCGCCGTCGCGGCTGCGAGTTCATCCTGGTCAGCCCGTTGCGTGAAGACCTGCCGGTCGAGGCCGGAGCCGAGTGGATGACCTGCTTGCCCAGCACCGACACCGCGCTGATGCTCGGCATCGTCCACACGCTGGTCAGCGAGAAGCTGCACGATCAGGCCTTCCTCGATCGCTACACCGAGGGCTGGCCCGTCTTCCTGCGTTATCTCACCGGGGACAGCGATGGACAGCCGAAGAGCGCCGAGTGGGCCGCCGCGATCTCCGGCGTCGGCGCGGACACGATCCGCACGCTCGCCCGCCGCCTTGCCGGAAAGCGCGCGCTCATCACCGTCTCGCATTCGCTGCAGCGCGCCGAGCATGGCGAGCAGCCGGTGTGGATGGGCATGGTGCTGGCGGCAGCCCTCGGCCAGATCGGCTTGCCCGGCGGCGGCTATGCCTATTCACTGGGGGCGATCGGCTATTACGGCCGCCGCGTCAACGACGTGCCGGGGCCGACGCTCGGGCAGGGCCGTAACGGCGTCCGTGATTTCATCCCGGTCGCGCGCATCGCCGACATGCTGCTCAATCCCGGAACCACCTATCGCTACAATGGCGAGACGCGCACCTATCCGGACATCCGCCTCGTCTACTGGGCCGGCGGCAATCCCTTCCATCACCATCAGGACATCAACCGCCTGCGCAAGGCCTTTGCGCAACTCGACACGCTGGTCGTGCACGAGCTGGCCTGGACCGCCACCGCGCGGCATGCCGACATCGTGCTGCCATCGACCATGACGCTGGAACGCGAGGACATCGGCTATTCCACCAACGATCCCCTCATGGTCGCGATGCACCGGATCGCCGAGCCGTTTGGCCTCGCGCGCGACGACTACGAGATCTTCGCCGATCTCGCCGAGCGTCTAGGCGCTCGCGAACCCTTTACCGAAGGACGCACGTCGCGGGAGTGGCTAAAACATCTCTACGAGCCGACCCGCGCCTCGCTCGAAGCGCGCGGCCTCGAGGCCCCGAGCTTCGACGAATTCTGGCAGCGCGGCAGCCTGGTCGTGCCGCAACAGCCCGACGACGGCGGCCGGTTGCGCCGCTTCCGCGAAGATCCGGTCGCTCACGCCCTGCCGACGCCGAGCGGCCGCATCGAGATTTTCTCTGCAAAGATCGCCGGCCATGGCGATGCGGATTGTCCCGGTCATCCGGTCTGGCTGGAGAAGACCGACATGCCCACGCCCGGCGCGCCGTGCTTCCTCGTCGCCAACCAGCCGGTGACGCGCCTGCACAGCCAGCTCGACTTCGGCGGACATTCGCTTCAAAGCAAACATCGGGGACGCGAGGTCGCGCGCATGAACCCGCGCGATGCCGACGCGCGCGGCATCAAGGACGGCGACATTATCCGCCTGTTCAACGCGCGCGGCGCCTGCCTCGCCGCAGTCCACGTCACCGACGGCATCGCGCCCGGCGTGGTCCAGCTCCCGACCGGCGCCTGGTACGACCCGATGGACCCCGAGGACGACGCGCCGCTCTGCGTCCACGGCAATCCGAACGTGCTCACCCGCGACATCGGCACCTCGTCCTTCGCGCAGGGCTGCACGGGGCAGCTGACGACGGTGGAGGTGGAGAAGTTCACCGGCAATCTGCCGCCGATCCGCGCGTTCGATCCGGTGTAGAGGATAGTTCGCGCATTCTACTGCCTTCGCGCATTCTGCTGTCATTGCGAGCGCAGCGAAGCAATCCAGCGTCTTTCTGCGGTAGCAGCCTGGATTGCTTCGCTGCGCTCGCAATGACGATGTGGAGGCTGTGAGCGCAACTTCATCCCCGTCAACAGACAAGAAAAGGGGGCCGTCCTGTGGGGGAGCAGGGACGGCCCCGAGTGGCTCGTAGGCCCGGGAGGAGGGCGCGAGCCGGCGCAAGTGGAGGGGCACTTGCGTTCGAAACGTTGCAGACCAATCCAGACGCGTATTCCGCAATTCCAAGGTCGCCTGGCGTGTCGATAAGGACGCGCTACGCGGCCGCGCTGGCCATCCAATCCCTGTCCGCAGCAGGACGGCGCCGCGGCATCGCTTCGACTGCGAGAGGCTCGGCCTTGCTGGCGAGGCGCCAGCGTGCCGGAGACTGGCCGCTGATGCGCTTGAAGACGGTCGAAAAATGCGCCTGCGTGCTGAAACCGACTGCAAGCGCGATCTCGGCCAATGGCCGCCCGGTCGTTGCGAGCAGCGTCTTCGCGTGCTCGATCCGGTGATTGAGCAAATATTCGCGCGGACGGTAGCCGGTCGCGGCGCGGAACTGTGCTGCAAAGTGCATCCTGGACAGGCCGGCGACATTGGCGAGTTCGGACAGGCTGATGCAGCGGTCGAAATTGTCCGCGATGTATTGCTCGACGCGCCGCAGCCGCCATTTCGGCAAGGCGTTGACCCTGGCGCGCGGCGGCTCCAGCCGGGCGAGGTGCATCGCAAGGGTCCGGCCGATGCAGCGTGCGAACTGCTGGTCCGCGGCATCGCTGTGCTCGGTCAGCGCCCTGGCGAGTTCGGCGGCGAGCGGGTCGCGCAGCAGGACGAGGTCGCCAAGTCCTTCAGCGGCAGGCAATTGCGCCGGGAAATGATCAGCGGAGATGTGGAAGTGCAGGAAGGCGCAAGGCGCCTGGAATTGTGCGGCGAGAGGCTTCGACGGCGCGCTGACATAAAGTGTCCCTGCGGGCATGGTGCCGTCGAAGATGACCTGGCGGTCGCGGGTCAATTTCGCGCGCGTGGTCTGCAGGGCAATGCCGACGAAGTAACGATCCTCCGGCGTCGTCGCGTCGTGCGACGAGCTGTCTCTGAGATCCTCCCACCGCGAGATCGTGATGTCCTCGACCGCCGCCTCCGGGCTGCGGTCGAGGCGGCGCCATCCGCGTTCCCTGGGGATCGCCTGTGCCGCCTGGCGGACCTGGTGATCGCGTGGGGCGGCCTGAAGATCAATCCAGGCAGGCGCCGCCTGCAAGTCGGTAAACATCGCTCGTCCTCTCTTGGCATCACGGCCGCTGGCGGCGACCGGCAAACTCTCAAGCCCAAAGCTTTCAACAAGGCTTTCAAGAAGGTTTTCGATGCTCGGAGGATAGGCATGAGCCGGACAAGAAGCCCGTTAGTGATGATTAGGATGTGTTAGATTTTGTGTGCGCGAATATGGTGTGACAGCCCGTCGCAGAGAGGCCGACTTTGTCAGCCTTTTCAATTCTTTGCGCCGATTGGCGTAGTGCGAGGGCAGGCGGGACGCGACGTGGCGATCGACACACTGGTGTGAGTTTCGTGCTCTGCGTTCACTGGGCCTCGCGTAGACGTTGCGAGGGTGGCGTGTCGCCGCTGCTACTCGAACACGGCGTCGAAGATCTCGACGTCCATCAGCATGGGCTTGGCAATCACGGTTCCATCAGCCTGCAGCGTCTGCACGCGCCGAAGCGTCGGCACCACGATGCCGCCGAAATTGTCATGGGCCCAGGAATGATGCGCGACCTTCATCCCGAAGAGATCGTGATCCGTCCGCCGCTGCAAAGCGTTCTGGTCGAAATAGAAGATCTGCTTGGGCGCGAGCGTGATCAGGTGCGCGGGGAATTGCGCCCGCAGCCGCCGCCAGGTCTCAGTGCCTTCAGACCAGGGCGACAGTTCCTCCAACACGACATCGGGATGAGCGAGCAGGAATGGAATCGTCAGGTAATTCCAGATCGCGACGCCGCAGAAGAAGACGAGATGCAGTTCGTCCGCAAGCGCGGGGGCGCTGGCCTCGGGAAATGCAAGGCTCGGATTGCGCCAGGTCCGCAGCACCTCGCCATCCAGGCTTTCGATCGTGATCGCGTCCGGTTGAAAGGAGCCTGAGTGTTCTCCCCCGGTGATGCCGGTGAAGCGGACGGATTGCGTCCGGGTCGAGCCTTCCGCGGTCACATCCTTGAACTCTCTGGCATGTCCGGCACTGGAGAACAGCGTTCCGCCGACGGAAAGGTGGAGCGTGAAACGGTTCAAGCTGCTCCAGCGGTCCAAACCGCCGCTGGCATCGATTACATCGTCAAGGAGAGCCATGTCCCGCCATATCCACCGTGAAACGTCACCACCATGGCGGGGCGCATGCGGCTTGGCGTGTTAGAAGTTGTTAGGAGTTGCGAGCAGGTAGTATGGCGGTATCTCGTTGAAGATACTCTCAATTCAGCGCACCCAGGAGCTCCCTGGCAGCTAACAGATCGCGGGTCTGCACGGTGGCCGATAACGGGGTCGGCGCAACAGGCCCGCTCCAGGGCACCGGCAGCCGCCTTCTCGAAGGGCTCGCACGCAGCATCCACGCGCGGCTGCATGGCGAGGCGGGAGAGGGCGGCACGCGGGTGACCATCGTGATCCCGGCTGCTTGAAGTTCGACTGTGTCCGGAACCGCTAACGAGCCCAAGCATTCGATAACGAGCGACATTCGCCGGTCTGCGCAAAGTTGAGCCTGCAAAGCAAAGTTGAGCCTGCAAAGAAATGGGTTCGGTTGCGAACCCGTGCCTCACACCAGGGAGTTCGACATGGCCACACTCGAAATTGATCGCGAAGCCGGGACCAGGCCCTCGCCACCGCGCGGCGTTGATCTGAAGCTCGAGGTCGTCGTCATCCCGGTGTCCGATGTCGACCGCGCCAAGGCGTTCTACATGCGCCTCGGCTGGCGACTGGACGCCGACTTTGCCTCTGGCGACGACTGGCGCGTGATCCAGTTCACGCCGCCGGGCTCGGCCTGCTCGGTGATCTTCGGCAGGAACGTCACGGCGGCAGCGCCCGGCTCGGCGCGCGGCCTGTATCTGATCGTCTCCGATCTGGAGGCCGCGCGACAAGATCTGCTCGACCGCAGCATCGCGGTCAGCGAACCGTTCCACGGCGGCGGCGATGTTCACGCCGGGCCGGACGAGCCATATCTGTTCGGCAGTGTCCGGGTCAGTGGCGCTGACCCGAAGCGCGGCAGCTACAGCTCCTTCGCCTCGTTCAGCGATCCCGACGGCAATGGCTGGCTGTTCCAGGAGGTCACCGCACGACTGCCCGGACGCATCGCAGGCGACGGCGCGAGTTTCGCCTCGCAGACCGATCTGGCGGCGGCACTGCGCCGCGCGGCGGTGGCGCATGGCGAGCACGAGAAGCGAACCGGCGGGCACGACGACAACTGGGCGGACTGGTACGCCGACTACATCGTGCGAGAGCAGGCCGGTCAGCCACTGCCGTCCTGAAGTTGCGGCATTGTCCGTTCACGGCGCGCGATGGCTTGGTCGTCGCGCGCCGTTTTGCGTTGTATCGCGCCCATCGCAAGATCATCGATCGTTCGCCTCAATCGCGCAGACTCGCAACGGCTAACGCGTCGTGAACCGGCTCGGCTTCCACGTCGGCAGATCGGTAACTAACGGAACCGCTGCGGCGTTCGGCCGGTTGGAATGGTGACAGGCGGTCGTGCCAATGTCGCTTTCCTCCGGTACCGAGCGCCGGTGCTGAAACCAACAAGGAGAATTGAGATGATCCGCAAAGCAACAGCAGTCTGGAAGGGCACCGGCCGCGATGGCACTGGCCATCTGTCGAGCGAGTCCGGCGTGCTCACTGATACGCCCTATTCGTTCAAGACACGCTTCGAGAACGAGAAGGGCACCAACCCCGAAGAGTTGATCGCGGCGGCCCATGCCGGCTGCTTCACCATGGCGCTCGCCTTCGGTCTTCAGCTCGCCGGTTTCACGCCGGACGAGCTCTCGACTGAAGCCGCGGTTACGCTCGAGCCCGAAGGCAAGGGCTTCAAGATCAGCAAGTCGGCGCTCACGTTGCGCGCCAAGGTGCCGAACCTTGACGACGCAGGTTTCGCCAAGATCGCCGGCGAGGCCGAGAAAAACTGCCCGGTGTCGAAGGTGCTCAACGCCGCGATCACGCTCGACGCCAAGCTGACCTGACCGCGTCGTCAAACAAGTTGCCCATCCGGCCCTGATCAGGAAGACTGAAGCTGTGCGGGCTTCGGCAGACCCGAGAAGAGCCGGATGGAGATTTGCGAGAATGCCCGGCTCACGCCATGTGATATAGAGCGTATCGAATGGCTGGTGCGGGCGAGCGGAGCGATCAATTGGGAGCATCGGATGACGACAGAGCGCGCAGTGTTGGCGGGAGGCTGCTTCTGGGGCATGCAGGACCTGATCCGCAAGCAGCCCGGGGTGATTTCGACGCGCGTCGGCTACACCGGCGGCGAGGTCAAGAACGCGACCTATCGCAATCACGAGGGCCACGCCGAGGCGATCGAGATCGTCTTCGATCCGGCGAAAACGAGCTACCGGACGATGCTGGAGTTCTTCTTCCAGATCCACGATCCCACCACGCTCAACCGTCAAGGCAATGACTGGGGCACGAGCTATCGCTCCGCGATCTTCACGACGAGCGACGAGCAGAGGCGGATCGCGGAAGACACGATCGCCGACGTCGAGGCCTCGCATCTGTGGCCCGGCAAAGTGGTGACCGAAGTCACGCCCGCCGGCGATTTCTGGGAGGCCGAGCCGGAGCACCAGGATTATCTCGAACGTTATCCGGACGGCTACACCTGTCACTTCATCCGGCCCGGCTGGAAGCTGCCGCGGCGCGCGGCCGCCGTGGGAGGCTAGATCGCTTCGTCGCGTATGGCCGGGGGACAGGCCGAGCGGTGAGCCTCAGCTCCGGAGCCGCGCAATCAGACCTTGGGCCTCGCGCATGTCGGCGGTGCGGGATCCCTCGGTCAGCGGCCGGCAAACGGTTTCCAGAACCTCCAGCGCCTCTGCATCGCGGCCTTGTCCCAGTCTGAACCGGGCAAGGCTGATGGCGCATCTCAGCTCCCACGATCGCGCGCCCTGCTGCGTTGCGATGTCCATCGCCTCGCGAAAAGCCGCTTCGGCGGCGGGCAGGCTCTTCGTCTGCTTGAGCATCAATTCGGCCTTGATGCGGATCAGCTCCGGCAGATACCAGTGTTCCTGGCGGTCGTTGCAACGCGCCAATATGTCCTCGACCATCTCCAGGCCGCGATCGGCCTGGTCGGCCTCGCCGAAACAGGCGGCAAGTTCGCCGAGCAGAGGAAGAAAGCGCGGCAGGAAGCGTGCATCACCGGCGCGGTTGAGCTCTTCGCGCAGCAGCGGCAGGCCGGTCGCGGCGTCGCCGCGCTTGGCAGCGACTGCCGCGTTGAAGGCGCGTGCCCACAGGCCCCATAGCCGGATCGCGTGCCGCTCGGTGTGTTCGAGCAGCTCGGTGCCGTGGCGTTCCGCGGCGTCGAAATCGCCGGCCCAGAAGGCGATCGGGCAGGCCGCCTGTCCCAGCACGCTGCAGAAGGTCAGCGCGTGGCCGTTGGCGAGGCCTTCCTCGATGGTTCGTGCGGCCAGCGCCTGGGCCTGGTCGGCGAGGCCTTGCAGCCACAGGATGCGGGCGCGGAAATATTGCGTCGAGATCCTGAGGTCGAGCGGGAATATCTTCGGCTTCTCCGCCAGCACATGCAGCGATGCATGCACCCGGTCGATGCGCAGCCGTGCGTCGTTCTGGTCGCCGAGATAGTGCAGCGCGACGGCCGTCAGCCGGTCGCCCAGCATCACGTCGGTCCTGTCGGAAGAGTTCGCCGCCGCGTTCGCAAAACGATCGGCGAACGCACGGGCCTTGCCGAACTGTCCGTTGTTGAACTGGTCGATGCAAAGGCCCCAGAGCGCGCGCAGGCGGAAATCCTTGTCGTCGAGCCTGTCGGCGAGCTCGAGCGTCGTCTCGAGGATCGGGCGCGCCTCGCGCGCGCGGCCCTCGCCATACATCAGCGACCAGCCGAGTGCCGACAGGAGCTGCATTCGGATACGGTCGTCGCCGGTGTCGCCGAGCGCCGCAAGTGCCGTCCTGCATCGTTCGCGGCATTCGGCGAACAGGGAAAGCCGCACCCATAGCGTGACCGCGGCCGCCGTCAGCGCGATTCCGAGCTCGGCGTCGCCGTCGGGCGCGAAGGCCCAGTCGAGCGCTGCGCGCACATTGTCCAGCTCGGCGCCATAGATGCCGAGCCATTCGGGCAGCGGCGTCGACGTGTCGGCCTCCGCGTGCGCGAAGAAATCGCGAAAATGCTCCGCGTGGCGCCGCGCGAACTGCCTGGTTTCGCCGAGCTCGCTGAGCTTTCCATGCGCGTAGGCCCGCGTCGTGTCGAGCAGGCGATAGCGCAGCGTCCGCGCGCCGGACGGTGAGATCAGCGACTTGGTGACCAGGCTGTCGATCGCCTCCAGCGTTTCCGATGCACTGAGGCCGTCACCGGATGCAACCGCGGCAGCCGCCTCCGGGGCGAAAGGCCCGGCGAACACCGAGAGCCGACGCAAGGCCGCGCTCTCGGCCGCAGGCAGCAGGTCGTAGCTCCAGTCGAGCGCGGCGGCGAGGGTCTGGTGCCGCGGCACGGCGGTGCGCCGGCCACGCCATTGCAGCGAGAAGCGGCTGTCGAGCAGCGAGGCGGTGCCGGCGATGCCATAGGCGTTGACCCGTCCCGCCGCGAGCTCGATCGCCAGCGCAATGCCGTCGAGGCGCCGGCAAATGCTCGCGACCAGCGGTGCCTCCTCCGCGCTGAGCTGGAACGGGCCGGAGCTCTGCGCGATGCGCTCGACGAAGAGCTGGGCGGCAGGATAGGCGAGGACCTCGGCGACATCGAGCCCCTCGCGCTCGGGCGGACAATCCAGCGGGAACAGCCGGAAGATGCGCTCGCCTTCGCTGCGGAACGATTCGCGGGTGGTCGCGAGAACACGAAGCTGCGGCGCCTCGCGAACGACGTGCTCGACGAGCGGGGCCAGATTGTCCAGCACGTGTTCGCAGCTGTCGAGGATCAGTAGCGCCGGGCCGACCTTGAGGAACGTCAGCAGGGCCGGCGTCGGATTCTCTGCGCTGATGGTTAGTCCGAGCGCGGAGGCAATGGTGGTTGCGACATGGCTGGCATCCCGGAGTGGGCCGAAGTCGACGAAGAAGACGCGCCCGCGAAAATCCTGGGAGCGGCGATGCCCGACAGCGATGGCGACGGCCGTCTTGCCGATGCCGCCCGGCCCGACCAGGGTCATGAAGCGATGGAGCGAGAGTCCGCTCGATATCTTTTCGACGACCTCCTCCCGTCCGACCATTTTCGAGAGCGCCGCAGGGAGGGGACGGGGAGGCAGGATGTCGATGGTAGGCTGCGCGGCAGGCGAGGCCGGCGAGGTGAGCGAGGCGACGAAGCAATAGCCACGGCCGGGCACGTTGACGACGTAGCGCGCCGACTTGCCGGTATCGCCGAGGGCTTTGCGCAGCGCTGCGACATGGAAGCGCAGGCTGCCCTCGTCGACATTGACGTCGGCCCAGATGCGCTTGACCAGTTCTCTCTTGTCGACGACTTCACCGGGCCGCTCGGCCAGGAAAATGAGGATGTCGAGCGCGCGGCCGCCGACATGAAGGGGCGAGCCCTCCTTCTCCAAGAGCCGGGACTTTGGGAACAGCCGAAATGGCCCAAACGAAATGGCCGAGTCTTCGTTATGCTCTGGCACGCGCCATCGTCCCCGCCACGGGAGTCAAAAGGTATTACTTTTTGGTCTAGCAGAACGAAGCGTACAGTAAACTGTCCGAAAGCAGCATGGCTGGCAGATCTGCGCAGATCGCTTGGATCGTCACCGGCTCGCCGAAAATAAGACTTGGAACGTAAGGGGTTAGGTGGCCACGCCATGGCGACCGTGCCGGGACTTGTCCGGGCGGAGCATTGACGCCGGTGGCGGATTGCTGCGATTGGTTGGTCCGCGAGCCGGTCCCGCCTCGACAATGACTACCGACTTCCGGAATTCGGACATGCCTTCCTTCTCGCGGCGACGATTCGTCCATGCGTTATCGGGCGCAGCGGCGCTGGCGGCGATTCCGTGCAGCGGACACACTGCCGACTATCCATCACGTCCCATTCGCCTGGTGATCCCGTACGGGGCTGGCGGATCGGGCGATCAGATCGGTCGTCCCTGGGCAGACAAGATGTCGTCGCTGCTCGGACCAGTCTTCATCGAAAACATCACCGGTGCGGGCGGCGCGATCGGGACGGCGGCGGTCGCGCGCGAGAAGCCCGACGGCTACTCCCTGCTGCTTGGAAACGACAGCACGCAGGCGGCCATTCCGCTGCTATCGCAAAATCCGTCCTATGCGATGGACGATTTCCGCGCCATCTGCCGCCTCATCACCAGCGCGCTTGTTTTCGTTGTCCATCCGTCGGTGCCCGTCACAAATCTGGGTGAGCTGGTTGCCTACGCGAAAGCCAATCCGGGAAAGCTGTCCTACGGGACACCCGGTATCGGCAGCGGAAATCATCTCGTCGGCGAAGCCTTCAAGCAGCAGGCGGGCGGGCTGGACATCGTCCATGTCCCGTATCGGGGCATCGCGCAGGCCAGCAACGACCTCCTCGCCGGCCAGATCCCCTTCATCATTGCCGTGATGTCGGTGCAATTGCAGCAGTGGAGCGAGGCCAGCAAGATCCGGATGATCGCGGTCGCCACCGAGAAGCGGCTGAGCGTGGCCCCTGATATTCCGACCGCCATCGAATCCGGTATGCCGGGCCTCCGCTATGACGGCTGGTTCGGCCTGTTCGCGCCCCGGCAGACCGACGATGCGATCATCGACCGGATCGCGCAGGCGACGCGCATTGCCATGGCCGACAAGGCGATGCAGGCCAATTACCGTGCCGAGGGCATGGAGCCAGACAGCGACTCGAATCCGGCCGAATTCCAGCGCCTTGTCGCGGCGACTTCGGCGAGCCTGGCGCGCATGATCAAATCGATCGGGCTGGAGAGGTTTTGAGACTAGAGCATGATCCGGAAAAGTGTGAAGCGGTTTTCCGAAAAGATCATGCTCAAACAATAACCTAAAGCGCGATGACGATTCATCCCAATCTCATCGCGCTTTAGTCACGTCGCGGGGCGCGTGACGATGCGCGCCGACAGCGTCACGAGTCCCATCAGCACAGCCAGAAGCCAGAACGCCGTCGGCAATCCGCCGATACGTGCGACGAAGCCGACGCCGGCGGGACCAACGAGGATGCCGGCGTAGCCTGCGGTCGTGATCGCCGCGACGGCGAGCCCGGTGGGCATCACCGTCTGCCGGGCTGCCCGGCGGAACAGCACCGGCACGAGGTTCGAGGCGCCGAGGCCGATGAGCAGGAAGCCGGCTATGGCGACCGCCGCAACCGGAGCGGTGAGCAACACCGCGAAGCCCACAACCGCAATGATGCTCCCCCAGAACAGGGTCGTGCGATCCCCGATGCGCGCAACCACGGCGTCGCCGCCGAGCCGCCCCATCGTCATCGCGATCGAGAACACGATATAGCCGATCCCGCCTTGCGACTCGGAGACGAGGCCCGCACCGATGATCAGCAATGCGCCCCAATCGAGCACCGCGCCTTCGACCAGGAACGTGATGGCGCCGAGCAGCGCGAGCAGAAGCACGGAGCCGTGCGGCAGCACGAACAGCGGCCCGTCCTGCACCTGCACGGAGCGGAGCAGGCGCGGCCAGGCGACCAGCATCGCAATCAGCATCAGGACGGAGCAGATCAGCGTGCAGGCGAGGGCGCCGAACTGCAAGGAGAGCAGCGCGGTCATCAGCGCGGATCCGGCGAAGCCGCCGATACTGAACAGCGCATGGAAGCCGGACATCAGCGGACGTCTCGCCGCGCGCTCCACCTCCACCGCGTGGATGTTCATGGCGACGTCGATGGAGCCGAGCGCGGCGCCGAAGCCGAAAAGTGCCAGCGCCAGCGCTGCCGGCGAGCTCGCGATGGCCAGCAGCGGCAAGACCAGGGCGAGACCGAGCCCGCCGGCGATGATGATCGGCCTGCTGCCGTAGCGCGCGCTCATGATTCCGGTCAGAAGCATTGCGACGACCGAGCCGATGCCGAGGCTGAGCAGCAGCAGGCCGAGAACGCCGTCGTCGACGCCGAGCCGCGCCTTCGCAAACGGCACCAGCGGCGCCCAGCACGCGATGCCGAAGCCCGCGACGAGGAAGGCAAGTCGCGTCGCAAGCCGTGTCGCCGGCCGGTCGGCAGAAATCATGAGAACTCCGGGAAGCAGGGGGCAAGGAGGGCGCGATCGACAAGCCCGACGATTGCCGCGACTTTATGTCCTGATGTGCACGATTTGTCGCAGCAGTTCCCCGAACGCTGCAAGGAACGCTGCAAGGAACGCTGCAAGCGGAGGCGCAGGCCCCAGGGCTCGCCCGTCGGGCAAAACGCCGGCCCTGTCTCGCCGCCCCGTCAATCCCCTCTTGCAAATATATTCCACTTTACCGAAATTCGGATTTGTCGTATGTGTCGCCCATCCCGGCTCATCCTTGAGGGGCGATCATGTGGTCGTCATTTTCGCGAGCCGGGCTTGCGGTGGACGCGGCAGCGTCGGGCACGAGAGGCGTGGGGCAGGGCGGATTGCTCTCCGTGAGCCCCAAGGCTTCGTGCGGACGAACGGCGCTGACAGGTTCGTCTCGCCAGCAGGTTTCCGGCTCCGTCGA
>NZ_AXAB01000032.1:0-105644 GCF_000472645.1 Bradyrhizobium sp. WSM2254 | reverse complement strand
ACCAGCACCGGATAGCCTGGCCGACCGGGACTCTCCTCATCCCGCAAATGGCCGATCAGCTTCTCGAACCGGTACCACTTGACCAGGCCAGCCAGCCGATCCAGCGCCGCATTGGCGCCGGCCCCCTTCGGCATCAGCGCTTCCACAAAGCTCGGCTGTCCCGTCTGCTTAACCGCCATCGCTACCCTCCAAGGCTTTGCCCTAGGGAATCACAATTGACGAATTACGCAACAGGCCCACAAAGGGAGAAGGGAAGAAGCACCGTCGCTCAGGCTGATAATCTAGTTCGCCGCCGACCTCGCGGCCGGCATGTAGATCTGCGCGTAGCCTTCCTTGATCGCGGACGTGATGCGGTCGAGGCGGCGGTCGATGTGCTTTTCCAGCACGGAGACGCAAGCCTCCTCATTGCGCGCCTTCAACCCTTCGACGACGGCGCGGTGCTCGGCCTGCGTGTTGGAGCGGTTGACGCGGTCCATGTCGATCCAGCGCACGAAGCGGATGCGGGCGTTGACGTTGCGCAGCACGCGCAGCATCTCGGCGTTGTTCGACATCGCCATCAGCCGCTCGTGAAAGGTCTCGTCCAGCTCGACGAGCTCGACCGAGGAGCGCTCGCCGGGATCGGGACCGGTCGCTTCGAGGAATTTCAAGAGCGCGTCGATGTCTTCATCTTTGGCACGCTTGACAGCGAGACGGACCGAGGCGACCTCGATCGACTTGCGCAGCTCGTAGAGATCGAAGATCTCGTGCGCGTCGAGCTCGCGGCAGAAGAAGCCCTTGCCCGGCGTGAAGCGCAGGAAGCCTTCGGTGTTGAGACGGTTGAGCGCCTCGCGCAGCGGCGTGCGGCTGACGCCGAGACGTTTTGCCAGCTCGCCTTCGTTGAGTCGTTCGCCCGGCTTGAACTCGTAGCTCACGGCCATCGCCTTGAGCTGTTCATAGACGCGATCGACGATGCTATCGGAAGCCAGTTCCACGTTGCTCTTCATAAGCTGCATTCATGCCCGAACACAGCCCAATATACCGGGGCCGTGAAGATGATTGCAATGCAAAGGACAGCTTGGCAGAGCTTGTTCAGAGCTTTGCGACACCTGGAATCAGGCAAAGACGCGCGGGCGCAGTCCAGCATGAAACCAGGTGATCATGGAATAGATATCGTAGACCGGCAGCCCGACCTCGGCCTGCAGCGCCGCCGCGTAAGGCGGCATGTTGGTGCATTCGAGCACGATGGCGCCGACGTCGGGGTTCTTTGCGACGAGCTGCTTGCCCGCCTCGACCACGTCGCGCTCGGCCAAGCCGACGTCCATGTCGTCCTTCTCGGCCTTGATCAGGACGCGGAAGAATTCCTTGCCGTTCTCGGTGCCGACCAGCGGCGTGTCGAGCGGCACGCCGGCGCCTTCGAGATGGGCCGGCGTCAGGGTCGAGCCCGACACCGTGACGAGGCCGACGCGCTTGCCGGGCGGCAAGGTCGCCTGCACCCACGGCACCTGCATCAGCGATGAGGTCGCAACCGGCACGCCGACGGCCGCCGCGATCTCCCTCTGAAACAACGAGAGGAAACCGCAATTGGTGGTGATGGCTTCCGCGCCAAGCCGCACCAGATCCTTCGCCGCATCGATGAAGTCAGGCAGCAGGCCGGCCGCGCCCTTCAGCACCACCTTCTCCGGCGAGGCGCCGCTCACCACGCGATAGAGCACCGGGAATGGCCAGGTCGAGCCGTTGCCCATGTCACCGGGAATGCGGGGAAAGCGCGCCTCCAGCATCAGGATGCCGAGCGGCGCGCCATAGATGGCCTTGCCGCCACGGGCGATGCGGGAGGACGAGCTGGCAGAACTGGTCATGGTGCGACCTCAGAGGAAGCGGGTGGGCGAGAACGGCGCAAGCGGAATCTCGGGCTGCTTGCCGCTCAGAAGCTGGGCGACGAGACGGCCGGTGCGGGCCGAGCCGACCAGGCCGACATGGCCGTGGCCGAAGGCATAGACGATGTCGCGCGAGACGCGCGCGTAACCGATGCAGGGACGTCCGTCCGGCATGCTGGGCCGATGACCGAACCAGGTCTTGATGCGCGAGGCCGGAATGTCCCTCGGAAGTTTCGGGAACATGCTGAAGAGATGGTCGCGCAGGATCTCGGCGCGCTTCCAGTTCGGCGCGGCCTCGAGGCCGGCGATCTCGACGGTGCCGGCGGCGCGCAGGCCCTTGTCGGTCCAGTTCACCACCATCTTGGCATCCGATGCCATGATCGAGCTGCGCGGACCCGATTCCGGATTCTCGATCATGACGTGATAGCCGCGCTCGGTTTCCAACGGCAGCGGATCGCCGACGGACGCGGTGAGCTGCTTCGATCGGGCGCCGGCGGCGACCACCGCTGCATCGCAAGCAATCTCACCAGTCTCGGTGAGAACAGCCACGAGCTTGTCGCCGGAAAGCTTCAGCCCCGTCGCCTTGGCACGCACGAGCTTGGCACCGCTTGCCAGCGCGTGATTGGCCAGTGCCGCAACGTAAGCGCCGGGATCGCGGCAGCGCCCGGCCTCTTCCACCACCACGCCGAAGGTGTAGCGCGGATGCAGGTCCGGCTCACGTTGCCGCATCTCGTCGGCGTTGAGCTCCAGCCACTCGACGCCAACTCGCTTGCGCAGGCGCCAGCCGAGATCGTTGTCGAAATTGCCGCGCGACGGAAAGGCATGCATCACGCCGTTGCGCTCGATCAGCTCTGGAACGCCGGCCTCCTCCGCGAGCTTCCTGTGCAGCAGCGGTGCATCCTTCAGGAGATCGCGTAGCGCGAAGGCGGTCTTCTCGACGCGCGCCTCGGTCCAGCCCGAGAGCAGGTACTTGATCAGCCAGGGCAGGGCCGTCGGCAGATACGACCAGCGGATCGCGAGCGGGCCGAGCGGATCCATCAGATAGAACGGCACCTTCTTCCAGATGCCAGGCTCGGCCGGCGGGATCACCGAATGCGAGGAGAGCCAGCCGGCATTGCCGTAGCTCGCCGCCTGTTCGCCACCGGGCTCGCCCGGATCAATCAGCGTGACGCGGTGGCCCTCGCGCAGCGCCTCGATGGCGCTGATCACGCCGACCGCGCCGGCTCCGATGATGGCGACGTGGCGGCCTTCGGGCATCGCTTACGCCTTCACCGACGGCACAAAATCCTTGCCGACCGAGATCGCGCGCGGATCGATGATGCAATGGAGGATCGACGGCTTGCCCGACGCCAGTGCGCGTTCGAATGCCGGCGCAAACTCCTCGGTGCGCTCGACACGTTCGCCATGGCCGCCGAACGCCTTGGCGTACATCGCAAAGTCCGGGTTCTTGAGTTGGGTGCCGACGACGCGGCCGGGATAGTCGCGCTCCTGGTGCATGCGGATGGTGCCGTATTGCGAATTGTCGACGACGATGACGACGAGCGGCGCGTCGTACTGCACGGCGGTCGCGAATTCCTGGCCGTTCATCAGGAAGCAGCCGTCGCCGGCAAAGGCAATGACGGTGCGATCCGGATATTGGCGCTTCGCGAGCACAGCCGCCGGCACGCCATACCCCATCGAGCCCGAGGTCGGGGCGAGCTGGGACGCAAAGCTGTGAAAGCGATGGTGGCGATGGATCCAGCCGGCATAGTTGCCGGCACCGTTGCAGACGATCGCGTCCTTTGGCAGCCGGTCGCGCAGCCAGGTCATGACCTGGCCGTACTGGAACGCGCCCGGCAGCTCGCGCGCCTTCTCGGTCCAGGCGAGGTAATCGGCATGCGCCTTGGCGGCCTCGCCCTTCCAGGCCACCGCGCCGGAGGGCTTCAGCGTCTCGACCGCGGCGGCGAACGCGGCGGGCGTCGCCTGGATCGCGAGCGCCGGCTGGTAGACGCGGCCGAGCTCCTCGGAGCCCGGATGCACATGGATCAGCTTCTGCTGCGGGGTGGGAATGTCGAGCAGCGTGTAGGACGAGGACGGCATCTCCGACATGCGGCCGCCGATCAGCAGAACGACATCGGCGCCATCGATGCGCGCCTTCAGGCCCGGGCTCGGCCCGATGCCGAGATCGCCGGCGTAATGCGAATGGTCGGCGTCGATCAGCGAGGCCCGGCGGAACGAGGTCGCCACCGGCAGGTCGAACCGCTCGGCAAAGCGCGCGATGCTCCTGGTCGCCTCATCGGTCCAGCGCGAGCCACCGAGAATGACCAGCGGCGCCTTGGCGCTCGCAAGCATCGCACCGGCGCGTTCGATGTCCGCGGGCGCGGGCCAGCTCACCGCCGGCTCGATGCGCATGGCATCGGCGACGGCGGCGGTCTCGGTCAGCATGTTCTCCGGCAGCGAGATCACCACGGGACCCGGACGGCCCTGCATGGCGACACGGAAGGCGCGCGCGACCAGCTCCGGAATGCGGTCGGGGCGATCGATCTCGACCGCCCATTTCGCCATGGTGCCGAACACCGCCTTGTAGTCGAGCTCCTGGAACGCCTCGCGCTCGCGCATGCCGGTGTCGACCTGGCCGACGAACAGGATCATCGGCGTCGAATCCTGCATCGCGATGTGGACGCCATGGCTGGCATTGGTCGCGCCGGGGCCGCGGGTGACGAAGCAGACGCCCGGGCGGCCCGTGAGCTTGCCATAGGCCTCTGCCATCATCGCGGCGCCACCTTCGGCGCGGCAGATCATGACGTCGATCGGGCTGTCATGCAGCGCGTCGAGCGCCGCCAGATAGCTCTCGCCCGGCACACAGGTGACGCGCTCGACGCCCTGGGCGACGAGCTGATCGATCAGGATCTGGCCCCCGGTGCGGGTGTTACGAATGGTCATGACGGCTCCCTGCAGGCTTTGGCGATGCGCTCGAGCGCCTCGCGAAAATTTCGTTCGGAGGTGGCGTAGGACAGGCCAACAGGAGGTGCAAGATCGAAAGGCTTCCCGCTCCCTGCGCAGGCGTCATGCCCGCCCCTGCTGTTTGCACTACCGCCCATTCGCCATGATGCGGCGGCAGTGATCGAGCGCCGCGCCGATCAGGTTGTCACTCGCCTCCGGCGTGCGGAACGCCGAATGCGCCGATAGCGTCACGTTCGGCAGCTTCGTCAGCGGATGGCCCGGGGGCAGCGGCTCGACGGTGAAGACGTCGAGGCCGGCATGGGCGATGTGGCCGGAGCGTAGCGCATCACACATCGCGTCCTCGTCGACCACGGCGCCGCGCGCCGTGTTGATCAGGATGGCGCCGGGACGCATCTGCGCGATGCGCTCGCGCGACAGAAACCCCTTGGTCTCGTCGTTGAGAAGCAGATGCAGCGAGACGACGTGGCTGTCCGCGAGAAGCTTCTCCAGGGAGACGAATTCGACGCCGGCATGCGTCTTCGGCGATCTGTTCCAGGCGATCACCTTCATGCCGCAGCCAAGCGCCATGCGCGCGGCTTCCGCCGCGATGCCGCCGAAGCCGATCAGGCCGAGCGTCTTGCCGGTGAGCTGCAGCGCGTCGCGGCGCAGCCAATTGCCCTCACGCATGCCGCGATCCATCTCTCCGAAGCTCTTTGCCGAGGCCCACATCAGGGCGATCGCGCATTCGGCGACGGCCGTGTCGCCATAGCCCTTGATGGTGTGAACGGAGATGCCGCGCTGGCCGAGCTCTTCCGGATTCACGTAGCTGCGCGCGCCGGTGCCGAGGAAGACGACGTGCTTCAAGGCAGGACATTTCGCGGCAATCGCCGTCGGCACCGCGGTATGGTCGACGATCATGATCTCGACGCCGTCAAGAAGGCCTGGCAGGTCGTCGGGAGTGATCGCGGGGTTGCGATTGATGCCGACCGGAAGGCCGTCCGCGCGCAGCAGTTTCTCGGTGACCGCGGCAAGGGTGTCATTGGCATCGACGAAGAGCGCGCGCACGGGCCTGTCTTTCCTGTCCAGTTTGAAATACCGTATTGCATTTTAGTCTGAATACAGAAATAGTCCAGACGCCGGGTTCGAATGTCCAGAAGCGACTGCCCAGGAGAACTGCCATGAATCGCAGGGATGCACTCACCACTGTCGCCCTCGCTGGAGCTGCGATCGCCGCAACCGGTTCGGCCAAGGCCGACACCGCGCCGGGCTCGACGCTCGAACGGATCAAGAAGAGCGGTGTGCTGCGGATCGCCGTCATCGCCGGCCAGGATCCCTACTTCCACAAGGACCTCGCCACCAATCAATGGTCGGGCGCCTGCATCGACATGGCGAACGACATCGCCGGCAAGCTCGGTGCCAAGGTCGAGACGCTGGAATCGACCTGGGGCAACCAGATCCTGGATCTCCAGGCCGAGAAGATCGACCTTGCCTTCGCCGTGAACCCGACACCGGAGCGCTCACTGGTCATCGACTTTTCCACCCCCATCCTGGTGCACTCCTTCACCGTCATCACCAAGAAGGGTTTTGCCAAGCCGCAAACCTGGGCGGAGCTGAACAAGCCCGAGGTCAAGATCGCCGTCGACATCGGCTCGACCCACGAGACGATCGCGCGCCGCTATTGCCCGAAGGCGACGATCCTCGGCTTCAAGGAGCGCAACGAGGCGATCCTCGCCGTCGCCACCGGACGCGCGGACTGCAACATTTCGCTGGCGGTGCTTTCGGTCGCGACCTTGAAGAAGAACCCGACGCTCGGTGAGCTCGCGGTGCCACGTCCGCTGCTCACACTACCGACCAACATGGGCATCCGCGCCGAAAGCGACCGGCGCTACAAGGACTTTCTCAGCGCCTGGGCCGACTACAACCGCTCGCTGGGCCAGACCCGCGAATGGATGTTGAAGGGTTTTGAAGCCGTCGGTCTCGGCGCGGACGACATTCCCGGCGAAGTGCAGTTCTGACACATTCGTCGTTCGGGTTGCCGCGCCCCCGGTTTCCATGGAAACTGGCGGGAGAAACAGTGATGCTCGAGCGCATGCCGCCCCCATCGAAGCGCACCAACGACCCCGAGCGCACCAAGCGCGACATCCTCGAAGTGGCGATGGCCGAATTCGCCTCGGAGGGCTATTCCGGCGCCCGCGTCGATGCGATCGCCGCGCGAACGCGCACGTCGAAGCGGATGATCTATTACTACTTCGGCGGCAAGGAGCAGCTCTACCTCGCGGTGCTGGAGGAGGCCTATCGCAGCATCCGCGCGCTCGAGGATCAGCTCGACATCGAAAGCTGCGACGCGCGCGAGGGATTGCGCCGGCTGATCGAGGCGACCTTCGACCATGACGAGCGCAATCCGAACTTCATCCGCCTCGTCTCGATCGAGAACATCCACCACGGCAAGCACCTGAAGCAGAACCTGCAACTGCGCCAGCTCAACGCCAGCGTGATCGCGACGCTCGACGGCATCCTCAGGCGCGGCCGCACCGAGGGCGTCTTCCGCGACGACGTCGACGCCATCGACCTGCACCTGGCCATCAGCTCCTACTGCTTCTTCCGCGTCGCCAACCGCCACACCTTCGGCGCCCTGTTCGACCGCGACCTCAGCGAGCCCAGGGTGCTGGCGAAGAGCCGGACGCAGATCGTGGAGATGATTTTGGCGTGGCTGGCGGCGAAGGCCTAGCGACCTCCACACACGCGCTGTCATGCCCCGGCTTGACCGGGGCATCCAGTACGCTGCAGCCTATCGAGGAATCACTACGTCTCTGGAATACTGGATCACCCGCCTTCGCGGGTGATGACACCGAGAGCGGAGCAGCAGCCCCCTCACCCACTCCGCTTCTGCCGCGTGCTCGCCAGCAGCACCAGCATGAAGGAGGCCGCCGTCATCAGCGTCGAGATCGCGGCAATCGTCGGGTCGATCTCGTCGCGGAGCGCGGTGAACATGCGCTTGGTCAGCGGCTGGTATTGGCCGCCGGAGATGAACAGCGCGACGATGGTCTCGTCCATCGCCGAGATGAAGGCGAAGATGCCGCCGGCGACCACGCTGGACATGATCTGCGGCAGCGTCACCGCGAAGAAGCTGCGCAGGCGGTTCATGCCGAGGCTGCGCGCCACCATCTCCTGCGCCGGATCGAAGCTCTGGAGCCCCGCGAGCACGGAAATGACGACATATGGCAGGCCCAGCATCACGTTCGCCAGCACGAGGCCCGGCAGGGTCGCGACCAGGCCGACCTTGGCATAGACGAAGAAGATGCCGACGGCGGTGATGATGATCGGCACCACCAGCGGCAGCAGCAGCGCCATGTGGATGATCCGCATGATGCGCAGCTTCGACTGGCTGATGGCATAGGCGGCGGCAACCCCGAGCGGCGTTGCGATGACCACGGTGAAAAACGCGACCGTCAGCGTCACCCGCGTCGCCTGCATCCAGGCCGGGTTGGCGAAATATTGCTGGTACCAGCGCAGCGAGAAGGACGGCGGCGGGAAGGTCAAAAAGCGCGCGCTGGAGAAGGAGATCGGCGCGATGATCAGCACCGGCAGGATCAGATAGACCAGCACCAGCGCGCTGATCACGTAGAGGACGATCCGGGCGGGGGACAAGCGCGTCATTTCTGCCCCAATATGCGATCGAGCGAAATGAAGCGGCTGACGACGAGGAAGATCAGGAGCACGCTGACGAGCAGCACCACCGCGACCGCACTGGCCGCGCCGAACTGGTTGTAGAGTTCGACATTGCGGCTCACCAGCATCGACACCATCACCGTGCGGCCGCCGCCGAGCAATTCCGGCGTGATGTAGAAGCCGAGGCAGAGCACGAACACCATGGTGCAGCCCGCGAGCACGCCCGGCAGCGACAGCGGCAGGAAGACGCGGACGAAGGTGAGCGACGGGCTGGCCCCCAGGCTGGCGCCGGCCTGCATGAGGTCGCCGGGGATCTTCTGCATGGTGGCGTAGAGCGGCAACACCATGAACGGCAGCAGGATGTGCACGGTCGCCACCACCGTGCCGAAGGTGTTGTGGACCAGCGCGAGCGGCTCGGAGATCACATCGAGATAACGCAAAAGCTGGTTGATCACGCCGGTGCGCTGGAGCAGCGCCAGCCACGCATAGGCACGGACCAGCACACTGGTCCAGAACGGCAGCACGACCAGCGACAGGATGAGGATGCTCCAGCCTTTCGGCACGGCATTGGCGAGATACGCCACGGGATAGCCGAGGAGCAGCGCGATCAATGTGACCGCGAGGCTGATCTCGAAGGTCAGCGCAAAGCTGCGCCAGTAGATGTCTTCGGTGAAGACGCGGCGATAGTTCTCCAGCGTGAAGCCGTCATGGTAGATCGACTGCCAGGCCAGCCAGCCGACCGGCAGCACGATCAGAGCCAGGATCACCAGCAGCGCCGGCGACACCAATGCCAGCATCAGGCCGTGCTCGCGGCGCTGATGCTTTTGGGAGGGATC
The DNA here is from genome assembly GCF_000472645.1 of Bradyrhizobium sp. WSM2254. Lineage (NCBI taxonomy): Bacteria > Pseudomonadati > Pseudomonadota > Alphaproteobacteria > Hyphomicrobiales > Nitrobacteraceae > Bradyrhizobium > Bradyrhizobium sp. WSM2254. The sequence continues at coordinate 96,364 of NZ_AXAB01000032.1, read as the reverse complement.
TGGCACTGACATCGTCAACGCTGCCTCGCTTCGCTTAGCTCTACGTCTACTTCTGCATGAACGACGCCCAGCGCTTTTCAGCGGCCTCGCCGGCCGGCGACGACCACCAGGCGTAGGACATCAGCGCCTGCTTGGCCGCGTTGGCCGGCTCGCTCGGCAGTTGCGCCGCGCGCTCGGCCTTGATCACGTTGGTCTCGAACGCCTTGGGATTGCCCGGGCCGTAGTCGATATGCAGCGGCAGATTGGCCTGGTGCACGGGATCGACGGCCTCGTTGAGGAATTTCACCGCCGTCTCGAGATTCGGCGCCCCCTTGAGGATGCAGAGCGAGGTGCTCTGAAGGATGCCCTGGTTGTAGGTGAAGGACACCTTTGCGCCTTCCTTGGCCACCGCGCTGACGCGGCCGTTCCAGGCCATCTCCATGTCGACTTCGCCGTCATTGAGAAGCTGCGCCGACTGCGCGCCCGACGTCCACCACACCGTAATGTGCGGCTTGATCTCTTCCAGTTTCTTGAAGGCACGGTCGACGTCGAGCGGATAAAGCTTGTCGGGCGCGACGCCGTCGGCCATCAGCGCGGCTTCCAGCGTGGCGATCGGGTGATTGCGTAGCGCGCGGCGGCCGGGGAATTTCTTGACGTCCCAGAAATCGATCCAGCTGTTCGGCGCGTCCTTCGGGAAGGTCTTTTGGCTAAAGGCCAGCACGCTGGAATAGAACTCGTAGGATACCGAATAGGGGCTGCGATAGGCCTCCGGCATCGCCGCGGCGTTCGGGATTTTCGAGAAGTCGAGCTTCTCGATCAGCCCCTGCTCGCCGCCGCGCAGGCAATAGCCCGTCGGGGTGTCGACGACATCCCAGATCGGCTTGCCGCTGCCGACCTGGGTCTTGATCGCGGGCCAGGCATCGGGAATGGAGTCCTGGTTGATGGTGATGCCGAGCTTCTTGGCGGAAGGATCGAGAATCGCCACCGTCTGCGCCTGCTGATAGGCGCCGCCTTGCGAAACGAAGGTGATCTGCTCGGCCGCGCTGGCCGCCGTGCCGCCAAACGCGATCGCGCCCAACAGGGCGTAGCCCAATGCAGAATTCTGTTTCGTCGTCATCCTCGCCTCCTCCATCGCCAAAGAGATCTCACTGACCGATCGCATCGAGAAACTGGTACCAGCCGGCGACCATGCGCACGGCGGGCTCGCGCAGCGGATAGAACGGAATCGCCTTCATCCGCCGCGCGTCGAGCAGGCCGACGTCGGGCGCCTCGCCGCGCACGAAGGCGGCGAGATAGCGCCCCATCAGGCTCGACATCGCAACGCCGGCGCCGTTGTAGCCCATCGAGAACAGCGTGCGGTCGTCGAGCCGGCCGATATGCGGCACCGAGTCCAGCGTCATGGCGACGAGGCCCGACCATTTGTAGGCGAGCGGCACCTCGGTGAGATCAGGGAAGATGCCGACCATCGCCTTGCGCAAGGCGTCGAACGCGGCTTCGGAGTCCTCTTTGCCGAACGCGCCGCGGCCGCCAAAGATGACGCGGTTGTCGACCATGCGGAACCAGCGCATCATGCGCTTGGTCTCGGTATAGGTGCGCCCGGTCGGCATCAGCTTTCCGGCGAGATTGCGCGGCAGTTTTTCCGTTGCGACCATGGCGCTGCGGAACGGGATCAGCGTGCGCTGCATCTGCGCGGTGGCGCCGGTGAGGTCCGAGTAGCTGTTGGTGGCGATGATCGCCTGCTTCGCCCGCACCGCGCCCTGCGGCGTCTCCGCGACGATGCCGCCCTGCTCTCGCCTCAGCTTGAGCACCGGCGATTCCTGGAAAATGGAGACACCGCGGCGCGCCACGCCGTCGGCGAGGCCGCGCAGATAGTTCAGCGGATGAATACCGCCCGAGCCGGGATTGAGCACGCCACCGACGAAGATGTCCGAGCCGGTCTCCTCGCGCACCCCGCGCTTGTCGAGGATGCGGACCTCCACATCGCCCATCTCGCGCGTCATCCAATTGGCTTCGTCGATCGCGGCCCTCAAGGTCGTCTCGTTGTGCGCGGCCTTGACCTGGCCTGCGCGCGTCAACGCGGCGCTGGTGATGCCGAACTCGGACACCAGCTCCTCGACGATGTCAGTCGATTCATGCGCGATCTCGTACATGCGCCGCGCCATGGCGCGGCCGTGCACGGCGTCGATCTCGCGAAACGACAGGCGGAATTTCGCGGTGATCACCCCGCCGTTGCGCCCGCTCGCGCCCCAGCCGGGGCGGTTGGCCTCGAGCACGACAGGGGCGAGCCCGCTTTTGGCGATGTGGTGCGCTGCGGACAGGCCGGTATAGCCCGCACCGATGATCACCACGTCCGCCTGCAGCTCGCCCGACAGGACCGGAAACGCGCGCGCCGCTTCCGCCGTGGCTTCCCACAGCGAATTGGCCGATGGCAGCGCGCTCCAGTCTCGTGTCATGCCCGCGCTCATGAGTTACGCCGCCGGCCCGATCGCAGCGTCGGCGAGCGCCTTCAGCGTCGGATAATGGAAGTCCGGCTTGGTCAGCGTCTCCACCGCCGGCGTGCCACCGAAACCGGCGATGCCCTGGCGGCGCTCGATCCAGCACACCTTGTAGCCGAGCTTCCGCGCGATCCCGATGTCGTGGTACTGGCTCTGCGCGACGTGGAGGATGTCGGACTGCTTGTAGCCGAAGGCGGACTGGCGGCCCTTGTTGTAGGCGAAGAATTCCGGGTTCGGCTTGGCAACGCCGGTGTCATCGGCGCAGACGGTGTCGTCGAAGGGATTGCCGAGCGCGTGCGCGTAACACGAGAGCGCGACGCGGTCCGCATTGGTCATCGCAACCAGACGGAATTTCGTGCGCAGACGCTTCAAGGCCTCGACCGAGTCCGGGAACGGCCCCCAGCGCAGCACGGCGAGCTGGAACACGTCGCAGGACGCATCGTCCGCCGGCAGCCCGAGCTCCTTGGCGAGATGGCGGTAGACGTGGAACATCACCTCGCTGGAGCGCTCATAATGCTTGTCGCGGCCGCGCTTGTAGGATTCGAAGATCTTGTCGTCGCTGAGCTCGGCCGGCGTCTTGCCCGAAATCCTGCGCACCGCGGAAAGCACGCCGGTCTCGAAATCGATCAAGGTGCCGACGACGTCGAAGGTGAGAACCTTGAAATTGCTGAACGAGGCTGGGGACGACATTTGCGTTTCTTCTCTCGGGTTGGACTAGGCTGGATTCAGTCTCCCACCCTGGGGACGACGATGGTGTCCTCGGGGTGGAGGGTGACGGTGAGGTTGCCGCCGAGCGGCGGGATGCGGCTGTAGGCCTGGTGGTAGCTCGGCTGGCGCAGGCTGAGCGCGATGCCGCCTTCGAGCGCGAGGAAAATGCGCAGGCTTTCGCCCTGGTAGACGATCTCGGTGACGGTGCCGCTGAGCCGGTTGCAGGCGGCATCCTGCGCGCCGTCGTCGATCAGCAGCTTCTCGCTGTGCACGGCCAGCATCAAGGCATCGCCGTCGGGAATGGCGCGGGCACTGCGCAACAGGGCGTTGCCGAGCGCGACGCTGGAGGCATCGACGCGGCGGACCGGCAGCATCGTCGCCTCGCCGATGAAGCTTGCGACGAAGGAATCGGCGGGATGGTCGTGCAGGCGCGCCGGCTCGTCGATCTGGATCAGCCGGCCGTCCTTCATCACGGCGACGCGGTCGCTCATGGTCAGCGCCTCGCGCTGGTCGTGGGTGACGTAGATGATGGTGGCGCCGATGCGCCGGTGCAGCGCGCGCAGCTCGATCTGCATGGATTCGCGCAGCTGCTTGTCGAGCGCGGAGAGCGGCTCGTCCATCAGGATCAGCTGCGGCTCGAAGATCATGGCGCGTGCGAGCGCCACGCGCTGGCGCTGGCCGCCGGAGAGCTGCGCGATGCCGCGTTCCTCGTAGCCGGCAAGGCCGACCATCGCCAGCGCGGCGCGCACCTTGTCCGGCCAACTCGCCTTCGGCAGGTGGCGCGCGCGCAAGGGGAAGGCGACGTTCTCGCCGACGCTCATGTGCGGGAACAGCGCGTAGTTCTGGAACACGACGCCGATGTCGCGCTTGTGCGGCGGCATGTAAGTGACGTCGCGGCCACCGAAGAGAATGGTTCCCGAGGTCGGCAGGATGAAGCCGCCCAAAATGCCGAGCAGCGTGGTCTTGCCGGAACCGGAGGGGCCGAGCAGCGAGACGAACTCACCGGCGCCGACATTGAGGGACACGTCGTCGAGGGCGCGAACCGCGCCGTAAGCCTTGCTCGCGGACCTGATCTCGACGCTTTCCGCTCGTTTGTCCAACGATCGACCTCGCCATGTCCTCAGCCGGCGTGCCTCACTGCGCGCCATAAGCCTGCTTTATAGACAGGGAGTTGGAGCACTCCTGGTTGCAGCGTGCACTGCAACCAATCCTTCGCTCGAAGCCCCTGTCTTTAGGCTGTCATGCCAATGACACCAGACTTGGCAAAACTCGGCAATTGCCAAATTCTCACCGCGCCCATAACATGGCGTTATGCCCGAGCTGCGCCGGATGCTGCCCTCCAGTAACGCCCTGTTCGTCTTCGACGCAGCGGCGCGCAATGGCAGTTTCACCGCGGCAGCCGCCGAACTGAACGTCACGCAACCGGCGGTGAGCCGGATGCTCGGACAGTTCGAGGAGCATCTCGGCGTCCGCCTGTTCGACCGCAAGGCTGGCCGCGCGGTGCTCACCGAGGAAGGCGAGCTCTTGTATCGCCGCGTGCTCGAAGGCTTTCGCAGCATCGAGAGCGGCCTCGTCGAGATCGAGCGGCGCCGCAAGGGCACCGAGACGGTGACGCTGTCGGTCTCCTCCGCCTTCACCACGCATTGGCTGATGCCGCGCATCGACAAGCTGCAGCGGCAGTTTCCTGAGGTCGACCTGCGCTTCCAGCTGATCTCCGGCGCGCTGCGCGGGCCGGTGGAGAATGTCGATCTCGGCATGCGCTTCCGCGACCGCGACGAGCCGTCATCCGGCGGCACGCTGGTGATGAAGGAAGTGATGCTGCCGATGTGCAGCCCCGGCTATCTCGGCGCGACCGATCCGGCCGAGGGCAACACCATCATCCGCCTCGCCGAGACGCCCGGCGACTGGGCCGCGGATTACGCATCGCTTCTCACCGGGCGCCGCGGCGCGGCCAAGGCGCTGAGTTTCACCGACTATGCCGTCGTGATGCAGGCTGCGCTGCTCGGCCAGGGCATCGCGCTGGGCTGGCTGACGGTCGCCTCGCACTGGCTCTTGACCGGCGCGCTGGTGCCGGCCTCCGACACACTCACCACCACGCGCCGTATCTGCGAATTCCTGCCGCCGCGCAACCGGCCGATGCGCCCCATCGCCACTGAGATCCGCGACTGGATCATCGCGCAGATGAAAAGCGAGATCGCCGCGATCGACAAGCTCTATCCCAAACTCGGCGCGATGGCCGCGTGCTATTAGTTGCCCCCTCTCCCCGCTTGCGGGGAGAGGGTCGGGGTGAGGGGGAGTCTCCGCAAGGACGGTGAGAGTTGGACTCGCGGAGAGTCCCCCTCACCCGGATTGCATCTTCGATGCAATCCGGCCTCTCCCCGCAAGCGGGGAGAGGCGAAGAGTCACACGCATCACGCTTTCAATGATGCTCGATTGCCCTGATCGCGCCGCGGAGCTCGGCGAGGCCGCGCAGGCGGCCGATCGCAGTATAGCCGGGATTGGTGCGCTTGGTGGCGGCGAGATCGTCGAGCATGCGGTGGCCGTGATCGGGGCGGAAGACGATTCTCTTGTCGGGTGCGCGCCGCGCGTTCTCCTTCAGCAGCGCCTTCAGCACCGCGACCATGTCGACATCGCCATCGAGATGGTCGGATTCGTAGAACGACAGGCCGTCGGCCTCGCGCTTGGTCGCGCGCAGATGCGCAAATGCAATGCGCGGGCCGAAGCGCTCGGCCATGTCAGGCAGGTTGTTCTCGGCCCGCACGCCGAGCGAGCCCGTGCACAGGCAGATGCCGTTGGCCTTCGACGGCACCGCGTCGAACAGCGCCTGATAGTCGTCGGCGGTCGAGGCAATGCGCGGCAGGCCGAACAACGGACGCGGCGGATCGTCCGGATGCAGCGTCAGCGACACCCCGAGCTGCTCGGCCACCGGCGTCACGCGCGCAAGGAATTCGGCGAGATGCTGCCGCAGGATCTTTGGCGTGATATCGCGGTAGGTTTCCAGCCGGTCGCGGAATTGCGGGATGGTCATCGGCTCGGTGGTCGAGCCGGGCAACGCGCTGGCGATGACCATGACGAGGTAGTCGATGTCGGCCTGGCTCATCTGGTCGAACAGCTTTTTGGCGCGCGCCTGCTGCTCCGGCGAATATTCCTGCGCAGCGGCAGGACGCTTGAGGATGTGCAGCTCGAACGCAGCAAAGCGGTCCTGGTCGAAGCGCATGGCGCGGGCGCCGTTCGGCAGCTCCCATTCCAGATCGGTGCGGCACCAGTCGACGACCGGCATGAAATTGTAGCAGATGATCTTGATGCCGGAGGCGGCCACCGCCTCCAGGCTCGCGATCCACGATTCGATCGACTTCGTCGCCTTGCCCCCGAGCCGCTTGACATCGTCGGGGATCGGAATCGATTCCACCACCGACCAGGTCAGCGGCGAGCGACCCGGCTGACCGTTCTCGATGAAGTTCTTGCGCTCCTCGACCGCCTTGCGTGTCCAGGCCTCCCCGATCGGCACCTGATGCAGCGCCGAGACGATATCACTCGCCCCGGCCTGCCTGACATCGTCGAGCGAGACCGGATCATCCGGCCCGTACCAGCGCCATCCCTCTAGCATCATGGGTCTCTCCGATCAGTTCGCGGTCAGCACGACCTTGACGCTCTGCGAGCGGTCGAGCGCCAGCCGCAGCGCATCGGGTGCGGTCGAGAGCGGCCGCTCGGCGGTGACGAGCGACAGCACGTCGACGCTGCCGGCGCCGATCAGTTCCACCGCGGTCATGAACTCGAAGCCGAAGCGGAACGAGCCGCGCAGGTCGATCTCCTTGGCCATCACCGCGTTCGACGGCGTCGGAATCTGGCCGCCCGGCAGATTGCCGATCTGCACCACAACACCGCCGCGCCTGATGATGCCGATCGCGCTGGCAAGGCCGGCGGCCGTGCCCGAGACCTCGAAGGCGACATCGTAGGGACGCGCAGCAGCCTGGGCCTTCAGGCCCTCGTCGCCGCCCGAGACGTTCTCGACGTGGGACGCCCCGAGCCGGGTCGCGAAGGCGAGCGGGGCCGGCGCGATGTCGGCCACAGTGACGTCGGTCATGCCGGCACGGTACGCGGCGAGCATGGTCAGAAGCCCGATCGGGCCGGCGCCGAAGATGATGCCGCGCTTGCCCTCGATATTACCGGCACGCGCGACCGCGTGCAGGCAGACCGCGAGCGGCTCGGCCAGCGCTGCCGCCTGATAGGACACGTGGTCGGGAATCTTCACGCACTGCGCGGGGATCGCGTCGAAATAGTTTGCGAAACCGCCCTGCATGTGCGGCGTCTTCGAGGCCGAGCCCATGAAATAGATGTTCTCGCAGAGGTTCGGCCGGCCCTCGCGGCAGGCGACGCAATGGCCGCACCAGCGCGACGGATTGACGGCGACGCGGTCACCGACCTTGAGGTTCGCGGCGGAACCGGAGATCTCCACGACTTCGCCCGAGATCTCGTGGCCAAGAACCAGCGGCGACTTCACAACGAAATCGCCGGTTCGCGCGTGGCGGAAGTAATGCATGTCCGAGCCGCAGATGCCGCCGGCGCCGAAGCGGATGCGCACCATGCCTGATGCGAGCTTATCGAGCGGATGCTCGATCATGCGCAGATCTTCGGGGCCGAACAGGGTTGCGGCGAGAGCAGTGGAGGTCATTTGGAGAGTCCCATGTATTTAGGCAGCCAGAGGGTCAGTTCGGGGATGTAGGTGATCGCGATCAGCGCGAGCATCAGCGGCACCAGCCAGGGCAGGATCGCAACCGTCGTACGCTCGACCGAGAGCTTGGCCACGCGGGCGAGCACGAACAGCACCATGCCGAGCGGCGGATGCAGCAGGCCGATCATCAGGTTCAGCGTCATGATCAAGCCGAAATGGATCGGATCGATGCCGAGCTTGAGCACGATCGGCAACAGGATCGGCACCAGGATGGTGATCGCCGCCGTGGTGTCGATGAAGCAGCCTACGAACAGGATCAGGACGTTGGCAAGCGCCAGGAACACCCATTTGTTGTGGGTGATGCTGAGCATCCAGTCCGAGAGCATCTGGGCTGCCTGCGACACCGTCAGCAGCCAGGCGAAGATCGACGCGGCTGTCACGATGAACAGCACCGAGGCCGTGGTCTCGATGGTGTCGAAAGTCGCCTTCGCCACCGTCTTCAGCGTCATGGTGCGGTAGCGCACGAGCCCGAGGAACAGCGACCAGATCACGGCGGCGACCGCGGCTTCGGTCGGCGTGAACCAGCCGAGCGTCATGCCGCCGATCAGGATCACTGGCGCCATCAGCGCCATCACCGCGGAGAAGTCGAAGTACCAGTCAATCGCGAGCAGCGCGCCGAGCCCGATGACCACCGCCATGTTGGTCGACATGCCGGCAACGACCATCAGCCAGATCGCGAGCGGGAAAGCGAGCACGATGGCGATCTCGAGCCCGGCCGAACCGAGCTGCGGCCAGGAGAACGGCGTATCGCTGCCCCATTTGTTCTTGTGCGCGAAGTAGGTGACGGTGGCCATCATCAGCAGCGTCATGACGATGCCGGGAATGACGCCCCCGAGGAACAGCGCGCCGATCGAGACGTTCGCCATCATGCCGTAGATCACGAAGGGCAGCGACGGCGGGATGATCGGGCCGAGCGTCGCGGACGCCGCGGTGACGCCGACCGAGAACTCGGTGGAGTAGCCGTGGTCCTTCATCGCCTTGATCTCGATGGTGCCGAGACCGGCGGCATCCGCGATCGCGGTGCCGGACATGCCGGAGAAGATCACCGAGCCGATGATGTTGACGTGGCCGAGGCCGCCGCGCATCCAGCCGACCAGCGCGACCGCGAACTTGTAGATGCGGCCGGTCACGCCGGCGATGTTCATGAGGTTGCCGGCCAGGATGAAGAACGGCACGGCGAGCAGCGGAAAGCTCTCGACGCCGGCGATCATGCGCTGCGCCAGCGTGACGTCGGGCGTCACGCCGCTGACCAGGATGTAGAGCAGCGACGACGCGGCCATGGCGATCGCCACGGGCACACCGAGCAGCATCAGGAGGAGAAAACCACCAAGCAACAGCAACATGACCTTACCCTTCAAAGCCGTCGTAGGCGCCGGGACGTTCGAGGATCGAATATCCCTGTCGCAAATGTTGCAGCGCCACCTGCACCGAGCGCACGAACATCAGCACGAAGCCGGCCAGCACGGCGTAATAGACGTAGTCCTTGGGAAGATTGATCGTGGTCATAGACTCGTCGCCGATGATCTGGATGTAGACCCAGACCAGCTTGATGGCGTAGCCGAAGAAGGCGATCCGGATCAGGTCGATGACCGTCGACAGCCCGCGCGCCACGAGGTGCGGCAGATAGCGGTAGATGAGATCGACCTGGATGTGCCGCGACAGCCGCACGCACATCGAGGCGCCGATGAAGACCACGCCGATCAGGCAGTAGGTGGCGATCTCCTCGGTCCAGGCATAGCTGTCGTTGAGGACGTAGCGGGTGAAGAACTGGAGGAAGACGGCGAGCGCCATCACCCAGAAGATCGCCAGCGCCACCCAGTCCTCGAAAGCGTAGATGCCGAGATCGACCTTCGGCGTCGCCTCCTCCTCGAAGGTGTGGGCGATCTCGTCCGCGGTGATCTGCCGGTGTATTTCGGCGGTCGACATGGGGTTACTCCTAGGGACCTGAACGTCGTTCCGGGGCGACGCGTCAGCGTCGAACCCGGAACCTCGAGATTCCGGGTTCTCGCTTCGCGAGCCCCGGAATGACGGCGTGAATTACTTGACCGCCTGAATCCGTTCCCAATCCGCCTTGCGATAGCCGAACGTCTCGAACGCGACGTTCTTCAGCACGGTGTCGCGGAACTCGCTCTTGTCGACCTCGGTCACGGTCAGGCCCTTCTCCTTGAAGAAGGCGACCAGCTTGGCCTCGTTCTGCTTGATCTCCGCGGTCGCCTTGGCGGCGGCCTCCTGCGCCACGTCGGTGAAGATCTTCTTGTCTTCGTCGCTCAGCTTCTTCCAGAGCGCTCCCGCCACCACCGTATTGAGGTGGTCGACGATGTGGCCGGTCAGCACGATGTGCTTCTGCACCTCGTAGAACTTCTTGGCCTCGATCGTGGTCAGCGGATTCTCCTGTGCCTCGACGGTGCCGTTCTGCAGCGCGAGATAGACTTCGGCGAACGCGATCGGCGCGGTGTTGGCGCCGCAGGCGCGCGGCATCGCGAGATAGGCCGGAACGTCGGGCACGCGCATCTTCAGGCCCTTGAGGTCGGCGCAGCTCTTGATCGGCTTGTTCGACGAGGTCTGGCGCACGCCGTAATAGGTCACGGCGACGATGTGGTGGCCGCTCTTGTCCTCATAGCCCTTGGCGAGTTCCTTGAAGATATCGCTCTTGGTGTAGGCCAGGAGATGATCGGCATCGCGGAAGGTGTAGGGATAGTAGGTCACGCCGATCGGCGGGAAGCTCTTGGCCGCGAAGCTGGAGCCGGAGATGATGATGTCGACCGAGCCGAGCGAGAGGCCCTGGTTGATGTCGGCTTCCTTGCCGAGCTGGGACGCCGGATAGACATCGACCGTATAACGCCCGTTGGTGCGCTTGCCGATCTCCTGCGCGGCCCAGACCGAAGCGGTGTGGAACGGCTCAGAGGTCTCGTAGACATGGGCCCATTTGAGCTTGGTCTGGGCCATGCCGGCATGGGTTGTCGCAAACATTGCCGCGGCCGACACCGCGAGCATCATCGTCATCTTCTTCAACACTGACTTTTCCTCCATCGTTCAAGTCTGCTTCTTGTTCGCCCGCCTCCATGGAATGCGGGCCGCCCAATCTCATCGCCGCCGCGCGTTGCCGCTCGTGGCTTGTTTCTTGGCTTGTTTCTTGGCTTGCTTCTTGGCCTGTCTTTCGGCCTGCTTCTTCGGCGCCCGTTCTGGTTTTGCCGGCGCTGCCGGAGGTCGTGCCGAGGGCGATCCTGACGCGGCCACGGCGCCGAAATTCTGCGCAAAGCGCGCCTGCGAGCGTGCCAGGTGATTGCGCATCGCCTCGCGCGCGGCGTCCGGATCGTGCGCGGCGATCGCGTCGCGCACGGCGCGATGCTCGTCGAGCGCGGTGCGCCACGTGCCCGGGTTCTCGAAATAATGCGCAAGCTGCGCGAAATAGGGATTGAGGCGCTGGTCGAACAGCTCGCCGACCACGCGCACCAGAACGGCATTGCCGAGACTTCCGGCGATCGCGACATGGAACGCGCGGTCGTGGACCATCGAGGCTTCGCCGGGATGCTCGACATTCTCCATCGCGAGAAGGGACGCGTCGATGCGGGCGAGATCGTCCTTGGTGGCGACGCGCGCGGCCTGCTCGGCGATCGCGCTTTCCAGGAATTCGCGGGCGCGCAACAGCTCGAACGGGCCCTCGATGACGGAAGCGGTTGCGGGCGCCGCAACGGCCGCCGGCTCGATCACATAGATGCCGGATCCGACGCGGATACGGAGGCGGCCTTCGACCTCGAGCGCGATCAGGGCTTCGCGCACCGTCGGCCGCGACACCTTGAGCTGCTCGGCGAGCTCGCGCTCGGTCGGCATGCGGCTGCCGACCGCGTACTCGCCGCTGTCGATCAGGCTTCGCAATTGATCGGCGACCTGGCGATAGAGCCGTCTCGCCTCCACAGCTTCCAGCGGCACGCTGGCCTCCCCGAAAGGGTCTCGCAGGGAAGCATCGCCCCCGGCGGCCCGCCAATTTTTGGAAAATTGGTCTTACCAATTGACCGGAGCATTGACCGAGGACGGGCGCCATGTCAAGCAGCGGCAAAGCAAAGGGGAGACGTCCATGCGCCTTAATTCGACGCGCCTTGGCCGCGCCAATCTCGAGCGGCTGCCAGCTGGCATCCGCTGCCCGGCCTATGATCGTTCGCGCGTGACGCCCGGCATCGTGCATCTCGGCCTCGGGGCCTTTCATCGCGCGCATCAGGCCGTCGTCATCGACGATTGCCTTGCCAGCGGGACCGCATCCTGGGGCATCGTCGGCGCGAGCCTGCGCAGTCCCGATACGCGCGACGCCCTCGCCCCGCAGGATCATCTCTACACAATTGCCGTGCGTGCCGCCGAAGGCACCGAGCACCGCGTCATCGGCGCGCTGCTCGACAGCGTCGTCGCACGCGAGAACCCGGCGCGGCTGATCGAGCGGATGGCCGATCCCGCCATTCGCATCGTCTCGCTCACCGTCACCGAGAAAGGCTATTGCCACACGCCGCAGACCGGCGATCTCGACGAGCGGCACCCGGACGTCGTGCACGATCTGAACAATTTTGATGCGCCGCGCTCGGCGCCCGGCTTCATCGTGGCTGCACTTGCGCGCCGCAGGGCGCAGGGGCTTGCGCCCTTCACCGTCCTGTGCTGCGACAACCTCGCCGCCAACGGCCACACCGTGCAGCGGATCGTGATGCAGTTCGCGGCGCTACGCTCGAAGGATCTCGGCAAGTGGATCGCGGATACCGCGGCGTTTCCCTCGACCATGGTCGACCGCATCGTGCCGGAGACGACGGATGCCGACCGCGATGCGGTGTCATCGGCGCTGGGCTTCCGCGACGCCTGGCCCGTGATGACCGAGCCCTTCACGCAATGGGTGGTCGAGGACCGCTTCACAGCGGGCCGGCCCGATCTTGCCGCCGGGGGTGTCGAGCTCGTCACCGACGTCAAGCCGTTCGAGCTGATGAAGCTGCGGCTGCTCAACGCCAGCCATTCCGCGCTGGCCTATCTCGGCTATCTCGCCGGCTACGAGACCATCGCAGATACCATGCAGGATCCGCATTTCGCGCGTCTCGCCGCGCAGGTGATGGAAGAGGCCGCGGTGACGCTGACGATGCCGGCTGGCACTGATCTCGCCGCCTATCGCGCCTCGCTGCTCAAGCGCTTCGCCAATCCGGCGCTGCATCACCGCACCTGGCAGATCGCGATGGACGGCTCGCAAAAGCTGCCGCAGCGCCTGCTCGGCGCGATGCGGGATCGCCTGCTCAACGACCTGCCGATCGCGACCCATGCGCTCGCGGTCGCCGGCTGGATGCGCTACGTCACCGCCCGCGACGAGCAGGGCCGCGCCATCGACGTGCGCGATCCGCTGGCCGCCGAGTTCGCCGCGCTGGCGCGCGAGGCGGGCCCCGTCGCCGAACGGCTCGCCCCCGCACTGCTCGGGGTCGAGAAGGTGTTCGGGCCGCTGGGTGCCGAGCCGCGCCTGCGCGAGGCCGTGACCGCGGCGCTCGGCCGCCTCTATAAGGATGGCGCGCGGCGGGCAGTGGAGACGCACGTTTCCGCGTGACGGCAATCTCGAACGTCGATGCTGCACTGCGGTCAAAATCGACGGAAGTCTCGCTTGATTTTTGCCTGTCCTTGGCCCACCCGAGAGCCATGGCAAAGGACAGCAAGGTCATCGCCGCGAACGCGGCCTTCTACGCCGCCTTTTCAACGGGCGACTTCGCCGGCATGGAGCGGATGTGGGCGGATGACGACGCCATTTCCTGCATCCATCCCGGCTGGCCGGCGATCATCGGGCGGGCCACCGTGATCGGGAGCTGGCGCGACATCCTGCAAAATCCCGAGCGGCCGCAGATCGTCTGCGCCGAACCGCAGGCCATCGTCGACGGCGACAGCGCGCGCGTGCTCTGCATCGAGATCGTCGACGGCACCGCCTTGGCCGCGGCCAACCATTTTCGCCGCGTCGGCGACGACTGGCGCCTGGTTCACCATCAGTCGAGCCCGATTGCGCAGATTGTCGAGCAGGCTGAAGACGATAGAACGAGTCACCGCGTCCACTGAAGGCGGCAGGGACGCACGCCCGTTCTACTGTGCATGGGGTTGTTTTTCAGTTTTTTAGTCGGCGACCTCATCCCAGCCCCGACAGATCGTCCAGCACGGCCCGCGCCGCCCTGAAATCATCGTCCCGGAAGAACATGCTGCGCGTGATCAGAACCGGGATGTTCGCCCGCGACGCCGCGATCAGCCCGTTGGCGGAATCCTCGATCGCGACGCAGGCGGAAGCCTCCAGCTTCAGCCGCGCCAGGACTTCGAGATAGACATCCGGCGCAGGCTTCTTGTCGCGGACGTCGTCACCGGCAACGATCGCATCGAAATCCGCGGCCCAGCGCTTTCCCAGCGCCCGCGACAGCAGTGCATCGATGTTGCCGTGTGAGGTGGTGGTCGCGATCGCAAGGCGCTGGCCGCGCGCCTTCGCCGAAGCGAGAAGGTCCGTTACGCCCGGCCGCAGCGGGCAACAGCCCGTCTCGATCAGTTCGGCGTAGTGCGCGGTCTTGACGCGGTGGAGTTCGGCGATGTCGGCATCCGATAATGGCGACGCGATCTCTTGCCTCCCATGGTAAGCGCGAATGCGCTCCTTGCCGCCTGTCACCCGCAGCAGGTCCTTGTAGACGGCGCGGTCCCAATGCCAGTCGAGACCGTGGCGAACAAAGGCGTGGTTGAAGGCCTGCCGATGCAGTTCCTCCGTCTCGGCAAGGGTGCCATCGACATCGAAGATCAGCGCGGCCGCGCGCCGGATCAGATCGCTGGCATCGGTTGGCTCAATGGTGGCCGCTTCGGCCTGCATGATCGACACTTCCCGCATGACGTCTCCGTGACGAGTGATCATCGCCTGCACTGGCAGGCGGGTAAAATTGCAATATCTTTTGCCGGACCCAAAAATCCCTTATGAGCGGAGGCGCGCCGGGGCGCGAACGGGAACTCCGACCTGCACGGGAGCGGCATGCGGCTCTTCATCCTAGGCTTCGGCTACAGCGCCAGGCATTTCGTCCGCAGATTCGGCGGCGCCTTCTCGCACATCGCCGGCACGGTGCGCGATCCCGCGAAGCGGGACGACCTTGCAGGCATCGAGGTGCATCCGTTTTCCGGGAGCCGTCCGGCCCGCGAGACGGTTGAACGCATCTGCGACGCCGATGTCCTTCTGGTATCGGTCCCGCCCGGCAGCGGCGGCGATCCCGCAATCGCGGCCTTCGCGGACGTGCTGGCCGCGGGCCGTCAGCGCAAGATCATCTACCTGTCCACGATCGGCGTATATGGCGATCACGCAGGCAGCTGGGTGGACGAGAGCACGCCGCCGCAGGCCGCCCTCGACCGCACACGCATGCGGCTCGCAGCGGAGCAGGCCTGGACGGATGTGGGGCGCGGCGATGTCGCGATCCTGCGGCTTGCAGGCATCTACGGTCCCGGCCGCAACGCGCTGGTGACGCTGCGCACCGGAACGGCTCGGCGCATCGTCAAGCCCGGACAGGTCTTCAACCGCATCCACACCGACGACATCGCAAGCGCGATCATGGCCGCGGTTCATCACCAGGGCAGCGGCACCTGGAACGTCTGCGACGACGAGCCCGCACCGCCGCAGGACGTGATCGCCTATGCCGCGGAGCTCATGGGCGTTGCGCCGCCGCCCGAAGAAGCGTTCGAGACTGCCGAGATGTCCGCGATGGCGCGCAGCTTCTATGCCAGCAGCGCCCGTGTCTCCAACGCGAAATTGAAGCGCGAGCTCGGCGTCGCGCTCGCCCATCCGACCTACCGGCACGGCCTGGATGCGCTGTGGCGCGCCGGCGAAGGACGGTAGGTCCGGCCATCTCCGGCGCGTCCCAGACATGCTCTGCCCGCGCTTGACTTCGCTCCGGTGCGATCGTGATCTACGCATTCAGCGAGCCACTGCATAACGAGCTCGCCCCTTGGGAGGATACAATGAAGAAGACGATCGCCATGATCGCGGCGGCGGCTGCCGTTCGGTGCGGCGCGCGCCGCACCGCTGCCCGAAGCCAACCCTGATGACGCCGGCTTCGCGAAGCAGGGTCTTGCGCGGCTCGACAGTTTCTTCGCGCACGAGATTGCAGCCAAGCGTGTGCCGGGTGCAGTCGTCGCGGTGGCGCGGGACGGCAAGCTCGTGCACTACAAGGCCTACGGCATGCTCGATCCGGACAAGGGCACGCCGATGCCGGTTGACGCGATCTTCGCGCTGGCTTCGATGACCAAGCCGATGGCAGCGGTCGCCGGCTTGACGCTGATGGAGCAGGGCCGGCTGCCGCTCCAGGCCAGGCTGTCCGATTACTATCCGGGCTTTGCCGACATGAAGGTCGGCGTGCCCCAGTCCGACGGCTCGCTCAAGCTCGAGCCACAGGCCTCGCCGATATTCATCCACGATCTCTACCGGCATACGTCCGGATTGATGTATGGCGGCCGCCCGGACTCATCGAGCCCGGTGGCGCGGCAATACCCTGACGGCGTCGCGCCGGCGATCGAAGGCGAAACCCACGCCTTCATCGAGCGCATCACGAAGCTGCCGCTGGCGCATCAGCCCTCGACCGAGTTCGAATACGGGTTTTCGATCGACGTGCTCGGCGCCGTCGTCGAGAAGGTGAGCGAGCAGCGGCTCGGCGACTATCTCGCCGCCAATGTGTGGCAGCCGCTCGGCATGAAGGACGCGACCTTCCACCCGACCGACGCGCAACGCCCTCGCCTCGCCCGCCCGTTCGCCAACGATCCGCTGACGGGGAAGCCGCAAGCCATCAGGCTGCTGGACACGCCGACCAGGTTCGACTGCGGCGGCGCCTGTTCGTTTGCGACGGTCGGCGACTACATCCGCTTCGGGCAGATGCTGCTCAACGGTGGCGAGCTCGACGGCCAGCGCATCCTCGGCCCGAAGACCGTGCATCACATGACGACCAACCATCTCGGCCCCGAGATCAGGAACAACGTGGCGAACGTCGAGCCGCATCGCGCCGGTTTCGGCTTTGGCCTCGCGGTTGCGGTCCGCACCAGCGAGGGGCTGTCGTCGGTCCCCGGCAATCCCGGCGAGTTCACCTGGAACGGCGCGTTCGGGACGCAGTTCTTCTGCGATCCCAAGGAGCGTCTTGTCGTGGTGGTGGGAACGGCGGCGCCCGGTGAGCTCCGGAAATACTATCGCGAGCAGGTCCAGGACATCGTCTATGGCGCGATGGTGAAGTGACCCCGTCTCGATAAGGAAAGGGCGGCCACTCGGGCCGCCCTCGTAAAGTCCGGCGTCAGCTCAACACGCCATATTTCTTGAACCAGGCCTCGGCCTGCTTCCAGGCATCTTCCGCGGCGTCCTTGCGGTAGCTGCCGCGGTAGTCGGCATGGAAGCCGTGCGGCGCTTCGGGGTAGATCTTGAATTCAGCCGTCTTCTTGTTCTGCTCGAGCGCCGCCTTGAGCTGCTCGACCTGGGCGACGGGAATGCCGGTATCGGCGCCGCCATAGAGGCCGAGCACGGGTGCCCTCATCTCGGGTGCGAGCTGGAGCGGGCTCTTCGGCCACAGCGGGTTGGCGGGGTCGACCACCGTCCCATAGAAGGCGACACCCGCCTTGAGAGTACCGCCGTGAGCGGCATATTCCCAGACGGTGCGCCCGCCGCGGCAGAAGCCGATGATGCCGAGCTTGGCGGTATCGCCGCCCTGCGATCCCGCCCACGCCACCGTCGCATCGAGATCGGACAGCAGCTCGGCGTCCGGCTTGACATTCACGACCGCCAGCAGGTCCTTGATGTCGGTGACCTTGGTCAGGTCGACGCCCTTGCGGAAGTAATAGTCGGGCGCGATTGCGAATGCGCCGAGCTTGGCGAGGCGCCGCGTCACGTCCTTGATGTATTCGTGCAGGCCGAAGATCTCCATCGCCACGATGATCACCGGCGCCTTGGTGTTGCCGGCGGGGCGGGCGAAATAGGCGGGCATCTCCTCGGAGCCGACCTTGATCCTGGCGTCGCCGGCCTGGAGGCCGCTGGTGTCCGTCGCGATGATGTCCGCACGGACTGGACCTGCCGCGAGCGTGTAGCCGGCGGCGACGGCCGCGGTGGCGCTCATGAATCCGCGGCGCGAGACCGGAGCAACTTTCGTCAGCCCGACGACGTCGGATGTCATGGTCGTTTCGAAACTCATCAGTCTATCCTTCCTGCTGCCTGCAATGGTACCCCCGGGGGCGACGCATTCGCCAATAGTCGCCGGGGAAACGCAAATCACCAGCCTGCGAGCATGTAGTCTTCAGGCTTGTCCCCGACGCTGCCCCCCATGTACTGCCTGAGCTGGATCGAGATGATGCCGCGGGCCGGCGACCGTCTGCGCGCAAGGCCACGCGCAAGCGTTGCGGATTTGATCGTGTGCCCGATTTAACCGCGTGGCCGCGCTGCGGCGCAACATCCGTTAACCGAAAACGGGGGTTCTTCCGCCGCACCTCACGCGGTCAGAGGCTGCAGACGCTCCGCCCCTTCGCGCAATTCGAAACGCTTCGCCGCAACAAATGGGCTCCATGGTGGCCGCGACGACACATCATGTTGCCCGGATGTTGCGCGCTATCGGAATCCCGCACGCGAGCCGCCGTCATTTGACTGAAATTTTCAGAAGAGTTGAGCCACGCGGTTTACTCGAACTTTCTTTGTGACGCTCTAGTTCCACGGCCGGAAGTTCCATCTCCGGAAACGGAGAGGCGTCTTCCAAGTGCGCCCCGCCGTCCGGGCCAAGGATCGCCCGAGAGTTTCATTCTCGTCCACCCAGATTGCGCTACCCGAAGGCTCAATTGAATAAAGCTTTATCCGACCTGGAAGTGAAATGAATTTGGCTCGCGAATCGATTGAACTGTTGGAGCAGGTCGCACGAATCCTGTGGTTCGAAGGCACCAAGCACGGCTTGCGCGACCGCGAGTGGATGGCGCTGCGCTTCCTCTCCCGCGCCAACCGGTTCTCCCGCACGCCCTCGGCGCTCGCGAGCTACGTCGGCACCACGCGCGGCACCGCCTCGTTCATCATCGGTGAGCTCGAGCGGCTCGGCTATCTCGAGCGAAAGCGCTCGGCCAAGGACAAGCGGTCGGTGATGCTGAGCGTCACGCAGCAGGGCAAGAAGTTCCTGGCGCGCGACCCCGTCAGCGTTCTCGTCGAGGCGATTGCCGTCCTCGACGACGAGGCCAAGATCCGCTTCCGCGACGCGCTCCGCCACGTGCTGGACCAGTCGGACGCGGCCGAGCAGCGGCACCATACCGACGTCTGCAAGCGCTGCATCTTCCTCCGGGAAGATCGCACCACGGCGGACGGCAAGACGACGGTCGAGTTCAGCTGCCGCCTGTTTCGCGCGCCGATCGCGGAGCCGGAGGTCGATCTGCTATGCACCAGCTTCGAGCATCACCGCCAATAGAAGGCGCCGTCGATCAGGGCGTTGCCTTGCGCGACGAATAGATCACGCCCCCGCTGGATTCGACCACCAGGCGCCCGTTCTCGTTCCGGATATCTTCAATGCGGCCAAGGCCGGGCACCTGCTGCCCCAGCACGGCCTCGATGACGCCGTTCGGGCTTTGCAGGATCGCAATCCCCTCATAGGCCTGGCGCACCGACCAGCCCTTGACCACCTTCCGCGGCACCGATGCGCGCTCGGAGGGAGGCACCGAGCCCGTGACCTCGGGCGCTGCGAGCGAAGCCATCATCGGCGCGGCCTGCGACGACGGTTGCGATTGCGCCAAAGTCGGCGCCGGAGCCTGGGCTTGCGCCTGGGCGAGCTTGTCGAGCTTCACCGTCGAGGACGAGCTCACCCGCTCGATACGGTCCAGATTCTCGGCAAACCTGCCGAAGCGATCATTGGTCGCCTTGCTCGATTGATCGACCGCGGTGCGCAGGCCGTCGAGATTTTCAGACACGCCCGACACCTGCTTGCGCAACTGGGCGACCGTCTCGCGCAGATTCCTGATCTCCGTATTGGCCGCGACATTGTTCTGGGCGGGCTGCGTGGTGAGATAGGCGATTACGCCGGTGCAGGCGCAGACCACCAGCACGGCGGCGACCGCCAATGTCGCGAGCGGCGCGACCCAGGTCGGACGGGGCGGCGGCGGCTTGGCCACGATCACGGCCGGCTTCATCACGACCGGCGTAGGCTTGGGTATCGCCATCTTGTCGAGGCGCGCCTTGGCGCGAATGCGCTTCAGCCCCTCAAGCGCCTCTTTCGCCAACGCTTCGTCGCTCGCCGCAGCCGACGCACGCTTCGCGCTCGCTGCAGGCTTGGCCGTTTGCGTCGCGTTGTCCTTTGTATTGCCTGGCGCCGGAGCCGGCTTCGCCGCCGCGGAAACGTCAGCAGTCTCGTTGGGACGAGCTTTTCCATCGGACAACATGCAAGAATGCTCCGTTCGGTTCGATCTATCGAACGACGAATTTATTTGTCGAAGCTTGCCCGAAACGTGCGCATCGAAATCTTTTCATCGCGCCCGACGCGACGTCGCATGAGTCGAAAGCGTCACGCACGTGGCGAGAGTGCGACTCGAAAGACACACCCTCGCCAAGATTTCGCCAAGCTGGAGTCGCCTCGCCGTACATGAGTCGAATTGTCGCATGTGGAAAAGCGGTGGAGAGAGTCAATCCGGGGTTGAAAACCCCTCCATGCGCCTACCCCGCATCACCACCCAAAACAGCTGTGATTATACGGGGATGCGGAACTATAGAGCCGTCACGGCGCAAAACTAGTTCGGAATCCAAATCAACTGATGCGATTGAATATATCAAGAAACAACTCGAAACAAACCAACAGCATCAAACACACATAGCAATCGCTTTGTTGCGCGCGCTTGATCGGAAATCGGCAATTGTTACGGTCCTACTCAAGTGATTCTCGCCAGTTGGCGAGGAGATCAGCAAAGTTCGGTAGCGTTCGGACGTGATAAGCAACTTGACGCAACTGTTCTAGGTCGCTGTCTCAATCCGCTCCGCGAGGTGATCCGCAAGACACCCGCCGGGCCTCACGCAGTAAGCGTTCAGTATCGAGTCGAAGTAACAGGCCCGCGGAAAACGCAGGCACTGAGTGCGTAGGGCTGCCCGCGAATATCGAAACCATAACAACGGTTCGCGGGATGGAAATATCGTCAAACAGCATGGTCGCCGAGCCGGGCATCACAACAACCCACCGGCCGCGACAAGTGCGAAACAGGGGCGAAAGACTAATGTATATTATCGTTGATGATCGCGAGAGCGTCGCGAACAGCTATGTTGGAGGGCTCGTTCGCGAAGGCGTATCGTCGATCGGCTTCTCCTCCGGAGAATTCTGGGACTGGCTGCAATCTGCGAGTGAATCCGACTTGGCAGCGGTCGACGCCTTCCTCCTCGGGGACTGCGACGCCCGCGGAAGCCTGCCGCGGGCGATGCGCAAGCGCTCCTCGGCTCCCATCATCGCCATGAGCGGCCAGAAGATGCTGAAGAGCACGCTGGAACTGTTCGAATCTGGCGTTGACGACGTCGTGTACGTGCCGATTCACCTGCGCGAGATACTCGCCCGAACGGCCGCGATCGCGCGCCGCCGGGTGGGCGAGCTACCGAGACCCTGCGAGACCAGGATCCAGGTCTTCTTCAACGGACGCGACCCCGAGATCGCGGGCCACGCCCTCACCCTGCCCCGCCGCGAATTGCGCATTCTCGAATATATGGTCAGCAATCACGGCAAGTGGATCACCAAGACGCAGATCTTCAACGCGGTCTACGGCATCTTCGAGTCGACCTTCGACGAGAGCGTGATCGAGAGCCACGTCAGCAAACTGCGCAAGAAGCTCCGCGACCGCCTCGGCTTCGACGCGATCGTGGCCCGGCGCTACGTCGGATACCGCCTCAACATCCCCGCCGGCGAGACCGTCGACGTGCCGATGCAGGATCTCGACGAGGTCGGCATCCTCCTCAACAGGGCGCATGCCGTCCCGGCGGCCTATCCAGCCGGAAACTGACGCGGCAGAGCGCTGCCGCGGAAAACGACAACGGCCTCTGCGGAGCACCTTCGCAGAGGCCGTTGCACTTTCAGCGGCGGAGACTGCAGAACGCAGGCCGCGGCACGAGGCGCCGCCATACCAAAGCGCGACGAAATCAGGCGCACGCTTAGGATTCCTGGTCGAGCATGGTCCTCCCGGAAAGCCGCTTCGCGCTTGTCCGGACCACGCTCTAGGGCTTTTGCTGGAATTCTTCCTTCGAGACGTAGTTGAAGTCCTCGACCAGGACGTCTTGGACGACGTCGGCCTGCATCCGCTCGTTGACGCGCTGCTTGATGCCCGTCGTGAGGATGGAGAGGTCGTAACGGGCGAGCTTCCTGAAATCGAGGCGGTCGTCGGCATAGATCCTGCGGAAGGCCTCGTCGACGACGAACGGCTCCGGCGGAACGCTGAGCTGGTGCATGGTCCGCGCCTCCACGGTGTAGACGAAGCGCGCGACGATGTAGCCCTGCACATTGCCGTTCTCGACCATGGGCACGCTCAGCGCCCGCGTCTTCTGGTATTGGAGCCCGTCGAGATATGCGTCCTTTGCCGGCAGCAGGCTGCCGTTTTCCTTCCAATAGGCCACGGCGTAGCTCGTGCCTGCCGTGAGGATGCAGACCCAGAGCCCGGCAAGCACGAGTCTGATCATTTTCCGTCCTGCGCTTCGCGACCGGTGTAGGTGCCGTCCGAATCGGCATCCCTGATCGCCTTGACGATGATGGTCGCGACCTCGCGCACCGCGTCGTAGTGCATTTCGAGGATGGAACGATTCCGCTCGAGCTTCTCGCGCAACCGCTGGATCTCCTCGGTGATCTCAACCTCGCTGCCGAGATGCATCCGCGCCCGCATCAGGCGGACGAACTCGAGCATGCTCCGGCTCTTGCGGGCGCTGAAGTCGTCGAAATCGATCTTCTTGCCCGTAGCAAGCGCAACCGTCTCCTCCTCGACGATAGCCTCGAGCCGGCGGATCGCCGCCAGAAGGCCGCGCACCTCGTCCGCTCTCGCCGCCTCGGTGCCGTCGACCACCGCCTCGCCACCGACATTCGACAGCAGCACGGGCAACAGCGCATCGTCCGATGCTGCTTCAACCGTCATTGCCCCGGTGTCCACGACCGGCTGCTCCATCACCAGGGCTGCCGCGCCTTCTTGTGCCTGCATTGGAAATTCACCCCTCAACTTCTGTCACCCATTCCCGGATCATCATCCGGCCTTCGCCACAGCATCCGCGTTTGCGGCGGCTTCCGCCTTCGCCGCATTCGCGGCCTCAAGCTGCTTGGCAATGCCGATACCCTTGCCCTTGGCCAGCTGCGCGCCGAGTTGCTCCGCCAGCATCGACTTCCAGACGCCGCCGGCCGTGCCCTTGCCAAAGATCTGCTCGGATTCCTTCGGCAGCATCGTTTCGACGAAGGTCTGCAGAATGAAAGCTTCGAACTTGCGGTAGACCTCGCCGGAGGCCGGCGCCTTGATCACCTTGACCGGCGCTCCGTTGATCGCTGTCGACTGGGTCTCGGCAAGCTTCGCCGCGGACTGATCGGCCGTTGCCGCCTCGGCCTTGCCGGCCTCCGCGTCCATCGTGGCGGCGAAATCGGCGTTCGACGATTTCAGCGCATCGAGCTTCGCGGTCGCCGCGCGTTGCGTCACGGGGTCGGCGGCCTCGAGAACGTCGAGGACGAGGTCGGGTGTCGCTGTCACGATCATGTCTTGTTCCGGTTGGCTGGCCGCGGCATCCACTCGCGCACGGTGAGGCTTGTTCCCGTCATCTCCTCGAGCGAGCGCTTTTCCGCCTCGCGAAGCTTGTCCGCGAGCGCCGCCTTGGCGACTTCCTCGAGCTGTTTCACACGCCGGCTCTCCGAGCGAACCTGGTCGAGCTGCCGCGAAGCCTGCTCCTTCACGGCGCGCGCACCGACGCTCGTCCTGTTGAGGCGCCGCGCGATCGAATCGCTCGACGATCCCACCGGCGGTTTCCCCTCGTTCAGCGCCCCGACCAGCCATTCCTGCTCGTCCTGCAAGCTGCGCTCCTGCTGCCGCAAGTGTACGAGCTGCCATTCGGACAGCCGGAGCTGGAGCTTCACGAGCGAGACCATCCGACCGAGCTTGTCTGCGCGCGACTTCATGACGGTCATTCCGCCAGCCAGGACGAGACGCCGAGCATGAATTGCGTCAAGAGCTCGTCGCTGGTGAGATAGAGCAGCAGGAAGCCGCCGAACAGCACGAAAGGCACGGAGATGAAGTAGACGGGAATCGCCGGCGTCAGCTTGTTGATCAGGCCGACCGCCAGGTTGACGATGACCGAATAGACGATGAACGGGCTGGTGATCCGCAGTGTCAGCACGAACGCCTCCGACAGGCGGCCGACGAGCTGGTCGAGCGCCATGCTGCCGCCGAGCCTGCCGCCGGGATGCCAGACGTCGTAGGAGTTCATCAGCCCGCGCAGCACCTGCCAGTGCTGGTCGGTCATGAAGAACAGCGTGGTGACGGACGCCATGATCAGCGGCACCAGGGCCGGCGCCGGATCGGTGTCGGCGACCGGCGTGCCCGGGATGTTGCTCAGCCCGATCGCACTGGCCATCACGGTCGCCATGGTCTGAAGCGCGAGGAAGAACACGCGCCCGCCGAGGCCGATGACGCTGCCGACCAGGATCTCGGAGCCGATCAGGAGTGCCAGCGTCAGCGGCGCCGCGTTGTCCGTCAGAGGCTTCAGGACCGCGATCAGGATCGGCGTCAATGCAAACGTCGTGACGAGCGCGATGAACAGGCGGACCTGGGCCGGAACGTTGACGCTGGAATAGCCGGGCACGAACATCAGGCAGGCGCCGATTCGGCAGAACACGATGAACGTCACCAGCACGCTGTCGGCGAGGCTGCTGATCACGATATGGCTCCGAGCGCCCTGATCTCGGCGCTACGCGCGACCTCCACATGCGACAGGACCGGCAGCGTCGGGAATACCCGTTCCAGGATCATCCGGACATAGGGACGGGCTTCCGGGGTCACCGCCAGCACCACGCTGGTGCCGTTTTCGGTGAACTTGCGGATCGCGGCGCTGGCTTCCGTCGCGAACTGCTCGATCAGGCGCGGATCGGCGTCGAATTCGACGACGTCCCCCTTGGGGTCGCGCTTCAGGCTCTGGTGGAAGGCGAGATCCCAGCGATTGCCGAGGCGGACCACGTTGAGCACGCCGTTGTCGGAGAGGTCGCCGCAGATCTGCTGGGCAAGGCGCGTGCGGACATGTTCTGCGACCTGTTCGGAGCGCCGCACATGGGGCGCGATCTCGGCGATCGCCTCCAGGATCAGATGGAGATTACGGATCGACACGCGCTCGGCCAGCAGAATCTTCAGGATCGACAGCAGGCCCGAATAGGAGATCTGTGACGGGCAGAGATCCTCGATCAGGCGCTTGTATTCGGGATCGAGCCGGTCGAGCAGCGCGCGCATGTCCTTGTAGGACAGGAGCTGGGCGAGGTTCGCCCTGATCACTTCGCTCAGATGAGTGAGCAGCACCGACAGATTGTCGACCGGCTTGCAGCCCTGCCGCCTGACTTCGTCGGTGAAGGCTTCCGTCACCCACAACGCCTTCATGCCGAAGGCGGGTTCGATCACCTCCTCGCCGGGCACGTCGGGCTTGCCGTCCTTGTCGACCAGCACCAGCACCTCTCCGAGCCTGAGCTCGCCATGCGCGACGCGGGTGTCGTGGATCCGGATCTGGTATCCCTTGGGATCGATCGACAGATTGTCGGTGAGCTTGATCTCAGGAACGACGAAGCCGTACTGCTTGGCGAACTTCTTGCGGATCTTGGCCACGCGATGGGCAAGCTCGGTGCGCGAACCCAACAGATGGACCGAAAGGTGGCCGCCGAGCGCCAGTTCGATCTCCGCGGTCTTGAGCGATTCCTTGACGGATTCCTTGGCCTCGGCCTGGGTGCGTTCGTCGGCCTTGCGCGCGTCCTCTTTCCGCTCCCGCGCCGCCTGCCGCCTGGGCAGCGTGTAACCGACGAAGGCCATGACGCCGCCGAGCAGCACGAACGGCGCCATCGGCAGCCCCGGCATGAAGGCGAGCACGAACATCATCAATGCGGCGGCCGACACGGCGCGCGGATAGCCGCTGAGCTGCCGCAGCACGGCCTGCTCCGCCGAGCCCCTGGTGCCGCCCTTGGAGACCAGCAGGCCCGCCGACAGCGACACGATCAGCGCCGGCATCTGCGACACCAGACCGTCGCCGACGGAGAGCTTGGTGTAGACGTCGGCGGCGCGCGACAGCGTCAGGCCGTGATGGGTGACGCCGATGATGATGCCGCCGAAGATGTTGATCGCGGTGATGATCAGGCCGGCGATGGCATCGCCGCGGACGAATTTCGACGCACCGTCCATGGCGCCGAAGAATGCGCTCTCCTCTTCGAGCTCGCGGCGCCGGCGCTGGGCTTCCTTGTCGTCGATCAGGCCCGCGGACAGGTCCGCGTCGATCGCCATCTGCTTGCCGGGAATGGCGTCCAGGGTGAAGCGGGCGCCGACTTCCGCGATACGGGTCGCGCCCTTGGTGATAACGACGAAATTCACCGTGACCAGGATCGCGAAGATGATCAGGCCGATGACGAAGTCGCCGCCCATGACGAATTTCGAGAAGCCGGCGACGACATGGCCCGCGGCCTGCTCGCCCTCGCCGCCGCGCGACAGGATCAGGCGGGTGGTCGCGACGTTGAGCGCCAGCCGCAGGATCGTTGCGATCAGCAGCACGGTCGGGAAGGCGGAGAAGTCGAGCGGCCGCTGGATCCACAGCGCGACCATCAGGATCAGCGCCGACAGCGCAATCGAGAACGCCAGGCCGAGATCGATCAGGATCGGCGGTATCGGCAGGAATAGGATCGTGAGCATGGCCACGATGCCGCCTGCAAAAAAGGCATCCGCCCCGAGTCGTCGCGGGGTTGGCAGGCTAGCAGCTAACGTATCGGCCATGGGTCACCGGCAGAGGGTCCGCCCCGTAATCTGCCGTGCAAAGCTTACGCGAGGGTGGTGGCCGAGGCCCCGCGGCTCAGAAGCCGCGCTCGATATGCGAATAGACCATCTCGGTGAAGGTGGAGAGATGCGCGCCGATGAAGGAGCCGGAGATGGCGACGACCACCAGAATGACGATGATCTTCGGAACGAAGGTCAGCGTCACCTCCTGGATCTGGGTCAAGGCCTGGATCAGTGCAATGATGGTGCCGACCAGCATCGCCGCCCCGACGGCAGGCCCGGAGGCGACGATGATGGTCCAGATCGCCGCCTGGACGATGTCGAGGGCGTCCCGCTCGTTCATGACTGGCTGATCGTGAGCCCGGGCCCGATCGCGACTTTCGTGCCGTTCTCGAGGGTCGCGACAGAGCCGTCGCTGTTGATGGAGACCGACTTGACCTTGCCCGAGAAGGTCGCACCGGTCGAGTCGGTGAAGCTGACGGTTTTTCCGATCAGCCCGTCGGCCTGCGACAGCGATTGCGAAGACAGCAGCGCATCCAGCTTGGTGTTGGTCTGCATGGCCTGCTCGACCGTCGAGAGCTGGGCGAACTGGCTCATATATTGCGAGGTATCCATCGGATTGGTCGGATCCTGGTTCTTCATCTCGGCGACGAGAAGCTGAAGAAAGGTATTGTAGTCGACGCTGTTGCTCGACGTGGACGTCGTGGAGCTGGTCGAACTGGACGACTTGCTGGTGCTGTCGGTCGCGCTGGTAACGTTCATCTAGCCTCTCCGCTGTCAGGCAGCCTCGAATGGGATGTTGGTGGCGACGCCGGCCAGGATGGCCTGCTCCACCGGGAACAGCGCCCGGATCCGCTTCAGCGCCTCGAAGTAGCGGGTTGCACCGACCAGCTCGTCGATCGCGACAAGCCCGTCCAGCATCTCGCGGCTTTCGCACACCGCGACCAGGGCCGCGTGGTGCTGGCCGTAGAGCGCCGAGGCATCGCGGACATCGGTCGGGTTCATCAGCATGAGCTGGACGATGAAATAGAGCTGCCGCATCGCCGTGGTGGCGTCGGAGGCCTGCATGATCTGCCCCTCGAGCAGAAACATCACGTCGTTGACGAGCTCGACGGAGACCTTGCGGTCCACGCGCAGCACCGCCCCGTTGATGTAGATCCGTTCGCCCGCCCGCAAGGAGATCTTCATTAGAGTGCGTCTCGGATCAGGCGGTTGATTTCGATGAGCTGCATCACGTCGCCCGACTTCTCTTCGCGAAGGCGATCCGCCTCCTTGATGACCCACAAGCCGATCGAGATGATGTCCGCGCGCAGCTTGTCCGGGAGGCCGTTTTCCGGGTGCGCGAGATCCTCGATGAAGATCGTCCACAGCCGGCGCACATAGAGCAGGCTCTCGACCAGATCCTCGAAACTGAAGCGCCCCTTCTGGATCCGCTCGAGCCGGTCGATGCCGAGGCTGAGCGCCTGCCGCTCGCGGCCTCTCTCCTGATAGCCGCTCTCTTCAACGACAGCTTCATAGGCTTCAAACGTCATCAGGACCACTCTGCGCAGAAAACTGGATAGCAAGACAAAGGGTGCGAACCTTGCAAATGAGCTTGGCTCAGAGGTAGTTGATGAGGCTGATCTTCTGGAGCTGCGAAGTCAGCGCCAGCGCCGTCTGGATCTGGGTCTGCAGGGTGTTGACCCGGACCGCGGCTTCCGCCGGATCGACCTTCTCCATACCGATGATCTGATTGTTGAGAATGTCCTGCTGCGCCTTCAGCTTGTCGGTTGCGGAGGTGAGCCGCTGCTGGACCGTGCCGACGCTGCCGCCGAGCGTAGCAAGATCCGTGATGGCGTTACCAACGAGGCCGATGGCCTTGTCAACGACGACCTGGAACGTATCCTGGCTCAGCTTCGCGTTCCCGAGATCCGCCATCATGGTGTAGGCCTCGGCGAGCCTGCGGAAGCCGGTCTGGTTGGCGCTAACGGAGGTATCGGCGATCTCGGTCGTGGAAATACGGCTCTGCATGACCTGGTCGGTGGCCGATGACCAGTTGGTGTTCCAGGCCGGGCTCGCGAACTCGGCATCGAAGGTGGTGTTGAGAAAGGTCTGCATCTGGGCCGCGGTAATGCTGCTCACGCTCGCTGAAGATTGCGAGAAGCCGAAGGTCGCAAGGAAATCGGCGTCGACCTGGTTCTTGCTGGCCGAGCCCGCGGTGTAGGCTGTGATCGGCGTGTTCTGCGTGTTGATGCCCGAGAAAAGAGACGAGCCGTTGTAGGAGACGTTCAGCGCGCCGATCAGATCCTGAAGGTTGGAAGACGCAGGCGGCAGGATGATCCGCCCGCCGCCGTCGGTACTGCGGGCCGCGATCAGGTCCTTGAGGAAGTCCGTTGCGGTCTTGCCGAGCTGGGTGATCCGGTCTTGCGTCGTGTTGAGGCGTCCCGAGACGAGCTCGTTGGTATCGACGAGCTGATCGGCGAAGCCCCAGTCCGCCCGCAGGGTGAGGTCGCCTCCCGTCGTGGCACCAAGCTCGAGGCCGACATCGGCGAAACGGCTGGTGGTCGCCTCCTTCGACGCCTTGCTCAGCGCAGCCTGGTTGTTCGTGATCGAGGACCTCAACGACGACGACAGCATCAAGGTCGAGATGTAGTTCGCGCTCATCATGGCTTAATTCCCCACGGCGGCCAGCAGGCTCTGCAACATTTCGTCGACGGTCGAGATGATCTTCGACGAGGCCGAATAGGTGCGCTCGACCTGAAGCATCAAGGACATCTCGTCGTCCATGTTGACGCCGCTGACGTTGGACAGCGCCGCGGTGCTGCGGTCGAGCAGCGTTTTCTGGTAGGTGACGTTGGAATCCGCGGTCTTGCGCTGGTTTTCGATCCAGCTCGTCGACGACGACGCGAAGTCGATCAAGCTGCCACTCGGCTTGCCTTGCGTGGTTGCATCGAACGGCTGCGACGCATCCATGTTGCCGATGAGCTGCTGTAGCCGGATCGAGTAGCCGGCGTTGCCGGCGGTGTTGTATCGGTAAGCCGGGTTGCCGCTGATCGCGCCGTCGCGCAGCAGGTTCGGGTTTCCGCCCAAGGCCGGATCGACGGAGGCAGCGACCGTAATCGTGCCGGCGAGGCCGACCGAGACGGTGGCGCTCGCCGGTATCGCCGGCGCGCCGGGATAGGTGAAGAGACCGGGAACGTCGGCCAGGGTCGGGACGGGTGACTGGTCGCTTTCCTTGAACGCATTGATCAAACCGCGCGCGATTTCGTCGAGCTGGCTCTGGTATGTGACCGTATCATTGTCGCGCAACTGGGCGAGGCCCGCGAGCTTGCCCGACTTCAGCGGCATCACGGAATTGGCGCCGGTCACCGGCACGCCGTCGATATAGACCGCATTGCCCGTGGTGCCGGGCGTATAGATGTTGGTCGCGGCGAAGCTCACCGTTCGCGCCGTCTTGTCGAACAGCACGACGCCGCTATCGGTGTAGAGCGCCGCGTCGCCGTTAGGTCGGAGCGACATGGTGACGCCGAGCTCCTGCGACAGCTGCGAGACAATGTTGTCGCGCTGATCGAGATAGTCGGTGATGTCGTCGCCGGAGATCGTGCCCTTCACGATCTCGGTGTTCACGGTCTGGAACTGGGAGAGCAGCTGATTGATGTTTTGAACCGACGTTTTCATGTCGGCATCCGCGCCCTCACGAACCGACTGCACGGTCTGGGTCGCCTGATTGAGCGCGGTCGCCATGTCCTTGGCGGACGTGACCGCCGCCTGCGCCAGCGTGGTGTTGTCCGGGGCGTTGGCATATTGCTGCAGCGCCTTCTTCAGCGCATTGAGCTGCGCCGTCGGCGACTGGTCGAGCTCCGTATCGTCCACCGTGGCGGATGCGATCTTCTGGAGCCCGTCATAGATCGCGTTCTGCTTGGCCGACGACGAGGTCGCGACCAAGACGTTGTTGTAGAGACCCGAGCTGGCGGCGCGCTGGATCGCCGCCACATAGACGCCGGCCCCGGGGAGGTTGTCCAGCACGGCGATCTTGCGCGAATAGCCGGCTGCGCTGGCACCGGCAATGTTGCGCGAGATGGTCGAGGACTGGATACCCGACGCCATGAGCGAAGCGCGGGCGGAGTCGAGAGCGGCGGTAAGGGACATGATTTGCTCTGGCCCGGGATGAGCGCTTGAGGATTCAGCGCTTCAGGTTGACGACGACGTCCAGAAGGTCGGAGCCGGTCTGGAACGTTTTCGAGTTCGCAGTGAAGCCGCGCTGCGCCTCGATCATCCCGGTGAGCTCGTCCGCGAGATCGACGTTGGAATCTTCCAGGGCGCTGGACTGAACCGTACCGAGCCCGCCGGTGCCGGCATTCGCGGCCTGCGCATTGCCTGAATTCATGTTGGTCGAATAGACGTTGCCCGGCTCCGGCGTCAGATTGTCCGGGCTCGCGACGTCGGCTAGCATGATCGTGTAGAGCGTCAGCTGCTGCCCGTTCTTGAGGGTGGCTGTCACGTGACCCGCGGTGTCGACATTGACCTTGTCGATGGCCGAGGGAACGCTGCCATTGACGGTGGCCTTGAAGCTGAAGTCGGTGCCGACCTGCGTCATGTTCGACAGGTTCATGGTGAGCGCCGCGCCGCCGGGGACGGTTACGGTGAGACCCGTCGGGCTCGCGGCGGCCAGCGTGCCTTTTCCGGCCGCCGTGGTATCGAAGGTGAAGGTGGTTGCGGCAGCGAGTGAGGCACCGGTCGCGGAGTTATAGAGCTGCACCTGCCAGGTGTCCGAGCCGGCCGCCGTCGCGGTGTGGGACATATAGACGTCAAGCGTAACGGCCTGGCCGATATTGTTGTAGGCCACGATCGAGCTCTTCGATGAATATGACGCCGGACCGGGCGGGCCGGCAATGACAGCCGCCGTCGGATCCAGATTGCCGGTCGTAAGTGTCCCCGCCGTCGACGGCACCGGCACCTGCGAGACCTGCGCGACGTTCACGATCTGCATTCCCGAGAGGCTGTTCTGCGAGAAATTGGTCACGAGGCCGGGCTGTCCCAGAAGGTAGAAGCCGGCCGCGTTGACCAGATTGCCCTGGGCGTCCGGCACGAACGAGCCGGCTCGCGTCAAGAACTGCTGCGTATTGTTGGCGTTCGACACCACGAAGAAGCCGTTGCCCTGGACGGCGAGATCCGTGGTCGACGTGGTGAACTGCGTATGTCCCTGGTCGCTGATGGCGTAGCGAACGGTCGTCTCGACGGCGCCGGAATCGTAATTACCCGAACCGCTCTTCAGGATCAGCGAGGAGAATTCGGTGGAAGCCCGCTTGTAACCGGTCGTGTTGACGTTCGCGATGTTGTCCGAGACCGTCGACAGCTTGTTGGACTGCGCAGACATGCCG
The DNA here is from genome assembly GCF_000472645.1 of Bradyrhizobium sp. WSM2254. NCBI lineage: Bacteria > Pseudomonadati > Pseudomonadota > Alphaproteobacteria > Hyphomicrobiales > Nitrobacteraceae > Bradyrhizobium > Bradyrhizobium sp. WSM2254. The sequence continues at coordinate 64,142 of NZ_AXAB01000032.1, read as the reverse complement.
GAAACGCCGGTGCGCATAACACCATACAGGCTCATGAATTGGGCTCCTTTGGTAGGTTGCAGCTACAATGAGGGTTCTTGCTTGCGCGGGGCTGATGATCGGGAACCATGCACAACTTCCTGTTGTCAGGTTGTCTTCGGCTGACAGAAGGAGCGCGCGTTGTCGGTCCACGCGCCGAAGCCGCTCGAGACGAGGTGAGCCACGATGTGACAGACATAGCGCTTCTGCGCCGGCTGGTTGTTCGGGCCTGCGTTGTAGCGGGCGACCGCCATGGTCCAGCTGCCCTCGCGCTGCTTCAGCTCTTTCAGGAAGCGTGCGGCGTATTCGACGTTCTTCGCGGGATCGAACATCGCGCGCACCGAAGCGAACTTGTCGCCGTGATAATAATGGTTGATCTGCATGCAGCCGAGGTCGATCAGCTTGATGCCCTTAGCTCGCATCGCCTCGAAATTCGCGATCGCATCGTTCATGTCCCTGGCGAACACGGTCTGGCCGTCGGCGCCGAGCGCGTAAGGATGGAGCGCGCCGCGCCGTCCGGTCTCGGTGAGGCCGACCGCATAGAGAATGCCGAGCGGAATCCCGTGCTGCTGGGACGCGCGCGCCATCTCGCGCTCGCAGGGGCGCGCGCTGTCGGCAGCCGCCTCGGCGGCGCCGGCGTTACAGATAAACAGGGCCGCGACGAATCTGCGGCGCCACGTCCTGGTCATGACGCGTCTCCTGGTTGGACTGGCGCTCCTGCCGGGCCTGTCTCGCATCGCCGTCCGATTGTCCCGACGACGTGCCGGCGCCGTCGAACGTGCCTTGCGACTGTGACGAGGGCTGTTGCTGGCCCGAGAACTGCGGCTGCGACTGGCCGGAGCCGCTCTGGAATCCGTCCAGCGAGCCGTGCTGGACGGGGGCGACGTCGGCGACGTAGCCGGCCGACTGCATCAGCTCGCGGATCGAGTCGCGCTGCTGGTCCAGCATCTGGCTCGTGTCCTTGCGTTCGGCCGCGAGATGGATGGAGACCTCCGAGCCGACGAGGCGGAGGCGCACGGTGACATTGCCGAGCGACGGCGGCTCGAGGCTGACGGTCAGGATCTTGAGCGGCTGGTCCGGCGCATTGGTCTGGGACGTCGCGAGATCGGGTGCTGCGGACGCCGCCGGCGCCGAGGATTCCTTCAGCTCGGTAACCACCGCGTTGGCGACCTGTTGCGGCGCGTTGAACTGCGCCGGGGGCAGATGGGTCTCCTGCTGGACCACGGTGACCTTGGTCGCCTCGGGCAATGCGTCCCGGGCCGAAGCCTTGACGGCACGTTCGACATTGGCCGTGACGGCCTCGAAGCCCGGCGTCGCGGGCATTGCCTTTGACGAACTCTCGTTGCCCTGCGGCGCGGCGGCCGCCACCTGCGAAGCCGCGGCCTGTGAGCGCGTGCCTGTCGGACCGGCAGAGGGCGGCGCGGAATCGGCGATAGCGACCGTCGCCATGCCCGTCGCCTGAACCTCGCCCTTCGTCGTGGAGGAGCGCCCGTCGCGCGCGGGCGCGTCCTTCCTGTCCCCAGCCGGTGACTGCACCTGCAGCTTCACGGCCGGCACGGCGGCGAGCTCCTGTCCGACGATCGCGGGAATGCTCGGCAGGCTCGAAACGTCGGCCTTCGCGGCCTGGTCGACCGGACCTTGCGTCTCCGACGACTGGTCGGTCTCCTGGTCGGACGACTTGTGACTGGACTTGGCGTCGTCGGCTGCCTCGGTGCGTTCGTTTACCGCCTCGTCCTTCCCGGCCGGATGCGCAAGGTGCGTGCGCAGCGTTCCGGCCTTCACGGTCGTATCGCCGCCCTCGTCTTTGAGCGCCCGCTTGGCCAGGTTCGAGACGGTGTGGAGCAGATCGTTGAACGAAGAATCCGCCTGCGATTTCGCGCCGGCGCTCTTCGCCGAGCGCGACGTCCCGCGCATATTGAGGCTCTCGGCGAGCCCCGAAAAATGTCCGGCGGTTCCGCTGAGCTTGGTCATGGGCGGCGATCCCTGGTGAGAAGTTCGAGTTCGCCGAGCTCCTTCCGCGCACGCGCGAGAGCCGCGGTCGATGAGGCGAGATCGAGACGCGCCGGCGTGACCGGAGGCTTGTCGGCGGTGGCGGCAGATCCGCCCGCGAACGGTTTGCGAACATCGAGCGCGAGCTGGACCGTTGCATTGAGCAAGGGAACGTCGCGCTCGGGCAGCTTCGACCGGTCGAGCGCCTTCAGCTCGGCGAGACCGCCGTCATATTCGTCGGTGAGCACCCGCGAGGCGCCACGGAAGAAATGCGCACGCTCGCGCTCCGCCGAGGCGTCGGCGCTGAGCGTCAGCGCCCGCTCGCCGGCAAGCCGGGTCACGGCCATCCGTCCACGCACCATCGCACTGCGCGCGATCACGAGGTAAAGCTTGAGGCGGCTACTGCGATCGATCTGCTCCAGCATGGTGACGATCCGCGCAAAGCGGCGCTCGTCGAGAGCGAGGCTCGATTGCGTCAGGCCCGTGGAGAAGCGCTGCCAGAAATCGCCGGCATAGACCGAGTTGCGGTAATGGCGGATATAGGCCAGCGTCAGGAACTCGAACTTGTCGAAATCCTCGGCCTGCCCGACCAGCAGGATCTCGCGCCGCAGCGCCGCCTCCTCCACCAGCGTGCCGGGCAGGAGCAGGCGCGCGTCGTCCAGGCGCTCGATCGCGAGCGAGGCCTCGGTGCGTGCAAACAGCGCGCCCTGGACCAGCGCGACCTGTCCGCCCAGACCCGACGGAATCGTCCTGGGCTTGACGTCCCTGAGCAGCTCGCGCGCTTCGTCCTGCCGGCCCTCGACATAGGCGAGCGCGCCGTCGAACAGCCGTCCGTCGACGTTCATCTTGTCGCGCGGCAGCTTGCGGACCAGTTGCGGCGCGCCGCCGCTGAGCAGGTAGATGACGACGGCCTGGCCGTTCTGCGCATTGCTCCACACGCTCGCATCGGCGGCGAGAAATTTCTCGCCGATCTGCCGGATCAGCGCGATGTGGCCGCCATGCGCGGCGGTGTCGCCGTTGGCGATGCCGTCCTGCACGGCCTGCAATGCGCGCACGAGCTCATAGGGTTCACCCGATGTCGACGCCGGAGCCGGCGCCGGATCGGCCAGCGCGCGTGCCGCCGCGAACGGCAGCAGCACCAGCAGGGCGGCACGGAGGAGCGGCCTGATCAAGGGCGCTTCTCCCGGATCAGGATCTCGATCCGGCGATTTTGCGCGGCCGCCGGGTCGTTCGGAAGTTTCGGCCGCCGGTCGGCGTAGCCTTCGACATGCTCGATCCGCTGCGCATCGACGCCGGAGCGAACCAGCATGTAATAGGCCATCTGCGCACGCGCGGTCGACAGCCGCCAATTGTCGTAGGTTTCCGACTTGTACGGCCGATTGTCAGTGTGGCCGCGGACGATGATCATGCCCTGGCGTTTCATCAACAGCGGCCCGATCTTGTCGATCACGCGGATGAGCTCGGGCCGCGGTTCGGCCGAGCCGACCGCGAACATGCCGAAGCTTGCATCGTCGGTCAGGCTGACCAGCAGACCTTCCTCGACCTGACGCACCTCGGCCGCCGGTCCCGCGCCCGCCTTGATGTCCGACAGCGCATCCGCGATCGCGGACTGAAGCTGCTTGACGGTCGGCTGCTGCGTTTGCGCGGCGTCGCGCGGTTCGGAATCCTTCGACGTATCGCCGGGACGCCCTTGCGCAGCGACACTGGCCTGAGCACCCGGCTGCGCGTTCGCCTGCGCGCTGCCTTCACGCGAAGGCTGCGACGGCGCGGGTCCGGGCGGCAGCAGGGGCGACAGGCTTGCGGACGACGCATCGGCGTTCGGCGCCACGCTTCCGCCGGCATCATCCGCCTTGGCACGGCGTGCCTGCGGCTCGCCCTGGCCCGTCCCGGTCGCGTTGTCGCGCGCGGACGCATTCGGCTTGGGCTCGCTCTCGATGAAGCGATCCGAATCCTTGGACGCCTGCGGCGCCAGTCTCCAATAGCCGGGATCAAAAGGATCGCGATAGGCGTCGCCGCCCTTGAGGCCATCCTCTTCCGCGGAGGTCAGCGCGCCGGCGCGGCGCTGGCCCGAGGCCTGGTTCGCGCTATTGGCGATCTCGGCAAGCGTCGCATAGGGATCGCGGAACAGAACCTTCTCTTCGAAGGAGGCAGGCTTCTCCGCCGTCGGCGAGTCTCCGCGACGCTCTTCGTTCGGCCCGGCCGGCTGACGCTTGCCGTCCTGACCCTCGAACGAAGTCGGCTCCTTCTTGGAGAGATCCTTGAGGCCCTTCGGGGCGGGTGCGTTCTCCGCGAGCTTGATCGGATTGAAATAGCTCGCAACCACCTGCTTCTGGTCCTGGTTGAGCGCGTTGAGCAGCCACATGACCAGGAAGAACGCCATCATCGCGGTCATGAAGTCCGCATAGGCGATCTTCCATACGCCACCGTGATGCGCCTCCTCGGCGAAGGCGCTGCGCCGGCGGACGATCACGAGCTCTTGCTTGACCTCCTCCATGGCAGGCTACCTGCGTGCCTCGTTCAGGCGCTCGCTCCATGCCGCGATCTTCGTCTCGATCACGGTCTGGTCGGCGACGACGCGGACCTCGAAAGTCTCGGCGGCCTCGTACTCGATGCCCGTTCGCCGGGCCGTCTCGAGCTGCGTCTTCACCAGGTCAAGCAGTTCGCTCGGGCCGGTGATCTTGAACACCGGCACCGGCGAGTTGCCGGTCAGCGTCGCGATTTGCTCGACCAGCGACCCGATCGCCTTGTCGCGGACCGCATCGGCGAGGAACGGCAGCAATATTCGGGCAACGGAGCTCGCAATGTTGGTCTCGATCTCGCGGCAAGCCGCCTCGAAGCCGCTCACGATCGTGACCGCCTGCTGGTCGGACCATTTGGCCCGCTCCTCGCCGAGCCGGATCGCGCTGCGCACGCGTTCCTCGGCAACCCTGGCATCGCCTTCCGCAACGCCGGCGGCGTGGCCGCGCCGATAGGCATCGTCCAGGAGATTGACCGGCGGGGCTTCCGTCGCGGGCGCCGGAGGCGGCGACTGATGCTGCGGCTGCGACTGGGTCTGAGGCTGCGGTTGAGATTGAGGCTCGCGCCGGACCTCCTTCGGCCTGGTCAGCACGTCCGGGATCTTGGGCGGCGGAGGCGGCGGCGGCGACTTGACCCGGCCGTTCGCGTCGAACTGCGTCAGGAGTTTTCCGATTGCCGCGTTCATGCCGCCTCCTCGCGTCGCATCCAGTCTTTAAGGATCGCTGCTGCCTGGGCCTGATCAAGCCGGACGATCTGCTCCAGCCGCTTCTGCGGCGTGCGCTGCATCTTGCCTTCGAGGTCCTCGACGAGGTTGAGCTCGGGGTCCTGACTCTCGGCCAATGCAAGGGCTGTGGCGGCTTCAAGCTCAGCGGCCTCCGCCGCCTCGGTCTGCTCCTGCGCCGCGCGGTGGGCCAGAATGCCGTTGACCGCGGGGCGAAGGCCGAACCAGACGAGCATCGACGCCACGGCCAGGATCGTCACCGCGTTGATGACGCTACCGAGCTGCTTGTTGATCATTTCCACGAAGCTGATCGGCGGCACCGGCGCGAGCTCGCGCGAGCCTTCGATGAAGTCGACGGCCGTGACCTGGATCTGGTCGCCGCGCTGCTTGTCGAGTCCGCCGGCGGTCGCCGCGAGCTGGCTGATCTCGGCGAGCTTGCTGTCGACGATGGCCTGGTTGCTCTTGTCGCCGAGATCGGCGACGAGGCGCGCGCGGTTGACCAGCACGGCGATGAAGAGCTTCTTGACCAGATAGCCGTCGCTCACCGTCGTCGTGGTCTTGGACGACACCTCGAAATTGGTGACGTCCTCGCGGCGGGTCTTGTCCTCGCTGGAGTTCTTGCTGCCGCCGCCATTCACCTGTTGATCGGGAAGGTTCTGCTGCACCGTGGTTGGCGTCGAGCGGTCCGCATTCTGCGACGACTCCTTTTCGCGCACGTTCCGCACGGAACGCTCGGCGCGGCTCTCCGGATCGTAGACGGTCTCGTTGGTCTGCCGCTTGTCGGTGGAGAGCTGCGGCGCGACGCTCACCTCGAAATTGTCGAGACCCAGATACGGCGTCAGCGCCTTGCGGATGTTCTCCTGAACCATCCCCCCGACCGTCTTCTGGAGGCTTGCCATCTTGGTCGGGGCAGCGGTGGCCTCGTCCTCTTCGGCCAACAGCATCGAGCCGTCGGCATCCAGCACCGTCACCTTGTCGCGGCTCATGCCGGGGATGGCGGCCGCGACGAGATGACGGATCGACTGCGCCGTGCGTGCCTCGATCGCTCCGTCGGTGCGCAGCACGACCGACGCCGAGGGTGGCTGTTGCGTCGCGCGGAACGAGCCGCGCACCGGCATCACGATATGCACCCGCGCCGCCTTCACACCCTTCATCAGCTGCACCGTGCGCGCGATCTCGCCTTCGAGCGCGCGCAGCTTCGTGACTTCCTGCATGAACGAGGTCAGGCCGAGCGAGCCGATCTTGTCGAACAGCTCGTAGCCGGAATTGGCGCTGGTCGGCAGCCCCTTCTCGGCGAGCAGCATCCGCGCCTGCATGGTCTGGCTCGGACGCACCGAGACGGCGTCTCCAGCCGTATTGACGTCGAAGGCAATATTCTGCTCGCGCAGGGCGGCGCCCATGCGCGTCACATCTTCGCGGGAGAGGCCGGTATAGAGCGTTTCGAATTCAGGCCGGCTCAGATAATAAGCGCCGCCGACGACGGTAACGAGAACGGCAAAGCCGATCAATCCCAGAGCCATCAGGCGTCGCGGCCCAAGCTCCAGCAGATTGTTGAGCAGTTGCTGTATCTGCGCACGACTGAACAGCATGTGACCTCGTACCAATGCGAACATATGGGACACTCCGCTGCCAACCTTGTCTGAAGGTTGCGCAGGAACACGAATGTGTCGGTTCGCGGGCGAGGCGTTGTAATTTTACAAGACGTCGGGGGACGCTATCGCACGGATCGGCAACAGGTGCACGGCCGGACGCATCGCGGCGCGATCGGCTGCGGCGTGTTGCTTGGAATCTGGCGTCGGGAGATCGGTTACGGGCACGTCGTGTGCCGCTATATCCGCCGTTCATGGCGGAGACCGTGCTCCCTTGGGAGCACGGCCGATTTCGAAGCCGCGGCTTAGCGGAACAGCGACAGGATGCTCTGGCTGTTCGCGTTGGCGATCGAGAGCGCCTGAACACCGAGCTGCTGCTGGGTTTGTAGCGCCTGCAGGCGCGTCGATTCCGCGTTCATATCGGCGTCGACGAGCTGGCCGACACCGCGGTCGACGGAGTCCATCAGGGTCTTGACGAATTCCGTGTTGGTCGCGAGGCGGTTCTTGACGGCACCGAGATTGGCGGCGGCCGATGCCACCGTGTTGATCGCAGTGGTGACCTGCGCAATGTAGGCATCGAGCGTGGCCTGGTTCGCCGCCGAGTCGGTCAGCGCGCTGATGCTCATGTTGTCGACCGACGCGAAACCGGTCGTGCTGTTGCCGGTCACCGTGTCCAGGATGCCGGTCTGGGTTGCGCCGCCGGTGGTGTAGAGCGCGTAGCTGGCGGTCGTCACCGTGATGGAGCCGATGGTGGGCGTACCGCCGACACGCGAGTACGACGACACGAGGTTGAAGCTCGTCGGCGTGGCCGAGGAACCGGTCGAGGTGTTGATGCTCAGCCAGTTGATGCCGTTGAAGGTCGCCGAGTTGGCCTTGAGCTTCATGTCCTGCTGGATCTGGGTGATGTCAGCCTGGATCTTGGTGCGGTCGATGCCGGCGGTCTTGGCTTCGACCAGCAGCGCCTGGAGCTTGGTCAGACCGCCGGTCTTGTCGCCGATAACCGAGGTCAGAGCGGTATATTCGGTATCGACGGTCGCGGACGACAGACCGAGCGAGTCGGAGATGGCGGAGAGCGCGGCGTTGTCGGAACGCATCGACGTCGCGATCGACCAGTAGGCAGCGTTGTCCGAAGCGGTCGAGACACGCTGGCCGGTCGAGATCCGGTTCTGCGTGGTCGCGAGCTGCGAGCTGACGTTGCGGAGGGTCTGCAGCGCGGTCATTGCAGACGAGTTGGTGAGCAGACTAGAACCCATTTTGATGTCCCTTTGAAGATTGAATTGTGTTTGGGGGACATACCGGGCTTGCACCGGTACGACAGGGCGGCGTCATGCCTTTGGGCGCGCGGAAATGCGGTGAAGGGCCCAACCTGTCGTAGCGGAGAGGTTACCCGCCGAAGCTTGTGCGAGGCTTGTGGCTCTGTGACCCGGCTGCAACAGCGGGGCAGGATCATGGCGTGGACGCGGCGTCACGCCAGACAAGAAAAGGGCCGCGCTTCACGAGAAGCGCGGCCCTCCCCCAGACGAGTTGAGGTTTAGCGGAACAGCGACAGGATGCTCTGGCTGCTGTTGTTGGCGATCGAGAGCGCCTGCACACCGAGCTGCTGCTGGACCTGGAGGGCCGCAAGGCGGGTGGACTCCTTGTTCATGTCGGCGTCGACGAGCTGGCCGATACCGCGGTCCACGGAGTCCATCAGGGACTGGACGAATTCCGTGTTGGTCGAGAGGCGGTTCTTGACGGCACCGAGATTGGCGGCGGCCGATGCCACCGTGTTGATCGCAGTCGTGACCTGCTTGATGTAGCCATCGAGCGTGGTCTGGTCAGCCGCCGAGTCGGTCAGCGCGCCGATGGCGATCGTGTCGACCGACGCAGCGGTCGAGCCGGTGCCGGTCACCGTGTCCAGGATGCCGGTCTTGGTTGCGCCGCCGGTGGTGTAGAGCGCGTAGTTGGCGGTCGTCACGGTGATGGAGCCGATGGTGGGCGTACCGCCGACGCGCGAGTACGACGACACGAGGTTGAAGCTCGTCGGCGTGGCCGTGGAACCGCTCGAGGTGTCGATGCTCAGCCAGTTGATGCCGTTGAAGGTCGCCGCACCGGCTGTAGACTTCAGCTGCTGCTGGATCTGCGTGACGTCTGCCTGGATCTTGGTGCGATCGACACCGGCGGTCTTGGCTTCGACCAGCAGCGCCTGGAGCTTGGTCAGACCGGAGGTGCTATCGCCGATGGCCGTGGTCAGAGCGGTATATTCGGTGTCGACGGTCGCGGCCGACAGACCGAGCGAGTCGGAGACCGCAGCGAGCGCGGCGTTGTCGGAGCGCATCGACGTCGCGATCGACCAGTAGGCGGCGTTGTCCGAAGCGGTCGAGACGCGCTGGCCGGTCGAGATGCGGTTCTGCGTGGTGGAGAGCTGCGAGCTGACAGACCGGAGGGTCTGGAGCGCGGTCATGGCGGTCGAGTTCGTAAGCAGGCTTGACATTGCGAATGTCCCTTTATGTACGCGTTACATTTTCACGAGGGGACATACCGGGCTTTCACCGGTACGGAGGGGCGGCATCATGCCTTTGGACTGATGTGGGTGGGGGTCCAACCCGCCGTGACGCATTGCTAGCACGCCGAATCTTGCTTGCGGATTAAGATCGGCCTGAATTCTGCTGTAAAATCATATGGTTAACATTACCCGCTGCTAACCATAAGCGGGTACTTCTCGCTAACCATAACCGGCCGGCCGGCGATCGCCGCTGCTACGAGAACGACCGCACCAGTCCGGAGGCCAGCAGGTTCCAGCCGTCGATCAGCACGAAGAACAGCATCTTGAACGGCAATGCGATAATCGTCGGCGGCAGCATCATCATGCCCATCGACATGGTCAGCGTCGCCACGATCATGTCGATGACGAGGAACGGCAGCATGATGAGGAATCCGATCTCGAACGAGCGCCTGAGCTCGGAGATCATGAAGGCCGGAATGATGACGCGCAAATCGATGCGCTTGTCGTCGAACTTCTTGCGGAAGCTCTCCGCGGCGAGCGCCTCGAAGGTCTGGAGATCCTTGTCGCGGACATGAGCCAGCATGAACTCGCGGAACGGATCGGTGATCTTCAGATAAGCCTCTTCCTCCGAGATCTCGTTCTTCATGAGAGGCTGGACGCCGGTCTCCCAGGCGCGGTCGAAGGTCGGTGCCATCACGTAGAACGTCATGAATAGCGCGAGGCTGACCAGAACCAGATTGGCCGGCGTGGTCTGGAGGCCGAGGCCGGAGCGCAGGAACGACAGCGCCACCGCAAACCGCGTGAAGCTCGTCACCATGATGAGCAGTCCCGGCGCCACCGACAGCACCGTGATCAGCGCCATCAGCTGGATGATGCGGCCGCTGGTCGAGCCGTTTCCGGGCGGCAGCAGCGAGTTGAGGTCCGGAATCTGGGCGAACGCCATCTCGGGCAGCACCGCCAGAATCAACGCGAGCAGCAGGACTCTCAATTTCACTGAATCACCAACGTCTCAATGATCAATTCGCGCACCTTACCCGAAGAGCGGACATTGGCGCGTTCGGCGAGGTCGTCGCGCAGATGCTGGAGCCCGCGCGATCCCTCGAACTGCGCGACCGAGGCCGACCGCAGATAGGTGACGATGTCCTCGCTGATATGGGCGGCCAGGATGCCGGCGTCCTCGTCGCTCATGCTCTCGGTCACCATGGAGGCCTCGACACGGGCCCAGTTGTTGGCCGGCGCGCCGAGATTGGTCACGATCGGGGACAGTTTTCGAAGCCGCGCGCTGCCGGCGTAGCTCGACGCAAGCGGCGGCGGCGTGGCGCTCTTCTTCGCGTCGGCGACGCGCTCGGCGGCCGCAAACAGATGCAGGCCGGCAAGGGCACCGGCACCGATCGCGACCAGGGTCAGCGCCACAATGGCGGCAATCAGGCGCATCACGTCCCCTGCCCTCGCGACGCGGCCCGGCCGGCGCGAACCTCAGAACGGTGCCACGGCGTCATAGATCCGATGTCCCCATCCAGGCTGCTGCACGTCCGACAGATTTCCGCGACCACCATAGGATACGCGCGCCTCCGCGATCTTCTCGTAGGAGATCGTGTTGGTTCGCGAGATGTCGCGCGGACGCACGATGCCGCCGACATTGAGCACGCGCATCTCGGTGTTGACGCGGAACTCCTGCGAGCCGCTGATCATCATATTGCCGTTCGGCAACACGTCGGTGACGATCGCGGCGATGGACAGCTTGATGTCCTCGGTGCGGTCGATCTGGCCATTGCCCTTGACCTGCGTGTTGGTGCTGAGGTTGGCGGTGGCCTGGCCCTTGTCGGCCCATCCGGCGACGTCCATCAGCCAGTCGAGCCCGAACTTGATCTGCGAATCGCGCGAGCGGTCGGTCTTGTTGTCGAGCTTGGCCTTGTCCTGCATCGAGATGATCACCGTCACGACGTCGCCGGTGCGCCGGGCACGGGGATCGCGATAGAGATCGGTGCCGTCGTCCCAGGTCGAGCGATAGCTGACCGGCGTACGGACGCGGGGCGTCACCGGGATCGGGTCGGCCTGGCTCCGCAGGCCGCTGCCGACGGGCGACAATCGCGGACCGGTCAGGACTTCCGCCGGATCACCGACGCATCCGGCAAGCATCAAGAGCGGCAGGATGAGGATCAGATTCTTCATCTACTTCGTCTTTCCGTCATCCACGCGGCGCATTCCGCCGAGCAGGTCGGCGAGGTGCGCGGCGCGCGCCGTATCCATCTCGTTGAAGATCGCGCTCGAACTCCTCGGGCTGAGCTTGGCGAGCACGGCGGCGGCGGTCTCGTCCGCCATGCCGGCGATCTGGGTGGCGGCAGCATCCGGCTTCATGCGCGAATAGATCTCGACGACCTGCGCCTCGGCCTTCTTCAGGAAGTCGTCGCGCAGCGCCATCCATTTCTCGTATTCGGCGCGTTTGGCCTCGACCTCGGCGATGCGCTCGCGGAGCTGGTTCTCGGCCTTTTCCAGCTCCTTGAGCTGCCAGGCCAATCTCGCATCGACGGCGGGATCGGCCACGTTGCTGCAGAACAGGGCGATCTCGTTGTCCGCGGTCGCAGCGGCCTGCGGCGGTGCGGGCTTTGGCGGCGCCGTGACGCTGCCGGGCTTGGCCGGACGTACGGGCGCGGGTGCAGGCGCTGGCGGAGGTGTTTCGGTAGCCGGCACTGCGCCGGTGATCGCGGGTCCGCCGTCTTCAGCGGCCCAGGCCGTCGCCCGCATCGCGGCGTTGTCGCTCGGGAACGAAGTGACGTTACGTGGCTTCTGAGGTCCCGGCGCCCGCGCGCGCGCGAAGGAGAGCAGGTTGAGCGGCTTCGACGACTTGGCCTCATCCAGCGCCAGCACGGGCGAGGCGCCCGCGAGCGCCGCGGCCGCGACCAGGAGGAGGAGTTTGGCTTTGTGATCCAGCTTCAGCATCGGGCCGCGTGCGATTCTCGGTCGAGACCTCAGCATTGAGCGACCAAGCTTGCACGACGCTTATGCATCATTGGACGATGACATCGGCCTGGAGCGCGCCGGCCGTCTTGATCGCCTGGAGGATCGCGATGATGCCTGATGGCTTGAGGCCGATCTGGTTCAGCCCGCGCACCAGGCGCTGGAGATCGACACCGCTCAGGATCGCCACCTGCGAGCCGGCCTCGTTGGCCTCGACCACGGTCTGCGGAACGACCACGGTCTGCCCGCGCGAGAACGGCGCCGGCTGCGACACCACGGGCATCTCCGTGACGCGGACCGTCAGATTGCCGTGCGTCACCGCGACCGTCGATATCCGCACGTCCCGTCCGATCACCACCGTGCCGGTGCGCTCGTTGATCACCACCCGCGCCGGCGTGTCCGGCTCGACCGTCAGCTCGCCGATTTCGGCGAGGAAGCGCACCGGGCCGATATGGCGCGGCTTCGACAAGACGATGGTGCGGTAGTCGCGCTCGAAGGCGATCTGCGCGCGATAGCGGCCGCCGGCGTAGCGGTTGATCGCATCGAGGATGCGCGTTGCGGTGACGAAGTCCGGGTTCTTGAGCTCCAGCACCAGGAATTCCATCTCATGGAGGCTTCCCTGCACCTCTCGCTCGACCAGCGCGCCGTTCGGAATGCGGCCCGCGGTCGGGGTGCCCTGGCTGACGTTCTGCGCCTGACCTCCCACGCTGTAGCCGGCGACCGTGACCGCGCCTTGTGCCACCGCATAGACCGCACCGTCCGCCGCGCGCAGCGACGTCATCACGAGCGTGCCGCCGAGCAGCGAGGTCGCATCGCCGAGCGACGACACCGTCACGTCCATCCGCTCGCCCGCCCCGATCGAAGGTTGCAGGTCCGCGGTCACCATCACGGCCGCGACGTTGCGCGTGCGCAGGGTGGTCGGACGCGCCGGGTTGGTGGTGCTCGTGGTCTCGTTCCTGACATTGATGCCCATGTTCTCGAGCATCGATTGCAGGGACTGCTCCGTGAACGGAGCGTTGCGAAGCGTGTCGCCGGTGCCGTTCAGACCGATGACGAGGCCATAGCCGACGATCTGGTTTTCGCGCAGTCCCTTGATGTCCGCGATGTCCTTGATGCGGACGGCGGCCTGGGCGCTGGCGGCGGAAACGATAAGGACGAGCGCAAGCAGGAGCCTGGTCATGATCCGTCCACGACCTTGACGGTGCCGTCCGGCTGGACGACGCCCCTGATGATCACGCCGGTGTCGGTGTTTCGCACTGGAATCAGCGCGCCGGCGGCGCCCGATTGCATCGCCGAGCCGTAGGTGACGATCGACAGGCCGCTGTCTTCGACGACGACCTTGACCATGGCGCCGCGGGCGACGGTCCAGGGGTCTTCGACCGAGTTGGTCGGGATGGGCTGGCCCGGCAGCAGCGCGCGCCGGGCCATGCGGCCGACGAGGACCTGTCGTCCCTCGATGAACATGGCGACGCCGAGCAGGTTCGGCGCGAAGGCGCGCTCCGTGATCATGTCGTCCCGGATCAGCTCGCCGGCGCGGATCGACACGGCCGGCACGGGAAGCCGCTTCTCCTCGGCCGCAGCGACGCGCGCCGAGACGAGAACCAGCAGCACGGCGGCCAACCCGCGCACGATCAGGCCCACCCTGTTCAACATGGACACACCGGAACTAGCGAAGGCCCTTCGATACGGTCGAGGCCATTTCATCCGAGGCCTGAATGACCTTGGCATTCATTTCGTAGGCGCGCTGCGCCGATATCAGCTCGGTAATTTCCTTGACGGGATCGACGTTCGAGGCCTCGAGGTATTTCTGGTTGATCTTGCCGTAGCCGGCATCGCCCGGCAGGCCGACGACGGGCGTGCCGGACGCCGTGGTCTCGCGATAGAGATTGCTGCCGAGCGGCTCGAGGCCCGCCTCGTTGGCGAAGTTGGCGAGGTTGAGCTGGCCGATCTGCCGCGGGTTAACTTCCGTGTCCAGCTTGGCGAATACCTGTCCGGTCTGGTTGACCGTGACCTCGACCGTGCCCTGCGGGATCGTGATTGCGGGATCCAGCAGGTAGCCGTCGGTGGTGACGAGTTGACTGTTGGCATTGGTATTGAACGAACCCGCGCGGGTGTATTGCACCTCGTTGTTCGGGCCCAGCACCTGGAACCAGCCGCGCCCGTTGATCGCGAGGTCGTAGGGATTGCCGGTCTGGGTGAGCGCGCCCTGGATATGCAGCTTGCGGATCGCCGCCGACTTGACGCCGAGGCCGAGATTGGCGCCTTCCGGGATCGGCGACGAGCCGTTGACGTTCGCGACGCCCTGCATGCGGTCCATCTGGTAGAACAGATCGGTGAACTCCGCCCGCGCCCGCTTGTACGACGTCGAGTTGATGTTGGCGATGTTGTTGGCGATGACTTCGATATTGGTCTGCTGGGCATTCATGCCCGTGGCCGCAATGGCAAGCGATTTCACAATGTGACTCCTTCAGATCAAATCGACATACGAACGACTTCTTGGTAGGCCTGCACGACCTTGTCGCGAACCGCGACCGCCGTCTGCAAGGCCTGCTCGGCCGACATCAGCGCCTCGACGACGCGCCGCGTCGATTCCTTGCCCTGCATCGCCGAGATCGACGCCGCCTCGCCCGCCTTCAGCGTGCCGATCGCGTCCGTCGTCACCTGCTTCATCACCGAATCGAAACCGACGTCGCCGCCGGACTGGATCGCGGTCGGCGCCGCGGGCGAGATCGCCTGCGTCTCGGTTGCGCGGCTCGCCGCCTGGCCTGCGGAGATCGCCGTGGACGAAATTGCCTCAAGCATTGTCAACTCCTCAGAAGGTCGATGGTCATGCCCAGCATCGACCTCACCTGTTTCACGACCTGGAGATTGGCCTCATAGGACCGGTTGACTTCCCGCATGTCGGCCATCTCGATCATCATGTTGACGTTCGGCAGCTTGACGTAGCCGGACTTGTCGGCGGCGGGATGCCCCGGATCGTACTCGACGCGGTACGGCGTGGTGTCGACGCCGACCTCCTTGACTTTCGCGAGCTGCGCGCCCGAGGCACGGTCCAGCGCGGCGTCGAAGGTGATCGTCTTGCGCTGATACGGATCGGCGCCGGCGGTCCGCCCCGTCGAGGTCGCGTTGGCGAGGTTTTCCGAGACGATGCGCATGCGCGTCGACTGCGCTTCGAGCCCCGAGCTCGCGACCGTCAGAGAGGCGCTCAGTGAGTCCAGCATGTCAATTCACCTCAGGTCTTCGTGCTCGACAGCAGCATGCGGTGGAACGACCGCACGACCGCCGAGTTCATCGAGTAGTCGCGATTGACGTCGCTGCCCTTGATCATTTCCTGCTCGAGGCTGACGGAATTGCCGGAGTGGACCACTTCCCAGCTGTCCTTCTTGGCGGTCGCGCGCGTGTCGGTCTCGGCCGGGGAAAGCTGCATGTGCGTCGGCGACGTCGTCGCGAGCCGGACCGGCATTCCGTCGAGCACCTTGTTGAACGGCTCGACGTCGCGCGCCTTGAAGCCCGGCGTATTGGCGTTGGCAACGTTGGTGGCGATGGTCGACTGGCGGAGTTCGAGATGCCGCGCTTGCGATGATGCGAGTTCGAAGAGATAAAGCGGTCCCACGACAGCCCCATTCTGGTCCATTCGAGAAGGACCCTAGGGCGTTAAGCTTTCGTCAAGCTGTTGGGCGAAGCACCATCCTCGGAAATCTACTGGACCTTCTCGGGCCGCGTCGTCTGCTTCGACTGCAGGAAGTAGATGATCTCGGCGACGGGCCGGAAGAATTCGGCCGGAATCACCTGATCGACCTGAACGGCCTCGTAGAGCGCGCGCGCCAGCGCCTTGTTCTCGATCACGGGGATCCTGTTCTTCTCGGCGACTTCGCGGATCTTCAGCGCGATCACGTCCATGCCCTTGGCCACCACGAGCGGCGCCGGGTTTTCCTCGCGGTTATAGCGCAGCGCGATCGCAAAGTGCGTCGGGTTCGCGATCACCAGCGTCGCGCGCGATGCGGAGGCGATCATCCGCTGTCGCGAGCGGTCGCGCGCCAGCGAGCGCAGGCGCGCCTTGATCAGCGGATCGCCTTCGGCCTGCTTGTGCTCGTCCTTGATTTCCTGCTTGGTCATACGCAGCTGGCGCCGCCAGTGGAAGCGCGCCCAGGCGAGATCGATCGCGACCAGCACGATGGTCGCGATGCAGATCGCCGAGACGATCCGCATCGCGATGCTGAGAATCATCTCCGGCAGCGCGACCGGATCGGTGTACATCGCCTCGAACGCCCTTGCTTCGGACGAGCGCAGCACGAAGGCGACAACGGCGGTCACCGAGGCGAGCTTGAACAGCGACTTGGCGAACTCGACGAGGCCCTGCGTTCCGAACAGCCGGTTCCAGCCGCTGATCGGGGAGATTCGCGAAAGGTCCGGCATGATGCGCTGGAGCACCAGGCTGGGCGCGTTTTGCAGCAGCGACGATGCCAGCCCGAACACGAGCAGGATGACCACCAGCGGCACCAGGAATCGCAGCGCCTCGAGTCCCACCACGGTGAGGAGGTTCTGGGCGTCCGCCCCGGTGCTGAGCGGGAAGCCCTCCGGATCGTCGAGGAGGTTCTTCAGGGTCGGCGTCAGTCGCTGCACGCCCTGACCGATCAGGAACATCTGAATCACCATCAGCGCCGCCATCGACGCGAAGATGGAAGCCTCCCGAGAGACCGGGATTTTGCCCTCTTCGAGCGCATCGCGGACTTTCTTCTCGGTCGGCTCTTCTGTCTTGCTGTCCTGATCGGATGTTTCTGCCATGCCCGTTCAGCGGTCAGCGGAAGACCAGCTCATCCTCCTGCTCGGGGTTGAGCTCGATTTCGCCCTTCTCCGCGAGGTCGAGCGCGAGATCGGTGATCACGCGCCGCGCCTCCAGCACGTCGCGCTGGTTCGACGGCTCGCCGATGGCGAGCTCGTGCTCGACGACGCGGCGGACGCGCGATGCGACCGAGGACAGGATCAGCTCGCGGAAATGCTTGTCGGTCCCCTTCAGTGCGACGACGATGCGATCGGTCGGCACCTGATCGAAGATCATGGTGCGCGCCTTCGGCGTCAGGTGGATCACGTCGTCGAAGGTGAACAGCAGCTCCTTCAGCACTTCGGCCGACTTCGGCCGCTTCTCCGACAGGCTCTTCAGCATGTCCTCGATGTGGCCGCGCTCCATCTTGTTGATGATGTCGGCGACGCGGGCATAGGTGTCCGCACCGAGGTTGCGGGCGAAGTTCAGCGTCAGATCCTCGTGCAGCGTCTTCTCGAGGACCCTCATCGCATCGTCGGCGATCGGCTTGAGGCTGAGAACGCGCCGCATCAGCTCGTTGCGCAGGCTCGAGGGAAGCTGACTCATGACCTTCGCGGCGCAGGCCGGCTTGACCTTGGACAGGATGAGGGCCGCGGTCTGTGGATGCTCCTTGGAGAGGTAGCTCGCGAGCGAGTTTTCCGACACCGACGAGACGCGGTCCCACACCGACCGGCTCGAATTGCCAAGCAGGTCCGACATGATCGCCGAGACCTGGTCGGCGGGAAGCACGTCGCCAAGCACGGCCTCGAGGCCGCCGAGCGTGCCGAGAATGTTGGCCCCCATCGAGAACTGCTGGGCGAACTCCTCGACGATCGACTCAAGCTCCTGCGCGGTGATCGGCCGCAGCTCGGCCGCGGCCTTGGTCACGATGCGGATATCCTGCGGCTCGAACTGCGCGAGCACGCTCGCGGCCGCCTGCCGGCCCATCGCCAGCAAGAGCGCCGCGACCTTTTCCGTACCACCCAGCGCGGCAACGCCTCGCTGCTTGACGGGAGCGATGCCCACCTGTGCCGCCATGGTCAGGTATCACCCTGCCCCAGCGGTCCAACGATCTCCGTGAGCGAGACACCGAAGCGGGAATTGTCCTCTTCGACGACGACCACCTCGCCGCGGGCGACGATACGGCCGTTGACGACGACGTCGACGGGCTCGCCGACCCGGTGATCGAGCGGAACCACCGCGCCGCGCCCGAGCTTCATCAGGTTCGCCACCGGAATGGTCGCCGAACCCAGCACCACCTGCATGGTGACGGGAATGCGCAGGATGGCATCGACATTGGCGAACTTGCCGCTCTCCTCGGCCGTGCGCGCGGCGATCTCGGCCAGCCGCTCCAGCGGAGACGTCTCGGTCTCTTCCGATGCAGATGCAGACTCATAGTCGAAGGATTGCGCCATGTGGTATCGCCTCTTGGTATTTCCGCTCCCGGCGCGCCGCGGCGTTCCGGTCGTTTTTGGTTCGCCGGCCTCGGCTTCAATGCTTGTTCACGTCGGCGCCGCCCGCGGTCGCTGCGGATGCAAGTCCGCTCCTGGCGTCGAGCGCCGCGATCGCCTCATTGGCCTGGTCGATCTTCGTGCTCAGCACGTTGGCGAGCCGTCCGAGATTCGCGGTCGAGTCGTGCGCTGCGGTGATGACCGTATCGAAGGCGCCCGCCGTCTCGTGGACGATGGTCGAGAATTCGCCCTGGTAGCTGCGCAACCGCGCCAGCTCGCGGTGCATCCGCGTCACCCGCATGCTGGTGAAGGCAAGCGCAATCAGCAGCACTGCATCAACGAGATAGGATATCATCGACGAACTCCCGTTTCTGATCCACGGGATCTGCCACCTGCATGGCGTAATAGCCATCGAGCTGGCCGATCTGACACCAGAACAGCACCTGGTTGTTGCTTTCGAGGCGGGCCAGCGTGCGCGGCGTGGCTTCGAGCTCGAGCACCTGCCCGACCTCGAACTTCACGACGTCGCCGAGGGTCACCATTTTCTCGTCGAGCACCGCGCTCAACGTCACTTCGGTGCGGTGGACCTCGCTCTCCATCTGCTCGCGCCAGCGCGGATCGGACGCACGGCCGTCGCTGACGACGACATGGGCGAGCTTCTGGCGCAGCGGGTTGAGCGCGGAGTGCGGAATGATGAGGAACATCTGGCCGCCGCGGTAGAGCGCCTGCAGCATGATGTTCGCGCAGATCGACATGTTGCCGCTCCGCCCGATCGCCAGCGAGGCCATCGCGGTTTCGACCCGCTCGACACGGAAGGTGACGTTGGAGGTGCCGGCGAAGGCGGATTGCAGCGCCTTGGCGAAACGGTCGAACAGCGCCTGGACCAGGCGGATCTCGATGTTCGAGAACGAGCGCTCGACGTCGAGCGGCGGTTCGGCGCCATCGGAGCCGAACATCGCCTCGACCATCGTGAACACGAAGTCGCGGTCGAGCATGATGATGATGCGGGAGTCCCACTGCTCGGCATAGAGCACGGCGGCGACCGCATTGGCCTCGTAGTCCTTGATGATGTCGCCGACCCGATCATTGGTGATGCCGTTGACCGAGAAATAGCAGGGCGTTCCCGCCATCGGCTGCAGGCTGTCGGTGCAGGATGCCGCCATGCGATCGAAGATCACATTGAGCATCGGCATACGATCGATCGATATGCCGGCCGCGTCCAGCAGGTAGTTCGGCAGCTGCTTCCGCTGATCGACTTCGACGTCTTCCATCGTCATGCGCGTGCCGCCTTCGGTTCGACGTCGGCCACGACGGCTTTCGGACCCGCGATCGTCTCGTTCTCGACCACGTCGATCGAGGGCCGCTCGCCGCTCGAGATCATCTTGCGGCCGTGCTCGACCGCGATCTGCGGCATGGCGCCGTTCATGAATGCCAGCAGCGTCTGCTTGACGATGATGTAGGGCCGGCACTTCTTCTCGCGCGTCATCTTGATCTTCATCGCGAAGGGCGAAATGATGCCGTAGGACAGGAAGATGCCGGCGAAAGTGCCGACCAAGGCCGCACCGATGAAGCCGCCCAGCAGCTTCGGCGACTGGTCGAGCGCGCCCATCGCCTTGATGACGCCGAGCACCGCGGCGACGATGCCGAGCGCCGGCAGCGCCTCGGAGACCGTCACCAGCGAATGGTAGGGCGCCAGCTTGCCCTTCACGATGGTGTGGATCTCCTCGTCCATCAGCGCTTCGATCTCGTGCGTGCGCGCATTGCCCATGATGATGAGACGCACATAGTCGCAGATGAACTGGAGCAGCGACGGGTCGCCGAGCACGCTCGGGAACGCCTTGAAGATCTCGGAGGACGCGGGATCGTCGATATGCGCCTCGACCTCGTTGCGGCCCTTGCCCCGCAGCTCGCGCATCAGGGCATGCAGCGCCCCGAGCAGGTCGAGATAGTAGCGCTGCCCCGGCACCGCGCCGGTGATGGCCTGCATGCAGGCGACCCCGGTATCCACGACCGTCTTCCACGGATTGGCCACGATGAAGGTGCCCACCGCGGTGCCCACGATGATCACGAACTCCCACGGTTGCATGAGCACAGCCAGATGCCCGCCCATGGCGGCAAATCCGCCGAGCAGCGCCGCCACCGTGATGAAAATCCCCACGAAACTGAGCAACGCGCAACTCCATCGCCGATCCCACCGGGAATATCTAGTCGGCGACGCTTGCGCGAAGCTGGCTTCCCGCATCGCCAGCCTCACGCAAGCAATTCGCGGCAGCTTGGGACGCAGTCGCAATTGCGGCCAAAGAGGCGCGGGTCATGCTATCCACCATCGCGGACTACACCAGATTGACCCAGGACCTGGGCAAGTCGATGACGCAGGTCGCGAAGCAGCCGGATGTCAGCCGCGAGACCGATTACTTCCTCGGCCATATCGGCAACGTGAAGACGATCGACGACTTCCTGAAGGACTATCGCCTCTACACCTATGCGATGAAGGCCTATGGCCTCAGCGACATGGCCTACGCCAAGGCGTTCATGCGCAAGGTGCTGACCGAGGGGGTCTCGGACAAGGACGCCTTCGCCAACAAGCTCACCGACACCCGTTACCGCGAGTTCGCCACGGCCTTCAATTTCGCCGCCCTCGGCGCCAACGCGACCTCGACCACCGCAGCCACGACCGGCACGGCCACCCAATACGTCACGCAGACGATGGAGCAGAAGGCCGGCGACCAGAACGAGGGCCTGCGGCTGGCGCTCTATTTCACCCGCAAGGCTTCCACGATCACGAGCGCCTACCAGATCCTCGCCGACAAGGCGCTGACCCAGGTGGTCCAGACTGCGATGGGCTGGTCGCCGACGATCAGTTCGTCCGACATCGACGCCCAGGCCAAGATGATCACGGACAAGTTCGACCTCACCGATTTCCAGGACCCGACCAAGGTCACCAAATTCGTGCAGCGCTTTGCGGCGATGTGGGACGCGACCCAGGCCCAAAGTGACAACTCGAGCAACCCCGCGCTGGTCCTGATCGGCAGCGCGGCGACGTCGGCCAGCCTGGATACCGACATGCTCACGACACTTCAGAACATCAAGTTCAACAGGTAAATCATGCAATCGGCTCTCTATGTGGGATTGTCGGCCCAGGTCGCCCTCGAAAAGCGCCTCCAGACGATCGCCAACAACGTCGCCAACGTCAACACGGCGGCGTTCCGCACCGACGTGGTGAAGTTCGAGACCGTGCTGTCCAAGGCCGGCGCGAACCCGGTCGCGTTCTCCTCGCCCGGCGACAACATCATCTCGCGCGAGACCGGCAGCATCACCGAGAGCGGCAATCCGCTCGACGTCGCCGTGGTCGGTCAGGGCTGGCTCGCCTTCGCCGGCCCGAACGGCACCGTCTATACGCGCGACGGCCGCCTCCAGATCGCCGCCAACGGCGACCTTCAGACGGTGGCCGGCTTCCCCGTCATCGATGCCGGCGGCGCGCAGATCACGCTCGACCCGAACGGCGGGCCGGTCTCGATCGCCCGCAGCGGCGCGATCACCCAGGACAACAACGAGATCGGCACCATCGGCCTGTTCAACATTCCCGCTGACGCCAGTCTCGAGCGCTACGGCAATTCGGGCGTCACGCCCGACCGGCCCGCGACCGCCATCGCCGATTTCTCCCGCGACGGCTTCAAGCAAGGCTATGTCGAGGGTTCCGGCGCCAATCCGATGATGGAATTGACCAAGCTGATGGCGGCCTCGCGCGCCTTCGACGGCACCAATTCGATGATCGAGGGCACCGAGAGCTCGCTCCAGAATGCAATCCGGACGCTGGGCGAGCCCGGCAAGTAGAGTGCGCCTCGCGCGCAATGAGGGTGGACGGTTTCCTTGAACGCTCTTCGGCAACTCGAGTGGGCGCTGCTGGAGCTTCAGCAGAGCACTCCCCTGGCAAGCGTCAGCGGCGCGATCTCCGAGATCGCGCCGACGCATTTCCGTGTCTCCGGCCTGTCGCGCTTCGTCAGGCTCGGTGAACTCATCGGCGTCAACTCCGGCGGCAAGCCGCAGATCGGCGAGGTGGTGCGGATCGACAGCGAGGGCATCATCGCCAAGCCGTTCGACCGGCAATTTGCCGGTGGCCTCGGCTCCGTCGCCTACCGGATGCCTCCACTGTCTTTCGCGCCCGATCCGAGCTGGAAGGGCCGCGTCATCAACGCGCTCGGGGCCCCGCTGGACGGACAGGGTCCGCTGACGCCGGGATCGCGCCCCGTCTCGGCGGAGGCCGAGGCGCCCTCGGCCATGAAGCGCGCACGCGTCCACAAGCCGCTGCGCACCGGCGTGCGCGTCATCGACCTGTTCGCCCCGATCTGCGCCGGCCAGCGCGTCGGCATCTTTGCCGGCTCGGGCGTCGGCAAATCGACGTTGCTGGCGATGCTCGCCCGCAGCCAGGGCTTCGACACCGTCGTGCTGGCGCTCGTCGGCGAACGCGGCCGCGAGGTGCGCGAATTCATCGAGGACGTGCTGGGCGCCAACCGCAATCGTGCGGTCACCATCGTATCGACGGGCGACGAAAGCCCGATGATGCGGCGCCTGGCGCCGAAGACGGCCATGGCGGTCGCCGAATATTTCCGCGATCGGGGCGAATCGGTCCTGCTGGTGGTCGATTCGATCACCCGTTTCGCCCACGCCGCCCGCGAGGTCGCGCTCGCCGCCGGCGAGCCCGCGGTCGCGCGCGGCTACGCGCCGACGGTCTTCACCGACCTGCCGCGCCTTCTGGAGCGTGCCGGCCCCGGCGAGGAGGGATCCGGCACCATCACCGGGATCTTCTCCGTGCTGGTCGACGGCGACGATCACAACGAGCCGATTGCCGACACCATCCGCAGCACGCTCGACGGGCACATCGTGCTCTCCAGGCACATCGCCGACCAGGCGCGCTATCCGGCCGTGGACGTTCTGGCCTCGGTCTCCCGCCTCGCCCACAACGTCTGGGACCCCGAAGAGCGCGAATTGGTGAGCAAGCTGCGCACCATGATCGCCAAATACGAGGACACGCGCGATCTTCGCCTGATGGGCGGATACCAGTCGGGACGCGATTCGGGCCTCGACCAGGCGATCGACCTGGTTCCGAGGATCTACAGCGCCATGCGGCAAGACGCATCGGCTCAGCCGAGCGCCGATCCGTTCCGCGAGCTGAGGGACATGCTCAAGGGCGATTAGCAGGTAAGACGGCGCAGGACGCGCCCGCGATCTCGCCCTGCTCATTATTTCGACAGCCGGTCCGCGCATGCAGTCACGCTGCCGGCGCATGCACACCCATCGCCGCCACCGCGGTCCGTCGTCAGCGTATCAACCGTTCGGATGAATGATCGGGCGGCCGCGATGGAAGCGGCTGAGGGTTGACTCCGCGACCGCGGCCGCAACAACCGCCGCGTGTAATCCCTTCAAATTCCCTCGGCGATTCTCCGGACTCATCGCACAAGTTGTGGATGACTCATCAACGCACATCACACTTGTCATGCACAAGCTTCGATCAACTTGCATCGACGGCGGACAACTACGTGCCCTGCAATCAAACCGTCGTATAACTGCGGGCATGCTCGTAGGACTCCGTATTGCGTTCACTATCATGTGTCCCTAAGAGCGAGATTGTCTTGAACGTTACATTCACCTGCAACGACATCCAGTCTCCGTGAGTGTCTCTACTTGATTTTGTTGAGAAGGTCATTCATCGTTTCGGTGGAATATCAAGAAACGTCTTCTCGTGACTTGTACTCAGAGGCTTCGGTTGAACAATTCCGGTCCATCGTCCGTTCGTGGCGGCAACTCGGGCTCCCGCGCGACGACGACGCGATTGGCATGCCCTCCGCGAACCGGCCTCTCGCTCCGGACGACGCGACGCACGCTGATCCAGGTCGGGCGCGTTGCAGTCCATGCCGTAGAGCAGGAATCGGGCACGACCGCAGACGAAGTTCCGGGGACGAGGTAAAATCCATGCCATTGGCACGAGAAGCCGTCGAGCTGCTGGTCCAGGCGGCGAGGGCTTGGTATTTCGAAGGCAATCAGCATGGATTGCGCGATCGGGAATGGATGGCGCTGCGCTTTCTCAGCCGCGCCAACAGGTTTTCGCGCACACCGTCCGCGCTCGCCGGCTTCATCGGCGCCACCAGGGCGACTGCATCGCAGATCGTGAAGACGCTGGAGAGCAAGTCCTTCCTGGTGCGAAAGCCTTCGCACGAGGACAAGCGTTCCGTGGTGCTCCACGTCACCACGCAGGGCGAGAAGTGCCTGAACCAGCACGACCCGATCAAC
Organism: Bradyrhizobium sp. WSM2254; assembly: GCF_000472645.1. NCBI lineage: Bacteria > Pseudomonadati > Pseudomonadota > Alphaproteobacteria > Hyphomicrobiales > Nitrobacteraceae > Bradyrhizobium > Bradyrhizobium sp. WSM2254. The sequence continues at coordinate 39,325 of NZ_AXAB01000032.1, read as the reverse complement.
CACGTGTTGAATGCGGTCACGGCGCTCGGAACCGACGAGTGTCTCAGGCTGCGCGACTCGCTGCGGGAGATCCTCAATCACCTCGACGCAGCTCACCAACGGCTCGACGCCAGCATCTGCCGGGACTGCATGTTTCTCGCCGAACGCAGCCCTGGCATCGGCCAGCCCGCCGCGAAGGGACGCGCAACCGCCGAATTCATGTGCCGGCTGTATCGCGCCCCCGTCTCGCTCGAGGAGACCGAGCTGCTCTGCACCAGTTTCGAGCGTACCCGCGACCGCCCGAAGATCGAGGAGCATCTCGACCGCGCGCGCGTGGCGAGCCAGGGATGAGGCGAAAGCCCGCAGCCTGAGCGCAACATCCGCACGGATCGCGCGGCCAAAGCTTGTGGAAGATTTCGCGGCGCTCGCAATGAGGGCACCATCAGCACCGTCATCCCCGCGCAACGGCGAAGAACCCCGTAGTTTCCACATCGTCATTGCGAGCGCAGCGACTTGTCCGCCGAAGCTTTAGCGAAGGCGGAAGCAATCCAGGATCTTTCCGCGGCGGCAGTCTGGATTGCTTCGCTGCGCTCGCAATGACGGAGCAAGGTGCATCGGCGTCGTTCTCCAACACGCATCTCGACGTTCAGACACGCCTTCGCGCTCTCGCGGCGGATTTCGCCCGAGCTTTGCTTCATCGCTCCACCCTCTAAGCCAAGAGGGCGCAGGGAAGACCGGGTGCCGGCTGGCACCCACGGTCCGCTGTGCGCGTGTAGCGCATGAAAAGATGCACAGCGGCATACAGGTGCAGCCAAAACACTCGGCCTTCCCTGCGCAGTGGCCTGACGGCTTATGCCGTGCTCTCCCGGGAGCCGAGTTCCTTCTGGCCTCCCTCACCCCGCGAATTGACGATGCCGTCCGCCCGGTTGGGCTCGCGTGCACCTCCGCGAAAGGCTTGGCCGTAGCAACGACGGCCAGGACCACACGGTTTTGCCGTACGCGCATTCGCTGACCGCCGCAGGGTTCTCCGGCCTTGTCGACGTAGCCGGAAAAATGCTGGCGAGACGAACTTTCAGCGCCGCTCATCTGCACGCGGTTTCGGGCTCACGGGGACTACCCGCCCTGCCCGTACCATGTCGTGCCGACGCTGCCGCGTCCACCGCAACCCGGCTCGCGAAAAATGACGACACATGATCGCCCCTCAAGGTCAAGCCGGGATGGGCGACATATACGACAAATCCGAATTTCGGTAAAGTGGAATATTTCTGCACGGACGGATTGACAGGCCGTGCGGGTGTTTTGCCCGTCGGGCTTTGAGGCCTCGGCATCGGGGGCAAAAACCCTCGTATGACGTGTCGCTCCGGATCATTGGGGGAATGTGTGGTAGTCTTGTATGCATTATCCCAGTTGCCATCGCCGGGCACTTCGCTTTAGATGCCGCCAACTCGCCCTCGGATGACGGCCGAGGCTCAAAAATCCGCAAAAATTGTCGAAGGGACGAAGCATGGCGCGCAATATTCTGATTCTTGGGGCTTCCTACGGCTCCCTGCTGGGCACGAAGCTGCTGATGGCGGGGCACAATGTCACCCTGGTCTGCCGCGCCAAGACCGCTGAGCTGATCAATCGGGACGGTACTGAGGTACGCATCAAGCTGCGCGACGAGGCGGTGCACCGGGCAATCTTCTCGCTCGACCTGCCCGGCAAGCTCGACGCGGTGACGCCGGGCGATGTCGACGTCTCCCGTTACGACATGGTCGGCCTTGCGATGCAGGAGCCGCAATACACCAACCACACGGTGCGCGTGCTCATGGTCAGGATCGCCGCGGCGAAGCTGCCGTGCCTGTCGATCATGAACATGCCGCCGCTGCCCTATCTGAAGCGGATTCCGGCGCTCGCAGGCATGGATCTCGAGGAGGCCTACACCAATGCGCAGGTGTGGGAGCGGTTCGAGCCGGGACTGGTGACACTGTGCTCGCCCGACCCGCAGGCCTTCCGCCCGCCGGAGGAAGCCGCGAACGTGCTTCATGTCGGCCTGCCCACCAACTTCAAGGCATCGGTCTTCGCCGACGACAAGCACAACAAGGTGCTGCGCGAGCTCGAAGCCGACATCGACGCGGTGACGCTCGACGGCCTCGACGTGCCGGTGAAGCTGAAAGTGTTCTCGTCCCTGTTCGTGCCGCTGGCGAAATGGTCGATGCTGCTGACCGGCAACTATCGCTGCATCACGCCGCACGAGCCGCAGTCGATCCGCGACGCCGTACACGGTGATCTCGAACGCTCGCAGACGATCTACGATCATGTCGACGCGATCGCCCGCCGCCTCGGCGCCGATCCGCAGGACCAGGTGCCGTTCGCGAAGTACGCCAAGGCCGCCGAAAGCCTGCTCAAGCCGTCGTCGGCCGCGCGCGCGGTGGCCAGCGGCGCGCCCTTCATCGAGCGTGTCGACCTGCTGGTGAAGCTGATCTCGCATCAGCTCGGCGTGCCCAACCCCGAGATCGACCGCACCGTCGAGACCGTGGACCAGAAGCTGAACGAGAAGATCGTGCAGGGCGGATCGGGCGCGCAGTAGCGGCACGCCGCCGCTGTCGCGATCGCGCGATCCTCGGCGCTCACGCGGGATCGCCTGAGTTCTGACCGCGGCGAACGCAGCCTTGGCTGCATGGCAACGACGCATGTCTAGTTCATGCCGCAGCAGCGACGCATCGCAATCCCGGCGATCGGATGACCGCGGGCGGAACGGTTCCCGGTCACGCCTGAACTCCGCCGTGGGCAACAGAGCATGATTCGCGCTGCGACGCTCGACGCGCCGCGGCCGGGTTGATAAGCCCCTGTCCGCGAATGATGGGGACTTGAGTCGGGACATGACGGTTGCGATCGAGATGGGGCTGACCACGGCGGGCGCCGCGGCGGCCATGGACCTCGAGGAACTGCTGGCGACCCGCCTCCTGGTGCAGGGCAATTCGGGCTCCGGCAAGTCGCATCTGCTGAGGCGGCTGCTGGAGCAGAGCGCGCCCTGGGTGCAGCAGGCCATCATCGACCCCGAGGGCGATTTCGTCACGCTGGCCGAGCGCTTCGGCCATCTCGTGATCGAAGCCGAAGATCACACCGAACGCGGCCTTCAGGTCGCCGGTGAGCGCGCGCGGCTGCATCGCGTTTCCACCGTGCTCAATCTCGAGGGCCTCGATGCCGAGAACCAGATGCGGCGCGCCGCCGCATTCCTCGGCGGCCTGTTCGACGTCGATCGCGACCATTGGTATCCGATGCTGGTGGTGGTGGACGAGGCGCAGCTGTTCGCACCGGCGGTCGCGGGCGAGGTGTCGGACGAGGCACGAAAACTGTCGCTCGGCGCCATGACCAATCTGATGTGCCGCGGCCGCAAGCGCGGGCTCGCCGGCATCATCGCGACCCAGCGGCTGGCGAAGCTCGCCAAGAACGTCGCGGCGGAAGCCTCCAACTTCCTGATGGGCCGGACCTTCCTCGACATCGACATGGCACGCGCCGCCGACCTGCTCGGCATGGAGCGGCGGCAGGCGGAGGCCTTTCGCGATCTCGAGCGCGGGCAGTTCATGGCGCTGGGACCCGCGCTGTCGCGCCGTCCGCTGCGATTGAACATCGGCGCGACCGACACCCAGCCGCGCAATTCGACGCCGCGGCTGATGCCGATGCCGGAAGCCGCACTTGAGGATATGCGCGCCGTGATCCTGGCCGCGCCGCCGCCCGACGCCAGCCGGCCGCAGCGCCGCCCCGCGCCGGACCTGCTCGAGCAGCTCCGCGCGGCGAAGGCCGCCGCGCCGGAGATCCGGCCCGAAGCGATCGAGCTGCCGGTCAGCGCCGAGGAGCTCGCCGAGCGGCGCGAGCGCGTCGACCGGACCTTGCGTGCCGTGCTCGCCGAGCCCGATGCCGGCTTCCGCGCCATCGGCGTGCTCTATCAAGAGTTCGTGGTCCGCTGCCGCATCGAGGGGCTCGGCACGGCGGTGCCTGACCTCAACGAATTCCGCCGCATGCTGACGCATGCGCGCGCCGGGCTCGGCGCTGATATCGCCGGGGACGACGCCTGGCAGGACGTCTCGCTGCGCGCCTCGATCCTGCCCGACGACATGCAGGGCGTCTTCATGATGATCGCCCGCGCGGCAAAGGAAGGCTGGCCCTGCCCCGGCGACGCCGCGATCGCCCGCGCCTATGGCTCGCATTCGCTGCGCCGCGCGCAGCGCCTGCTCAGCTACATGGAGGAGCAGGGTCTCATCGTCTGCCAGCTCGACGGCGGCGGACGCAGGATCGTGACGCTGGTGGAGCTGGCCTGGGCGACCGCGCCGGGTGATCCCAATGGCGACGATCTGCCGGTGGAGCCGGCGCAGAGCGCGGCTTCGGCCTGATCGCTAGGCCGCCTCGGCACCGCCGAGATAGGCGTCGCGCACCCGCGGATCGTCCTTCAGCGCCCGCGCGGGACCGGAGAGCACGATCTTGCCGGTCTGGAGCACATAGGCCTCGTGCGCGATCTCGAGCGCGAGGCTGGCGTTCTGCTCGACCATGAACACCGACACGCCCTCCTGGTTGATGGTGCGGATCAGCTCCAGCACGCGATCGACATAGAGCGGCGACAGGCCCATGGTCGGCTCGTCCATCACGATCATCCTGGGACGGCTCATCAGCGCGCGCGCCATCGCCACCATCTGCTGCTCGCCGCCGGACAGCGAGCCTGCGCGCTGCGACAGCCGCTGGCCGAGCTTCGGAAACAGCGTCAGCATCTTGTCGAGATCCAGCGCCACCGCATCGCGGTCGTTGCGCACGAAGGCACCCATCAGGATGTTCTCGCGGACGGTCATGTCCGCGAACAACCGCCGCGCCTCCGGCACCGAGGCGATGCCGCGGCGGACGATCTGCGGCGTGGAGAGGCCGATCAGCGAGGCGCCGTCGAACGTCACGTCACCGGAACGCGGTTTGACGAGGCCGAGGATGATCTTCATCGTCGTGGACTTGCCGCTGGCATTGCCGCCGAGCAGGCAGACGATGTGGCCGCGCGCGACCTTGATCGACAGGTCGAAATGCACCTGGGCCTGGCCGTAGAAGGTGTTGACGTCGGTCAAAGCGAGAAGCGGTTCGGGTACGTTGGTCGTCATGCCGCGCTCTCCTGCTCCGCCGTCCCCGACAGGCCGTGACCGAGATAGGCCTCGATCACCTTGGGATCCTTGCGCACCGCTTCGCCCGGGCCTTCCGCGATCTTCTTGCCCTCGTCCATGACGATGACACGGTCGGAGAGGCGCATCACCATCTCCAGCTTGTGCTCGATCAACAGGATCGTCAGCCCTTCCGCCTTCAGCTCGGCGACGAGCGCCTGCATCTCCGCGGTCTCGGTCGGGTTCATGCCGGCGGTCGGCTCGTCGAGCAGCAACAGGCGCGGCCTAAGAGCGAGCGCACGGGCGATCTCGACGCGGCGGCGGTTGGCGTAGGACAGACTGTAGGCCGGCTGGTCGATCCGCGGCAGCAGCCGCTCGCCGAAGCGGGCGAGGATGGCTTTCACTTCCTCGCGCAGCCGCTCTTCCTCGGCCTTGACGCTGGCGGGACGCAGCAGCGCCAGCCCCAATTCCAGCAGCGGGCCGATCACCGGCACGGCCGGCTTCACCGCACGCAGCCGCGTATGCGCGCCGATCAGGACGTTGTCCATGACGCTGAGATTGCCGAAGACGCGGCCGAGCTGGAAGGTGCGGGCAATGCCAGCGGCCGCCAGCCGTTCCGGCGAGAGGCCGGTGATGTCGTGACCTTCGAAGCGGACCACGCCGGCGTCGGGCCGGTCGAGCCCGGTCACGAGGTTGAACAACGTCGTCTTGCCGGCGCCGTTCGGGCCGATGATGCTGACGAGCCCGCCCCTGGCGAGGTCGAGATCGATGGCGTCGACCGCGGTGAGGCCGCCGAAGCGCCGCGTCAGCCCGCGCAGGGACAGCATGGTTGTGTGCTGCTCTGCCATCACATCGTCCCCAACAGGCCCTGCGGCCTGAATCGCACCAGCAGCAGGAGCACGATGCCGTAGATCAGGATGCGGTACTCCGCCGCGATCCGGAACAATTCGGGCAGGCCGACCAGCGCCACCGATCCGACGATGGCGCCGACGACGTTCCCCAAGCCACCAAGGATCACGACCGTCAGCGCCAGGATGGACTGCTGCGTGTTGAAGGTCTCGTGGTTGATGTAGGAATAGAGATGCGCGGCGATGCCGCCGCTGACGCCAGCGGCAAACCCGCCGAAGATGAAGGCCAGCGACTTGTAGCGGTTCAGGCTGAGGCCATAGGCGCGCGCGGCGATGTCGTCGTCCCTGATGGCGCGGAAGCTGCGGCCGAGATGCGAGCCGAGCAGGCGCGCCTGGAGCAGCGCCAGCACGATCATGACCACAAGGCTGAACCAGTAGATCGAATTTGGACTGATCAGGTCGTAGCCGAACAGCGACAGCGGCGGAATGCCGGAGATGCCGATCGGACCGCGCGTGACGCTCTCCCAGTTCAGGATCACCAGCGACACGATCTCGCCGATGGCGAGCGTTGCGATCGACACGTAGTGCCCGCGCAGGCGGAACGACGGCGAGATCAATGCGGTGCCGAGCGCGGCGCTCATCAGGCCGCCGCCGATGATGGAAAGGCCAACCGGAACGGCGAAGCTCAGCGACAGCAGTGCCGAGGTATAGGCGCCGATCGCCAGCAGCGCCGCGTGTCCGAGCGAGACCTGCCCGATCGTGCCTGCAACGAGCGTGAGGCTGAGCGCGAGCATGCCGAGCAGCCAGGCGTTGATCAGGGTCTGGAGCACGTAGAAGGACACCGGGAACAGCGGCAGGATCGCAAAGGCAGCGGCCGCGACCAGCAGCGCCCAGCGTGGAATGCGCACCGGCCGGCTCGGCGCGATGAAGGTGCCCGTGAGCGGCTCGGGCGGTGCCTGCCGCGCGCTGGCGAACAGGCCGTTCGGCCGCAACACCAGCACGACGACCAGCAGCAGGAACGCGAACAGGTTGCGATAGCTGGTGCCGAACACGGCGACGCCGTAGCTCTCCACCAGTCCCAGCAGCAGGCTGCCGATGACCGCGCCCGGCACGTTGCCGGCGCCGCCGACGACTTCGGCGACGACGCCCTTGAGCGTTGCCTGAAGGCTCATCGCGGTGTCGATCTGGTTGTAGTACATGCCGACCAGCATGCCGGAGACGCCGCCGAGTGCCGCGGCAATGCCGAACACCGCCTGATTGACACGGTTGACGTCCACGCCCATCTGCATCGCGGCGTCGCGGTCCTGCGCGGTGGCGCGCACCGCCCAGCCGAGCTTGCTGTAGCGCAGGAACACGAACAGCAAGAGCGCGCTGGTGATGCCGACGCCGGCGATGAGCAGATCGAGCGGCCCGATCGTGCCGCCACCGACCTGGAAGCGGACGTCCGGCAACTGGCTCGGCAGTGCGCGCGGATTCGGCGAGAAGGTCAGCATCACCAGCTGATCGAGCACGAAGCTGATGCCGATGGTCGCGAGCAGAGGTGCGATGCGCACCGAGTTCTGGAGCGGCCGCAGGCCGAACCGCTCGATGACCAGCCCGACCAGCGCGGCGGCGACCGCGACCACGATGATGGTGAGCGGCAGCGGCGTGTGCAGCTGCACCACCGCGACCCAGCCGATATAGGCGCCGACCAGATAGATCGAGCCTTGCGCGAAGTTGATCAGCCGGCTGACGCCGAAGATCAGCGCGAGCCCGACCGCAACGAGGGCGTAGACATTACCGACGATCAGCCCGTTGATCGTGTAGTCGAGCCAGGAAGACACGCAGCGTTCCTATTGAAAAGAGAGCAGGCCGGAGCGAGCAAGCGCGATGAGATCATCGCGATTTGGTTTGTTTTACGCATGATCTCTTCGGAAAACCGCTTCGCACTTTTCCGGATCATGCGTCCGGCCATCATGTCAGGTCGGCTTGCCGTCCCAAAGCGCGAACTGCCCCTTGCGCACGACCAGCTCGGCATTCATGGCGCCCTTGACCCGGCGGCTCTCGACGTCGAACGTCGCGGTCCCGAAGATCACGCTCGAGACATCCTTCACTTTCGCGAAGGCGTCGCGGATGGTGCGGCGATCGGTGCCGCCGATCTTCACGACCGCGGCTGCCATGTGCATCGCGTCATAGGAATAGGCGTTGAAGGCGTCGGGCTCCTGCCCGTTGTACTTGGCCTTGAAGCCGGTGATGAACTTCTTCACCTCGGGCCTGGGATCCTCGGGGAAATAGCGCGTGCCGAGATGGACGTCCTCGACCGCCTCGCCGCCGAGCTCCAAAAATTTCGGCGAGTAGACCGAGCTTGCCGCGCAGATCGTCTGCTTGAGGCCAACCTGACGCGCCTGGCGCGCGATCAACGCACCGTCGGAATAATAGGAAATCAGGATCAGCCCGTCCGGATTGGCGTCGCGCACGCGCACCAGCGTGGAGCGGAAGTCGCGCTCCTCCGCGATGTAGCCCTCGGTGACCGCGATTTCGGCGCCGTATTCCTTCGCCGCCTTGACGAAATAGTCGCGGCTGGTGCGGCCCCAATCGGTGTTGAGATGGAGTATCGCGAGCTTCTTGAGACCGAGGCGCTTGACGGCATAGGCCGCCAGCAGCGGTTGCTCGTCAGCCTGGCTGACGGACGTGCTCCACATGAAGTCACCGCCCTTGGTGAAATCGGGATGCGAATTGGTGAAGCCGAACTGCACGAGGCCGCCGCGCTGATAGATCGGGGATGCCGCCATCGAGGCGGGACTCGAGAAATCGCCGAGCTCCATGACGATCCGGGGATCGGAGACGAACTTCTGGGCAATGGCCACCGACTGCCGCGGGTCGCTCTGGCTGTCCTCGAATTGATAGGCGAGCTTGCGGCCGTTGATACCGCCGGCCGCCTGGATCTCGTCCAGCGCGAGGTCAAAGCCCTGCTTCCACTGCGTGCCATATTGTGCGTTCGGCCCGGTCAGGGGGCCGCTGACGCCGAGCAGGATCGGCTCGGACGACTGCGCAAACGCGCTGCGCGAGAAGGCCGCCCCCGCCATCATGGCGGCGAGCGAGCCCTTGACCAGGGTACGGCGATCGATGTTGCTCATCTACGGCTCCATCCACTCAATGTTGAAACAAGCAGCAATTTCCATGCCGGTGAGATTGCCTATTTCGAGGGCTCACCGAGCGACAGCATCAGTCGGTTCGCCCAGTTGAAGAACGAGGCGCCGTTGATGACGTCGACGATCTCGGCGTCATCGAGACCGGCGCGGCGCAGCTCCTCGACATTGTCGGGGCCGAACGCGATCGGCGTCGCGGCCAGCGCCACCGACGCCTTGACCACGGCATTCCAGCGCTCGCCGAGATCGACCTTGACGCCCTCGTCGAGCAGCCGCTGCACGTCGTCGCGGCGCTTGGAATAGGTGCTGGCAAATCGCGCATGCACGGAAGCACAATAGATGCAGCCGTTGTAGCGCGAGGTCGCGGCGGCTGCGAGCTCGCGCTCGGCGCGCGGCAGGCCGTCGGCGACGTTGTAGAAGATGTCCTTGTCGGTCTTGGTGCGGGCTTCCAGCACCTCGGGATCGCGCACCAGCAGGCGGAAATATTCCGACTTGACGCGGGCGCGATCGACGAGGCCGGCGAAGTGCCGCTCGGTCAACTCCGCTTCGGGCAGCGGGTCGATCCACGACACCCAGCCGAGCTCGTCCTGGGTGAAGACGACGGGCGGATTGACTGTGTTTGCAGCGCTCATGATGCAACCTCCTACGCGCTTGCCGCTGCGAGCGTGCGCAAGCCGCTGACGACGCGGACCTGAAACGACAGGAACGCAACGAGTTGGGAGAACGTGACGATGCCGGTGGTCGACCAGCCTGCGGCGAGCAGCGCCTTCATGTCGGCGGATGCGGCATCGCGCGGCCGGAACACCAGCAGATGCGCATGCTCGAGCGCTGCAACCAACCGGGCGCCAAGCTGCGGTTTGCGTTCCGCGCTGACGCGGTAGATCAAGCCAGCCTTGTTCTCGACCGACAACGGTCCGGCCGGGAAGGCACCATAGGGACCTGAGGTCTTGCCGCGCCCGATTTCGATCTGGATCGGCTCGACCAGCGCCGTTCCATCCGCATTCGCTGCGAGCTTCTCGCGATAGAAGGCGGCGACGGGGGACTCGCCGTGAAGCCCCGTCACGAAGGCCGCAACCGCGGCACGTTCGGCAAGCGAAAAATCGCCGGCGTCGATCGGCTCGAACAGCGAGAGATAGCTCTTCTGCGCGTTCTCGCGCGCCTGCAGGCGGCGCGCGCGGATCGCGTCCAGGCCGGAGCCTGGCTCAATGCCGGCGAGCGTGTCGATGATATCCTTCGTAGCCATCATTCAGCCTCGTACAACGCAATTCATTTCAATTAGCCCGCCAGCGCCACATCGGCCGCCGCCGTCCGGGCCCAGCCCAGCGCCGGCGCGACCTTGTCCGCGACCAGCTCGATCGAGCGCAGGATATAGGGGTGCGGGGCATCGACCGAATGCGCCTGGAAGACCAGGTCGGTCACCCGCTCCAGCGTCGCATCGCCACGCAGCGAGGCGATGACCTCGTCGGCGGCGCCGACATGGGTGTCGAACGCAATGATCATCTCCTCCAGCGTCTCGCCCGGGGGAAGATGGCCGCCCTTCATGAATTGCGGCAGCGCGCGCCGCAATCCGATGTCGGCAAGGCGCATCGCCTCACGATGGTCGTCGGCGACGAAGACGCTGCGCGAGGCCATGATGCGCGGCTCGCGTCCCAGCGGCAGCGCTGCGAGATAGGCGTCGATGATCGGGTTCTGGATCTCGGCCAGCGTTGCGCGCGGCGCCTCCTTGGTCCGCGGCTGCGTGCGCGAGAGCAGGAGGCCGTCACCCGCCTTGCCGGCGCGGGCGCCGCCGGCGACCGAGAATGTCGCCTGCCAGATCCGGCCGTCCAGTTGCGGCCGCTGCGGATAGAGCGTGTCGCCGCCGGTGAGTGGCTTGCCGGCGAGCGCGGTGCGGACGACCGCGAGATTGCGCGCAAAGATCTCGTTGCGCTGGGCGCCGTCGAGACCGAAGGCGGCAAAGGCCGACGGATTGCCGCCGGTGCCGACGCCGAGCTCGAACCGGCCGTCGCAGAGCAGGTCGAGCACCGCGGCGTCCTCCGCCACCCTCACCGCGTTCTCAAGCGGCAGGGTGACGATGCCGGTGCCGAGGCGAATGCGCGAAGTCTGCGCGGCAACGTAACCCAGGAAGGTGAAGGGCGACGGCAGGCCGCCCTCGCGCTCGTGAAAATGGTGCTGCGCGATCCACGCGGAATCGAGCCCGGCCTTCTCGGCGCGCACGATCTGCTCGGCCGCGAAGCGATAGCGGTCCGCCGGCGGCGCCTCGTCGAGAAGCCGCGTGAAGAAGCCCAGTCTTTTCAGATTTGCGAACCGTTTCATGCCAACCGCGCCCAACGTTGCAACAGCCCGCATGATGTCCGCTGCCGCAGCGCGAGGCAAGCAGCCGCCGCGCAGGGCTGCCACCCCGGAGCCATCCATTCCTGCCGAAGATACGACGCCGGCTGCCTACCAGCTGGGCAGCACCGCCCCCTTGAACTTGGTCAGGACGAACTCCTTCACCTCAGGCGTGTGATAGCTGTCCACCAGTACCTTGACCCAGGGCTTGTCCTTGTCGGCGGCGCGAACCGCGATCAGGTTGACATAGGGTCCCTTCGGGTCCTCGCGCAGAATCGGATCCTTGACCGGATCGAGGCCCGCCTGGGTTGCATAGTTGGTGTTGATCGCGGCTGCGTCGACGTCGTCGAGCGCGCGCGGCGCCTGCGCGGCGTCGACCTCGATGAACTTCAGCTTCTTGGGATTCTCGGTGATGTCGAGCACCGTGGGCTTGAAGCCCGTGCCATCCTTCAGCTTGATCACGCCCTTGTCGCGCAGCAGCAGCAGCACGCGGCCGCCATTGGTCGGATCGTTCGGGATCGAGACCTTGCCGCCCTCCGGGATATCGGCGAAGGCCTTGTGCTTCTTCGAATAGACACCGATCGGGAAGTTCACGGTCAGGCCGACGGCCTCGATCTTGTAGCCGCGGTCGGCTTTCTGGTTGTCCAGGTACGGCTGGTTCTGGAACGAATTGGCCTGGATCTCGCCTGCATCGAGCGCGGCGTTCGGCACGACATAATCGGAGAACTCGAGCAGCTGGATATCGAGCCCCTGCTTGGCGGCGATCGGCTTCACCGCCTCGAGGATCTGCGCGTGCGGCCCCGGCGTCACGCCGATCTTGATGGTCTCGGCGCTAGCTGCGGCCGACCATGCGGCGAGCACGGTCGAGAGGATCAGGGGGAGGCGAAACGACATCTTGGTCTCCATACGTCTGCAACAACGATTGGAACCGTATTCGCTTCTCCGTAGGACGAAATCAATGAAATGGAAATCCATATTGGCCGCCTGGGCGGGCCACACCTTCTCCATTCGGTACCAAACAGGAAACGAATTCGCGGCGCGGACGGCGCTACAGTTGCTGACCTAGGCGCTACTGCTGTCGGTGCTCGCGGTTGGCGTCGCCAGCATCCATTGATGCCGGTCTACTCGGACCGCCAGGTCGATGGCGACAGCATGATCAGGGCACAGATCACGGCATAAGCGGCGAGCGCCACCGCGACCATGGTGGCGAGCCCCGCCATGCCCGCGCCAAAGCTTGCCACCGCGATCCAGCCGCCGCCGGCGGCGATCAGGATCCGCGCGATCGAGGAGGCGAGCGGTCCCATGGCGCGCCCGGTGCCCTGGGCCGCGAAGGACGTGACGAAGCCGAAGCCGAGCGCGGCATAGGCCGGCGCCACGATGCGCAAATAGGTCATGCCTTCGCTCACCACCTCGGCATCGTGGCTGAAGAGATTGAGCCAGGCGGTCGGGAAGATCGCGACCAAGAGGCCGATCGTCCCGGTCATGACGATGCCCACGATGCCGCTGATCCAGCCGATCCGGCGCGCCCGCGCAGTCTGGCCCGCGCCCATGTTGACGCCGACCATGGTCAGGGTCGCCGTGCTGATGCCGAACAGCAGCGGGATCATGATGTAGTCGAGCCGCGAGGCGATGCCGTAGCCGGCGAGCGCCGAGGTGCCGAACAGGCCGACCGCGCCGGTGACGAGGATGACGGTGAGGTTGGTCAGCACCGCATTGAAGGCGGTCGGGATGCCGACCTTCAGCATGTCGCCGAAGATTCTTGGGCGGAGCGGCACGATGTGCAGCGTCAGGCCGGTCGCACCCGAGGCCATGTAGCGCAGCAGGAACAGCATGGCCGCGCCATAATAGAGGCCGAAGGCGACGCCGGCGCCACCGATGCCGAGCCGCGGGATCGGCCCGAGGCCGAAGATGAGCGCCGGCGAGACCGGGATGGTCACGATCGCGCCGACCAGCGTCACCAGCGCGGGCACCTTGACGTTGCCCGAACCACGCAGTGCCGCTGCCTGGAGGTTGACGATCCACGCCGGAATGGCGCCGGCGAACAGATAGTTGGAATAGGTGGTGGCCGCAGCGAGCGCACCGCCCTGGCCGCCGAGGGTCCGGTAGAGCCACGGGCCGCCCAGGATCACGCCGAGCGTGAACACGCCGCCGGCGAGGATGGCGAGCACGACGGCATGAAACAGCGCCGACTCGGCGTCGTCGCGGCGACCCGCGCCGACCGCGCGCGCGACCGAGGACGCAACGCCGCTGCCGAACCCGCCGTTCGACATCATGGTCATCAGCATGAAGATGGGGAACACCAGCGCGGCGCCCGCCAGCGCATCGGTGCCGAGAAAGCCGACATAATAGGCCTCCGCGATATTCACCGCGGTTTGCGCCACCAGCACGGTCACGGTCGGCGCGGCCAGCCTGAGCAGCGTGGGCAGGATCGGCGCGGTCAGCAGGGCCGCTCGCCTCTGCTCAGCCGCGCTTAGGGTGCGGGCGGCGCCTGGGGTGACGGCGACGCCTGGCGCAGCCGCCTGGCGAAGCGGAGCCGCGGTATGGGCCACGACCTGCGCGCCGGACAAGGCCGGGGCGGCGGCATCCTCGACTGACATGGCCATGGTCCTTGCGCGCCTGCCGGACCGCCGCCAATCGGCCGCCCATTGCATGACGCCCATAATGTAATATTATGATCGTAATGCAATAGCCCCCTCCTCACGATTTCGTTGGCCGGGGTTGCATCCCAAGGAGGCGCGATTGGCGCGGTACGACAAGGGACACCGGGACGCGACGCGGCGGCACATCGTCGACGTCGCATCGGCGCAGTTCCGCGAGAGCGGCATCGCCGCCGTGGGTCTCGCCGGCATCATGTCCGAGGCCGGCCTGACCAACGGCGCCTTCTACACACATTTTGAATCCAAGGAGGATCTGGTGCGCGCGGTGCTGCTGGATGCGCTGGAGCGGCGCGAGCAGCGGCACAAGGACAATCTCGAAAACAGCATCGCGCTGGAGACCACGATCCGCGACTACCTCTCCCCGCGCCACCGCGACCACGCCGGGACCGGCTGCCCGACCGCGGCGCTGGCGTCCGAGATCGCGCGGCATCCGAAGGCGACGCGCGAGGCCTTCACCGGGAAGATGTCCGACCTCATCATGCTGATGGCGGCGCAGATCCCGGATGGTTCGGCTGCGGAGCGCCGGCGACGGGCGATTTCGGTCTATGCGACCATGGTCGGCGCGCTGCAATTGTCGCGGGCCGTGAGCGACAGGCAGTTGTCGGAGGAGATTCTGGAGAACGCGGTGAAGGCCGCGCTCACGCTTGCGAATGGGCGGTGATGGTCGCTCGCTGGCCTCGCTAGACGATGCCGCTTTGCCGCAGCGCCGCGATCGCGGCCGCGTCATAGCCGAGCTCCGCGAGGACACGATCGGTATGCTCGCCGAGCGTCGGCGGGCGGCTCGCGATGTCACCCGGCGTTTCCGACAGCCGCACGGCGGCTCGCGCCACCGGCGCGGGCTTCGGCAAGCCCGGATAGTCGACGTCCTGCATGAAGCCGGCGGCGCGAATGTGCGGATGATCCAGCGCCTGTTGCGGGCTCAGCACGGGCCCGGTCGGAATCATGGCGTTGCCCAGCGTGTCGACGGCCTCCTGCGTGGTGCGCTCGGCGCACCAGCGCGCCATCCGCTCGCTGATGATGGGGCCGTTGTTGCCGCGGCTGATATCGTCGGCAAAGCGCGGATCGTTCAGCCACTGGTCCTCCTCGCCCATCAGCTTCGCCCAGCGCTTGAACAGCGGATGACCGGTGACCTGGCACAGCACCCAGCCGTCCCTGGTGCGGTAGATGTCGGCTGGCGCGGCGGTCTGGCCGAGATTGCCTGTTGGAACGCGGTTGACGTTGATGACGGCCTGTTCGATCAGCGTGGCATTGGTGAAGGACAGCGCGGTGGCCAGCAGCGCGCCCTCGACGATCTGCCCGCGCCCGGATTTCGCGCGTTCCATCAGCGCGGCGAGCGTGCCGAACGCACAATGCAGCGCGGTTCCGAAATCGACCCAGTTGACCGCGGCGCGGTAGGGCGGATCGCCGGCGCCGGTCATGTACACCGAACCCGACATGACCTGGCCGACACCGTCGAAGCCGACGCGGTCGGACCAGGGCCCCGGCCCGCCGAATGCGGTTGCCGTCGTCAGGATGATGTCGGGCTTGATCGCGCGAAGCGAGTCGTAATCGAGCTTCATCGCGCGCAGGGTCTGCGGCGGCAGGTTGGCGACGACCACGTCCGCGGTCGCAACCAGGCGGCGCATCACCTCCTGCCCCTCCGGCTTCATCGGATCGAGCGTGATGCACTTCTTGTTGCGGTTGACCTGGAGGAACAGCGCGCCTTCGCCGCCCGCGCCGACCGGTGCCACGAAGCGATCCTCGCTGCCGTCGCGCTTTTCAACGCGAATGACCTCGGCGCCGAATTCGGCCAGCAAGGTCGCGCAATAGGGCCCTGCGATATAGCGTCCGAAATCGAGGACGCGCACGCCTTCCAGAACTCCCCCCATCGACCCTTTCCTTGATGTCTTCCGCCCAGATTACAGGGAATGGTTGCCGCGGCAAGGTGGCCGGCAGCATGCCTCGATCAGCAGATGTGATCGGCGGGCGGTTCGACTGGCCGACGTTCTGCTCTAGTATGACCCGTCCGTCCCGCACCCAGAGCCGCAGCCATGCCGCAACAATTCGATCGATCCGCTGAAGACCTCGGCAACGCCATCCATTTCGAGCACGTCAACATCCAGGTCCCGGATCAGCGCCTGGCGACGTTATTCTACGTCACGGGACTTGGGCTCACCCGCGATCCCTATCTGATGGTGGCCGACACCAACATGTGGATCAACGCCGGGCGGAGCCAGTTTCACCTGCCGAGCGGCAGGCCGCAGGTGCTGCGAGGCCATACCGGCCTCGTGATCGAGGGACGCGAGGCGTTGCTGGCGCGATTGGCGTCGGTCGCGAAGAAGCTCGAGGGGACGGCATTCACGTTCGCCGAGCACAACGACCATGTCGAGGCCGTCTGTCCGTGGGGCAACCGCATGCGCGTCCATGAACCGGACGCTACGCGCTTCGGGCGCATCACGCTCGGCATCCCCTATGTCGAATTCGAAGTGCCCATGGGAACGGCGCCGGCGATTTGCGCCTTCTATCCTGACATCATGGGCATGCCCGCCGAGCTGCGGAATGGCGACGGCAAGGTTGCGGCGGTGAAGACCGGCCGCGACCAGCATCTGCTGTTTCGCGAGACCGATCGGCCGCAACCCGACTATGACGGGCATCATGTGCAGATGTACATCACCGATTTCTCCGGTCCGTACCGCAAGCTGCTCGCACGCGACCTGATCTCCCGCGAGGACAATCAATACCAGTACCGGTTCTGCGACATCGTCGATCTCGACAGCGGCAAAAAGCTGTTCACGGTCGAGCACGAGGTGCGCAGCGCGACCCACCCGATGTTCATGCGGCCGATGGTCAATCGCAATCCCGTCGTCACCAACCGGAACTACGCCTTCGGCCATGATCAGACGTCGTGGGCGATGGGGCCGGATCAGTACGACGGATAGGACGCGGCAAGTTCGGATCCAGCCGCAGATCGCGGCGCGCCCCGCCTCTCCTAGAACGTCCCGGCCATGGTGAGGCGGAAGGTCAGCGGCTCGACCGGGTGCAGCACGTAGTCCATCACGCCGTTCTGGCAGACGGCGGTCGGCGCCGTGCCCGATGTGCAGAGATTATAGAGCGTATCGGTCTTAAGCAGCGAGCCATAGGCATAGGTGATCTGGTTCGTTCTCGCGTTGAAGAGATTGAGCACGTCGAGCTGAATGCGCCAGCCATTATCGGCGCGATAACCGAGGCGGCCGTTGAAGATGCTGGTCGCGGACGAGCGGAACGCATTGTCTTCCGTCAGCGGGCTGGAGGCGAGGTAACGCCAGCGCAAGGTCCCGAACCAGCCGGTCTTCTCGCCGAGGGTGATGCCGGCCGAGGCCACCATCGGCGGCGCGTTCGGGATGTAGTTGCCGGGCGCGTTGCCGATCTGCGCCTCCGGATAGCCTGCGAGCGAGGCGTAGACTGCCGCCTGGTCGCTGTCATAGCCGCGAAAGCGCGCATGCGTCATCGCCAGATCGGCATCGATGTCGATCCAGGATCGCGGCCGGTAATGGTTGGTCCACTCGAAGCCATAGCGGCGGCTGGCGCGGGTCGCTGAGGTGTCGCCGGCATCGCCGGAGAACAGGATCTCGGAGTCCTGGTCGAGGATGAAGACGCTGAACGAGGAATCGAGGCCCGGAATGATCCGGCTGCGCACGCCGATCTCGCCGCCTCTGGTGCGCACCAGCAGCGGCGACGGCGAGAGCTTTGTCGCGGGATCGCTCGGGTCTTCCGTCGTGGTCGCGCCGCGGGCGTCGTTCGAGTGCATGCCGTAACCGGCGCCGAGGAAGAATTCGGTCCGGTTGAACGGGCCGAGCACCATCCTGAATTTCGGACTGCCGAGCGAGGCATTGACGCTGCCGGAATTATTTGAATTGAACAGCGAGGTGACGTTGGCAGCATAATAGTCGCCGCGCCAGCCCACGGTGGTCCTGAGCCAGTCGGTCCAGCGCACGGTGTTTTCAGCGTAGACACCGACGCTACCTTCGCCGACCTTGTCGCTGCGGACGCTGGAGAGGTAGCTGCGTTGGACCGTGTTGGTCAGCGCCAGATCAATCGCGTCATAGCGCGATTGCAGACCGACCGTGGTCTGCATCGGCAAGCCCGCGAACGAGCCGTTCAGCGTGCGGGAGATATTGGCGCCGGCCATCAGGCGGTCGTCATGCTGGTGGAACTGGTCGCCGCGCACGGGATCGCCGAGGTCATAGGTAAAGTTGTTGTAGAGATCGAGCTGGCTCTTCACGACATAGGCATTCGCCTTCCAGGAGCCGAGATCGTCGCTCTGCGCCACGCGGCCCGAGAGTGCGAAGCGGTTGGTGTTGCCGCCATCGGTCGGGTCCTCCGACCCGAAGCGGTCGAGCAGGCCGGCGGTGATCGCGCGCTGCGGCACCTGGTCGGTCGAATTCCATCTGTTCGCATAGGCCATGCCGGTGACGGAGACGCCGTCGGTCGCGGTGCCCTGGCTGTAGCGCACGAGCCCGTTGAGCTTGCGTACATTGTCCGGATTGTCCCAGGGGCCGTTGTAGGAACCGAGCTCGCCGGCGACGAGCAGCGCCCCCTCGCCGACCCTGGCGGAGTCCATGCCGAGCAGGCGGCGATAGCCAAAACTGCCGGCGGTCACCTGCGCAAGGCCCTGTTCGGTGCGGTCAATCAAGCCGATATGGATGCTGCCGACCGAGGCGAAATCGCCCGCGTCGGCGAAGTACGGGCCCTTGCGCACGTCTATCGCGCTGATGGTTTCCGGGATCAGCCAGTTGAGATCGGCATAGCCCTGGCCATGCGCGTGGGTGCGCATGTTGACCGGGACGTCGTCGACGGTGATGGCCAGATCAGTGCCGTGGTCGAGGTTGTAGCCGCGCAAAAAATACTGGTTGGCTTTGCCCTCGCCGGAATGCTGGGTCACGATCAGCCCCGGCACGGCTTCGAGCGCCTCGCCCGGCCGCGCGAAAGGGCGCGCGTTGAGCTCTTCGCCCGAGACGGTGAGCTCGCTGGCCATGCTTGGGGCGCCCTTTGCGCCGGAGGCGACACTGCGGACGTCCGGAGCCGGCGCCGGCTGAGCCACGACATGGATATTCGCTGCCGCCGGCCTGCTTGCGCGTGGTGGTGCGGGCGGCTTCTTGCGGCGCGGCGCCTCGTTGCCGGTGACCTGGACCGGAGGCAATTGCTGCGAGGCGCCGCTGCTGCTCTGTGCGAAGGTGTCGCCGCCATCGCCGAGGAGAATGCAGCTCGTCAGGACCGACAATGCTCCGCATCGCCGCCGCAGCGTCGTGCGTCTAGACCACCTCGGTCGCATCGACGCTCCGGAGCACATCCGGCCTGCGCCGCCGGTCGCCGGCAGACATGCGGCGATAGGTCACGACCGAGACGAGCCAGGCGAGCGCGAACAGCGCAATCACCGCGAAGCCGAAATTGGCGAGCGAGTCGTTGACGGCCTCGACGAGCGACCACAGCCCGCCGGACAGGCCGAGCCGGTCGCCGATAAGCCCCAACGCCTCGATGCCGCCGATGAACAGCGCGACCGCGACCGAGGCGCCGGTAATCGTGAGGTTGTACCAGAGCTTGCGATAGGGATCGACGAAGGCCCAGCGATAGGCGCTCACCATCAGCGCGGAATCGGCGGTGTCGACCAGCGCCATGCCGGCGGCGAACAGGGCGGGGAACACCAGCACATGCGCGAGCGAGGCGCCGCGCGCGGCTTCGGTGGCGGAGATGCCGAGCAGGCCGATTTCGGTCGCGGTGTCGAAGCCGAGCCCGAACAGCAGGCCGAGCGGATACATGTGCCAGGGCTTCGTGACCAAGCGGAACATCGGGCCGAGCAGGCGCGCCAGGACTCCGCGGGCCGCGAGCAGCGCCTCGAGCTGCGCGGCGTCATGGATGCCTTGCTCGCGCACCTCGCGCAGGATCCGCCACAGGCCGACGAAGATGGCGAGATTGATCGCCGCGATCACCAGCAGGAACAGCGCCGACACCGAGGTGCCGATCAGGGCACCGATCTCCTTCAGCAGGCTGTCGCCGCCGAGGCTGACAACGCCGAGCGCGAGCAGCGTGGTCGCGGCCAGGACGACCGTGGAATGACCGAGCGCGAAATACAGGCCAACGCTTCGCGGCGTGTCGCCCGCCTGCATCAGCTTGCGCACGACATTGTCGATCGCGGCGATGTGGTCGGCATCGACGGCGTGACGCAGGCCGAACACCCAGGCGAGCAGCGCGGTCGCCATCACCGCGGGCCGGTCGCCGAACATCGCGAAGGCGAATGCCCACGCGGCGATGTTGGCGGCGATCAGCCCGCCGAACAGCACGCCGGGCCCGAACGCCCGCCTCGCGACACCACCTGACTGAACCACGCCACCCCCTCCGAGTATGATGTTTATACCAATCCATCATACTCGCCGGCAAGAGCGGGGCCATGTTCGGGGGACACAGCCGGTCACCCGGGAACGCGCGTCTCCACGATCGGCGATGGCGATCGTGACACGGCGATCGCAGCTCGCGTCGAGCGCCCGGGCGGCGTGCGGGCGACAGGCCATCGGACCCATCCCAGTCTCAATGCGCCGCCAGGATCTCTCCCAGAAACTTCCTGGTGCGATCGTGCTGCGGATTCCTGAAGAAGCTTTCCGGCTCGGCCTCCTCGACGATTCGGCCGTCGGCCATGAAGATCACGCGATCGGCGACCTGCCGCGCAAACCCCATTTCATGGGTGACGCAGATCATGGTCATGCCATCCGTCGCGAGCGCGATCATGGTGTCGAGGACTTCCTTGACCATTTCGGGGTCGAGCGCGGAGGTCGGCTCGTCGAACAGCATCACCTTCGGCTCCATGCAGAGCGCGCGCGCAATCGCAACGCGCTGTTGCTGGCCGCCCGACAACTGAGCCGGATATTTCTCGGCCTGGTTTCCTATTCTGACCCGATCGAGCAGACGGCGCGCGGTCTCTTCGGCTTTCGCCCGCGGCACACCCCGGGAGCGCATCGGCGCCAGCATGCAGTTCTCCAGCACGGTCATGTGCGGAAACAGGTTGAATTGCTGGAACACCATCCCGACCTCGCGACGCACCGCATCGACCGAGCCGGCAGCGTCGTTCAGCCGCGTGCCGGCGACGACGACTTCGCCGCGCTGGTACGCTTCCAGCGCATTGATGCAGCGGATGAGGGTGGACTTGCCCGAACCGGACGGCCCGCACAGAACGATTTTTTCGCCCGGGCGGACCGTCAGGCTGATATCGGTCAGGACCTGGTAGGTGCCGTACCATTTGCAGACGTCGCGCATGGCGATCATCGGCTCTGGAGCAGTTTCCATCGCGACTACACCCGGCATGGCGTTCTCTCCCTGCCTAGCTGACGTTGAAGGGAATACCGGGAATGCTGTCGGGGAAAGCCGGCAGCGGATTATTCATCCACTTCTGATAGATCTTCGCCAGCTCGCCATTGGCCCTGATCTTCTCGATGAAGGCGTTGGCGAAGGCGTTGATCTCCTTCTCTCCGAGCCGGGTGCAGGCGCCGTTGTAGAGTTTGGTGAATTCGAGCTTGTTCTCGTAATAGCCGGGTTTCGATTCATCGAGGCGCGGAACGTAGAAGATGTTGCCACCGACCGCCTGGACCTGACCGGACAGCAGGGCCTGCATCGTCGGCGCGTCGCCGTCGAAGCGGCGGATAGTGGTGCCCGAGGGCGCGGCCTTGGTCACGTCGCTGTCCTGCACGCTGCCGCGCGCAACGCCGATGACGTATTTGCCCATGTCGGCCGGAGATTTGATCTCGAACTCCTTCGGCGCGATGAAGGTGATGATGTTCGCGCCATAGGGTTTTGAGAACTGCACGGCCTTGGCCCGCTCCGGTAGCATGGCCATGGTCGCGAACAGGATATCGACACGACCGGAGGTCAGGGCCGGGATGCGATTGGCGACCGCCAATTGCGTGAACTCGGCGGGCACACCGAGCTCCTTGGCGAACAGCGCCGAAATCTCCGCATCGTACCCATCCTGCTTTCCCGTCGCATCGACAAATCCCCAGGGCGGGTTATCGCCCTGGATGCCGATCAGAACCTTGCCCCTGGCCTTGATCTCCGACGGCGTCACCGCATAGGCGGCGCGCGTCAGCACGAATGGCGAGGCGATCGTCGCGGCTCCGAGCGCCAGCAAACGACGCCGATTGAGTCCTGTGGTCCTTGCGTTGGTCATCATTCCCTCCTCTGTCCTCGTCCTGTTGTCTGTTGTTTGCCCTCGTCATCGCGCGGCGACGGCCATCCGGCGTTCGAGCTGCGCGCCAACGAGCGACAGCGGCCAGCAGATGGCGAAATAGAGGGCGCACACCAAGCCGAGGACGAGCAGCGGCTTGAAGTTCTGGTTGGACACGATGGTCCCTGCCCGCATCAATTCGGTGAAGCCGATGATCGCTGCGAGCGACGTTCCCTTGATCAGCTGGACCAGAAATCCGATCGTCGCCGGCAGCGAGATGCGGATCGCCTGCGGCAGGACGACATCCTGCATCCGCGAGACGTAGTTGAGGCTCAGCGCCTTGGCGGCCTCGACCTGGCCTTTCGGCACGGCCTCGATCGCGCCGCGCCAGATTTCGCCGAGGAACGCGCCGGAATGCAGTGTGAAGCCGATGGAGACCGAAACCCAGGCATCGAGCTTGAGGCCCGCCAGCGCCAGCCCGTAATAGACCACGAACAATTGCATCAGGAGCGGCGTGCCCTGGAACAGGGCGATGTAGCCGGCCGCGCCGCGCTCCAGCGCGCGATGGCCCGACGTGCGCGCGAGCGCCACGCCGAGGCCGGCAATCGAACCGACCACGAAGCCGATCGCGGACAGCGCAAGTGTCCATTTGAGGCCGCCGAGCAGAAACAGGAACTGATTCCGGTCCATGGCCCCTCACTTCACGGGATAGCTGAAGTAACGCGCGTTGATCAGCGCGAACATCTGCATCAGCATCCACGACATGACGAGATAGAGCAGCGTGACGACGCCATAGACCTCGAAGCTGCGGAAGGTATTGGTCTCGATCGTCTGCCCGACCGAGGTCAGTTCGTAGGCCGAGATCGCAGACGCGATGCTGGTCGTCAGCGTCAGCATGATGAACTGACTGGTCAGCGACGGATAGATCGCACGCAGCGCCGGCTTCAGCACGATCAGGCGGAACACCTGCGCCCGGCTCAGGCTGAGAGCGAGACCGGCTTCCACCTGCCCCTTGTTGATCGACTGCACACCACCGCGGATGATCTCGATCGCATAGGCCCCGCCGTTGACACCGAGCGCGATGATCGCGGTCAGTGTCGGATCGAGGCGAACGCCGACCAGCGGCAGCGCGAAGAATATGAAATAGATCTGCCCGAGGAACGGCGTGTTGCGGATCGCCTCGACAAAGGCGATGACGAGCCAGCGCAGCGCGGAGACGCGGGATTCGCGCAGCACGACGCCGCCGATCCCGATCGCAAGCGCCAGCACCATGCCGGACAACGCAAGCTCCAGCGTGCCGACACAGCCCCACAACAGGTCCGGAAGTCCGTCCAGCACGGGGCTAAAATCGAACGTGTAGTTCACCTCGTTCCTCCCTCCGGGCGGCCGTCTTGCCGGCGTCGTTGAGATCGCGCCGCGGCTCTGCCCATCCTGGTCCGCCGAGCGGCGGCAAATGTGTTTGCGCTCAGGAAGTCCTTTGCTTGTCTGGCGTTGCCGGCACGACCGGACTTGCGAGCGTTTCGTAGCGATGGCGCAGGTCGACGCGTCGTCCACCGGCGGCTGCCTCGGCGACCGCCAGGGTCGCGATCAGGCTTCGCGCGCCGTCCTCGACCGGCTGCAATGACCGCGCGTTGCCGCGAATGATGTCGCGGAAATGGTCGAGCTGGGCGACGTAGGGGTCAACCGAAGAGGCATGGATGCGCTGGGCCTGGATCGGCTTGTTCCAGTCCTGCGCGCCGCCGGCTTGCGACCATTGCACGAGTGCCGGAAATTCGATCGACCCGGCTCGGCCGAGGAAGCGATAACTGCTCTCGCCGCTGAACGGGAATTCGGGGGCCTCGCCGAGCCCCTGCTCGGACGTCCAGGGCGAGACGGCGCTGTCGCTGATGAAGAAGGTGCCGAGCGCGCCGCTGTCGAATTCGATCAGCGCCGCGGCGGTATCTTCGACCGCAAAGCTGCGCTGGCGGTTCGACGCAATCGCTTCCACGGCGACGATCTCGCCCACGGTGAAGCGCAGGAAATCGATCTCGTGGATGAGGTTGATCAGGATCGGTCCGCCGCCGGCCTGCGAGCGCCACGGCGCGATCTCGAAATAAGCGGCCGGCTTGTGGGTGGCCCAGATCGCCGACACCCCGACGACATCGCCGATCCGCCGTTCCCCCAACGCCGCTTTCAGCGTCCTGACCTGCTGATGGTGGCGGCGGTGATGCCCGACCAGCGACTGGATGCCGGCCTTGCGCACCTCGGCGATCAGGCTTGCCGCGGTCTCCACCGTATCCGTGACCGGCTTCTCGATCAGGATGTGAATGCCGCGCCTGGCGCATTCGATGCCCTGCTCGGCATGAAGCTGGTTGGGCGAGGCGATGATCACGGCCTCCGGCCGCGCCTCGTCGAGCAGTTTCCGGTAGTCGGCGAAGACACGGGTCCCGGGATAATCGGCTGCGACCCGATCGGCGTTCACATCCGCGATGCCGACGAGGTCATAGTCGTCTCGCTCGGCAAGCTTCGTGAGATGCTTCCGTCCGATCAGTCCCGCGCCGATGACACCTATCGTGATGTTCTTCATCTCACGTCGTCCATATCTAGATTGGGCCTCCGGCTTCGCGGCGATGGTCTGGCCGCGACGCTCCGCGCGACCGATGCTCGAGCAGGCGCCTCGTGGCGTTGAACGCCGTGGCGAGCCGGGCCCGCACCGCCAAGGCCGGCAGCGGCATCTCGACGCTGAGGCTGGCGTCCGCGGGAAGCGCTTCGAGGAGCTCGCCGAGCGGCAAGGCGCCCTCGCCCGGCGGCAACCGGCCTTCGCGCGCTTCAGCGATGATGGCGGCATCGCTCGCAGGCATGTCCGCGACGGCGTCGCAGATCTGCACGGCCCGCAAATGGTGCGCGGGTATCGAGATCAAATCGCCCGGCTTGCCGCCGGAACGATGGAGATGCAGCGCATCGACGAGAATGGTGCCGTTGGCCTTGCCGGCGCCACGCACGATCGCCTCGGCCTGCGGCAGCGAGCCAATCGCACGCCAGCGCATGAACTCCAGATCGGCACGCAGGCCGAATTGCTGCGCGAGGTCGCAGAGATCAGCGAAATGCGCAGTGAGGCGGGCCGGATCGTCGTCATCCCCCGATGCAATGACCGCCACCGCGCCAAGGTCGGCGGCGGCTTCGAACAGGCCCGCGAGCGCCGGAATGTCGACGCGAGGTGTGAGCTGAACGAACTCGATCTCGTTCAGGCGCACCCCCTCGCCGGCGAGAGACCGTTTGAGCTCACGGTGCGCGTCCGTTCCCACCCGCGTCGGATAGGCAGGTCCGCCGGCAGTCACGGGGATCACGCGCAGGCCGATGAAGCTGAAGCCGGCACGCGCGGCCTCGGCCACAAGCGCGACAGGCGCAAGGTCCAGTGCCGTCAGATGAGCAAGGCCGGTATCCGTCATGGCTAATTAATCCGTAGGTTAATTACAATTAACCCACGGGATAATTGCTGTCAAGGACCGCCGATTGCGCTATGGATGGAGGGGCAAGCAGGCCTGGCCGGATGCAAAGGACCGAACCGCCGGATGAGACCCAAGGAAAAGCCCGTCGCGGACGACGCGAAGCAGCCGCCGGTGCGGCGGCGCGACCGGGAGCGCACCAAGCGCGAGATCCTGGAGATCGCATTTGCGGAATTCGCCGAGAACGGCCTCGCCGGCGGCAATACCGATGCCATCGCCGCGCGCGCCAACATCACCAAGCGGCTGATCTTCTACTACTTCAACTCCAAGGAAGAGCTGTTCACGGCCGTGCTCGAGATGGCCTACGCCAAGATGCGCACTGCCGAGCAGGACCTTCACCTCGAAGCGCTCGAGCCGGAGGCCGCGATTCGCAGGCTGGCCGAGTTCACCTTCGATTTCGACCAGGCCAACCCGGAATATGTCCGGCTGGTCACGATCGAGAACATCCATCGCGGCCGGCACATCCGCGGCAGCAAGAAGCTCAAGGAGATGACGCGGCCGATCGTCAGCCAGATCGCCGCGGTGCTGGACCGGGGCATTCGCGCCGGCGCGATCCGGCCCGGCATCGATCCGATCGAACTGCACATGTCGCTGAACGCGCTCTGCTTCTTCTCGGTTGCGAACCGGCATACGTTCGAGGCGCAATTCGCCACCGACATGTCCTCGCAGAAGGCGAAGGCACAGCGGCGGCTCGAAATCGCCGACCTGCTCTGGCGCTACGTGCGGAGCGACTAGCGAAGGCGAATTGACGATGCCCCGCCGGGCTGGGCTCGATGCATCGTCGCTGCGGCACGACCGCGCCATACGCACCTTCGTCATTTCGCCGCAGGCGTTCCCCGCCTTGTCGGCATTGCCGCCTTGCCCGCGATGCAACATGATGGGCCGCCGGTGACGACTTTTCTGCGCGAAGGTGGAGCTCATCCGATGAACGAGAACGAAATCCGCAAGGCCATCGCGGAGGTGAAGGACGGCACGCTGTCGCGGCGCTCGTTCATCCGGACAATGGCCGCGGTCGGGATCGCGGCGCCCGTTGCGAGCCAGATCCTGCTCTGGAACGACGTGGCGATGGCGGATGCCACCTTGCCATACAAGCCGACCAAGGCCGGCGGCGGCGGCCCGCTCAAGATCCTGATCTGGCAGGCCCCCACTCTGCTCAATCCGCATTTCGCGCTCGGCACCAAGGACCAGGTCGCCTCGCGCATCTTCTTCGAGCCGCTTGCCGGCTGGGACAAGGAGGGCAACCTCATCCCCTGCCTCGCCGCCGAGGTTCCGACCAAGGCGAACGGCGGCCTCTCTCCGGATGGCACGAGCGTGACCTGGAAGCTGAAGCAGGGCGTGAGGTGGCATGATGGCAAGCCCTTCACCGCCGACGACGTCGTCTTTACCTGGCAATATGCCGCGGATCTGGCGACCGCGGCCTACACCACGGGGTCCTACCAGAACATCAAGGTCGAGAAGATCGACGACCACACCGTCAAGGTAATCTTCAAGGCTCCGACCCCGTTCTGGGCCGACCCCTTCGTCGGCTCGGTCGGCCAGATCCTGCCAAAGCATCATTTCGGCGACTATGCCGGCGCCAAGTCGCGCGATGCGCCGGGTAATCTGAAGCCGGTCGGCACCGGCCCGTACAAATTCGTCGAGTTCAAGCCGGGCGATCTGATCCTGGCCGAACGCAATCCCGACTATCACGTCAAGAACCAGCCGCATTTCGACACGCTCGAGGTCAAGGGCGGCGGCGATGCGGTCTCCGCGGCGCGCGCCGTGCTGCAGACCGGCGAATACGACTACGCCTGGAACCTGCTGGTGGAGGACGAAGTCCTCAAGCGCATGGAAGCCAGCGGGAAAGGCAAGGTGGAGTTCACGCTCTCCGGCGGCGTCGAGTTCGTCATCCTCAACACGACGGACCCGTGGACCGAGGTCGACGGCGAGCGTTCGAACGCCAAGACCAAGCATCCGACGCTGTCCGATCCGGCCGTTCGCCGGGCGTTCAACCTGCTGGTCGATCGCGAGGCCGTCCAGAAATTCATCTACGGCCGCGCCGCCGTCGCGACGGCAAGCTTCGTCAACCAGCCCAGCCAGTTCAAGTCGAGCAAGCTGAAATACGAATTCAGCATCGACAAGGCGAACAAGATCCTCGACGAGGCCGGCTGGAAGATGGGCGCTGACGGCATTCGCGAGAAGGACGGCAAGAAGCTCAAATACGTCTTCCAGACCTCGATCAACGCCCCGCGGCAAAAGACGCAGGCCATCATCAAGCAGGCCTGCCAGAAGGCCGGGATCGACATCGAGATCAAGTCGGTCACCGGATCGGTGTTCTTCTCGTCCGACGTCGGCAACCCCGACACCTACTCGAAACTGTATTGCGACATGGAGATGTACAACACGACGCAGCCGCAGCCCGATCCCGAGCGCTTCCTGAACCAGTGCGTCTCCTGGGAGATTTCGTCCAAGGAGAACAAGTGGCTGGGCCGCAACGTCTCGCGCTGGTCCGATCCCGAGGCCGACAAGGCCTACAAGGCCGCGCAAAGCGAGCTCGATCCGGTCAAGCGCGCCGCGCTGCTGATCAAGGTCAACGAGATCTTCTGCGAAGCCAACGTGCTCGTGCCGCTGCTCTCGCGCAACATCGTCGGCGGCTCCGTCAACAGCCTCATGAGCGACATCTCGGGCTGGGACGTCACGACGTGGAATTTGGCGAGCTGGTATCGGAGTTGAGGGGGGACGCTTCTCGCCGTCGTCTTTGCGAGTTCGCAACGCTCTAAAATCCGTCATCCTGAGGTGCGAGCACGGGACGCAACGCGTCCAATGGGAGCCTCGAAGGATGCACGGCCCCGATGCAGCCGGGCCGTCGCCCTTCGAGGGCCGCCGAAGAGGCGGCCACCTCAGGGTGACGGTGATGGAGTGGCGCACGCTCTTCCCACATCGTCGCGCCTTCCATCTACTGCCTGGGATTGAGAGCATCATTCAGGCTGTCACCCATCAGGTTGAAGCCGATGACGAGCGCAATGATCGCGAGCCCGGGCCAGAATGCCATCCATGGCGCCTCGCCGAGAAATTGCCTGGCAACGTCGAGCATGGCGCCCCATGACGGGGCCGGAGGAAGCTGGCCAAGCCCCAGAAAGGCCAGGCTCGCCTCGGCGAGAACTGCAATCGCCATGGTCAGCGTCGCCTGCACGATCGTCGGCGCGAGCACGTTCGGCAGCACCTGTCCGGTCAGGATGGCGAGATGGCCGAGGCCCTGGGATCGGGCCGCCGCGATGTAATCCTCGGTGCAGACAACCAGCGTCTCGGCGCGCGCAACACGCACGAAGACCGGCACGGCGGAAATGCCGATAGCAATCATCGCGTTTTGCAGGCTGGGGCCCAGGAACGCGGCGAGCGCAATCGCCAGCACCAGAAATGGGCACGCGAGCAGCGCATCGGCGAGGCGCGAGATCACCATGTCGGTGAGGCCGCCGAAATAGCCGGCGATGAGACCAAACGGGAGGCCGATCAGCACCGCGACCGTCACGGATATCATGCCGGCGGCAAGCGAGGCCTGCGTGCCGAAGATCACGCGCGACAGCACGTCCCGACCGAGATCGTCGGTGCCGAACCAGTGTGCCGCACCGGGTGCCGCACGAATCGCCATCCAGTCCGGCGAGTTTGGATCGTACGGCGCAATCCACGAGGCAAACATCGCCAGCACGACGAAGAACAGAATGATCGTGGCCCCGATGACGGCGGATGGTTCGCGCAACAGGCGTCGAACTTCGGAAGGAGCGGCGGCGCGCGCCTGACTTGCGACCGGTGCCGTCTCAATCGAGCTCATGGCCTGAGCCTCGGATTGAGCAGCACATAGGCGACGTCGGCAATCAGGCTCATCAGGAGGAATAAGGCCGCTGTGCAGAGTACTACTGCCTGAACCACGGCATAATCGCGGCTGAACACGCCGTCGACGACCATCTTGCCGAAACCCGGGATGGAAAAGACCTGCTCCGTCAACACCGCGCCGGCCAGCAATTCGCCAAATTGCAGCGTACCCAGCGTGACCACCGGGGTCAGCGCGTTCGGCAACGCATGACGCAGCACGATGGTGCTTTCGCGGACGCCCTTCGCGCGGGCAGTGCGCACGTAGTCCTGCTTCATCGCCTCGATCATCGCGCTGCGGACATGGCGCATCATGATCGCAGCGGTGCCCGTGCCGAGCACGAGAGCGGGCATCAGCATCGAAAGCAGGTTGCCTCCCACGCTTTCAGACGGCGGAACAAAACCTCCGGCCGGAAGCCAGCCGAGATTCACCGAGAACAGAAGGATCAGCATGATCCCCAGCCAGAAATGCGGGATCGACAGTCCGGCAAGCCCGAACAGACTGGCGCCGTAGTCGAAGGGCGTCCCGCGCCCCAGCGCCGCGAAGATCCCGATCGGCAACCCGACGAGCAGCGCGACCAGCATCGAGAGTATCGCGAGCTCAATGGTCACCGGCAATTTTTCCACCAGCATGGTGCCGATCGGCAATCGGGTGCGTACCGACGTGCCGAAGTCGCCGTGCACCAGGGCCTTCAGCCAGACGGCATACTGCACCGGGATCGGATCGTTGAAGCGATACTTGTGGCGAAGATACTCAACCACTTCGGGATTACGCTCTTCTCCGGCGAGCGCCAGCGCGGGATCGCCGGGCAGCAGTTTCTGCAGACCGAACACCATCATCGACACCAGCAACAGGGTCGGCAGCAGGACGGCAAGCCGGCGCAGAAGCAGGGTCTTCATCGGGGCAGACTGGTCCTCACCAGGGCAAGCGCGCCGGCGGGCGCGTGGCGTTGCGCATCAATTCACCGGCCTGACACCGACCAGACGCAAGAGACCGTCCGGCACCATGACGATACCGCCGACCGATTTGCGGGCCGCAAAGAACCAGTTCGGGTGATGAAGGGGAATCGACGAGAGCGCCGTCAGGTAAATGTCCGTCGCTTTGGCGTAGAGCGCCTTGCGCTTGGCTTCGTCAGCCTCGCCCCGGGCCTGGTTCAGGATCGCATCGAGATCCTTGTTGCAATACTTGTTGACGTTCTGGGAGCCCGTGCAGCTGAAAAAGGCGACCAGCGTCGGGTCCGGGTCGGCGCGGCCGCTCCAGTTGCCGATATAGGCTTCGAAATTGCCGTTCAAGTAGCGCTCGATAGCAGTGGTCGTTTCCATGGGCAGCAGCTTGACGTCGAAACCGGCCTCGCCCGCCATCGACTGTATGATCTGTGCGACCCGGGAATCGCCGGCCGTATTCTCGTACTGGAGCTCGACCGGCACGCGAGTCATCCCGGCGGCGGCAATCATTGCCTTGGCCTTGGCAACGTCGCGAGCCGGCGCCTTGCGCGCGCCATCGTAGAACGGAGATGACGGCGGGATCATCTGGTTATCCGCCAGGAACTCGCCGTTGAAGGCAACGCGATTGATGACATTGCGATCGATCGCCAGCTCAAAGGCCTGACGCAGCGTCGCGTTCTTGCCGAGTGGCGTATCGGCCTTCGCGCCGGCGCCGACATTGAACATCAGATGCGAGACGGCAAGTCCCTGGCCGGAATGCAGGGCGAGGTTGGGATCGTCGCGCACGGTCTTGAGATCGGTCGGCGCGATACGCTCCGCGAGATCGAGATCGCCCGCCCGCACACGCGACAACCGCACGGTCGAGTCGGGAACGTAGTAGTAGACGACCTCGTCATAGCCGACCTGTGCAGCGTTCCAGTAGCCGGGATATTTCTTGACGCGAATGAGGTCGCGCGACTTGCGCTCAACAAATTGATACGGACCGGCACAGACCGGCGCGGCGGCAAATTCCCCGGCTTTCTCCGTGGCGGCCTTGGGCGAGACCATCATGCCGGCACGATCGCTGAGATTGGCCAGCAGCGGAACGAACGGCTCCGACAGGTTGAACTTCACCTTGTCCGCGGCAAGCGCTTCGACGCTCGCGATCGGCGCCAGCTCGGCCTTGCGCTTGGAATCCGGCATCGTCTTCATGCGCTCGATATTGAACTTGACTGCCGCCGCATCGAACGCGGTGCCATCGTGGAACGTGACGTTCTTGCGCAGCGTAAAGGTGATCGACTTGCCGTCCGCGGCCCATTCCCATGCCTCTGCCAGCTGCGGCACGATCTTGAGGTCGGCGGAGATATCGACGAGCTTGTCGCACAGCGCCGCAAACACGAAGCGGCCCGCGTAAGTGCCGCTGAGCGCCGGGTCGAGCGCATCGGGATCGTCCTGAACACCGACCCGCAATGTCACGGCACTCGCCGAGACAACGCCCGATGCGATCATCAGAATGGCCGCCAACGCCGTGCCGATCCGCTTCATACGGAATTCCTTTCGTCCCAAGGCTTCGTCCAAAGCTTCGTCCAAGGCTCTGCTGTGGAAGGGCAAGACAAGCACGCCCAATCGAATTTGTAAATATCCCGAACAAATCTCCCTACGACATGCAATTAAGTTACAATATCTCGCCTCATTAACGGGCAAAATCCACAAACCGCGCCCCTTGACTGCAAGCTCAGCGATGTATTAGTTCGACATATTGACTAATTGGATCGAGGCTCATGCAAGACGCCCCCTCATCGCCCGTTGCGCGACAGCAATCCGTTCGCCTCGTGGTTGAGCGCCTGCTGCGTGACCGCTCGGTATCGCGCGCCGAAATCGCCCGCAGCACGGGCCTGTCCAAGCAGACCATCTCTGAAGTGATGCGCGATCTCGAACGCGACGGCTGGGTCCACGAGGACGGCCAAATTCAGGGCAGCGTGGGGAGAAGCGCCGTCACCTATGCGCTCCGGCCGGACGCCGCCTTCGTGCTGGGCATCGACCTTGGCGGCACGAAACTGCACATCGCACTTGCCGATCTGCACGGAGAGATCGTCGCCGAGAGCATTGAACCTACATCCGGCGACGGCGGCGCTGCCGTGGTCGCACAGATCGAGCGCATGAAGGATGCCCTGCTTCAGCATGCGTCGGTATCGGCGCAACGTTTGCGCGGCGGCGTGATGGGAAGTCCGGGGATGGTCGACCCGGCGTCGGGCAGCATCGTCATCGCGCCCAATATCCCCGGACTGGATAGCCTGGACGTGAGGGCCGCGCTGCGCGAACGGCTCGGGATCGACATCACCATCGAGAATGACGTCAATCTCGCGGCAATCGGGGAGCATTGGCGCGGCAACAGCCGCAGGGCGCGCAGTTTCGCCTTCATCGCAGTCGGCACCGGCATCGGCATGGGCATCTTTTCGGACGGCTATCTCGTGCGCGGTGCACGCGGGGCGGCCGGCGAGATCGCCTACCTGCCGCTTGGGGGCGATCCCTACGATGCGCGCGGCCTTCGCTTCGGCACCCTGGAAACCGCCATCGGCAGCGCCGGCATCGTTGAACGCTATCTCGGGCTCGGCGGCAGCCCCGGCAGCACGGTGCGCGATGTCTTCGATCGGCTCGAAATCGAGGAGGCGGCACGGATCACGATCGACGAGGTCAGCCGGATTCTCACGACCGCGATCCTGGCCGTGCACAGCATCCTCGATTCGGAGATCATCATCCTGGGCGGCAGCATCGGTGCACGGCCCGAATTGAAGCTCCGGATCGACGAACATCTGGGACGCTGCATGCGCGAGCCTGTTCGTATCGAGCTGAGCGCGCTCGGCAATCGTGCCACACTGATCGGCGCGATCGGCAGCGCGATCGACCTCGTGCATCGCTCGCAGTTCGGCATCGGCAGGGATGCCGGCCCGTTGGCGCTTCCCGCCGCGGCGGCAGATGTCGCGGCATGACAGAGCACGCGCCGAGAATTGAGGTTGCAGGCAATGTGAGTGCCCTTGCCGAGCGCGCAGCCGCACATGTCATCGCCCGGCTGCGCGATCGGCGGCCGATTACCCTCGGTCTTGCGACCGGAGCGACGATGACGCCGCTCTATGCCCGCCTTGTCGCCGCGACCCGCGCCGGCCTCATCTCGTTCCGAACGGTGTCGAGCTTCAACCTCGATGAATATGTGGGCCTCGCACCCCAATCGCCCGGAAGCTTCCATGCCTATATGCAGCAGCATCTGTTCAGGCATGTGGATATGGAAGCCGGTCGGGCACAGATCCCCGATGGTTCGGCCGACGACGTCGCCGCCGAGGCCGCGCGCTATGAGGCGCAGATTGCGGCTGCCGGCGGCATCGACCTGCTGATCCTCGGCATCGGCGCCAACGGCCATATCGGCTTCAATGAGCCAGGCTCGGACTTCGCCTCACGTACCCGCGAGGTCAGACTCGACGAAGCAACCCGCATCGCGAATGCCGTCAATTTTCCCGATCGGGCGTCGGTTCCCGAACGTGCGATCACAATGGGCATCGCGACAATCCTGGAGGCTCGGAACATCCTCCTTGTCGCCAGGGGAGCGGAGAAAGCAGCCGCGATCGCAGCCGCGATCGAGGGGCCGATCACGGCAGCTTGTCCTGCCTCGGCGCTCCGCCTGCACGGCAACGTCGATATCCTTTGCGATGAACCGGCCGCCGCAGCCCTCACCTCGCGGCCCCACAACAACAATCGGAGAAGGGCATGAGCTGGGGACAGCGCGATTTCATGGTGCCGGGACGCTCGCTGGCGGTGGGCGACCGGGGCATGGCCGCGACCTCTCATCCGGCCGTCACGCTCGCCGCGGTCGAGATCCTGCGCGGTGGCGGCAATGCAGTCGATGCCGCCATTGCCGCGATCGCCCTCCAGGGTGTCATCGATCCGCATATGACCGGCATCGGCGGCGACTGTTTTGCGATCTATGCTCCGGCCTCCGGCAAACCTGTCGCCGTCAACGGCTCGGGCCGAGCACCGGCGAAGGCCGAACTCGGCTGGTTCAGGCAACGGGGGCTAGCGTCGATCCCTGACTACTCACCCCATGCAGTCACGGTTCCGGGAGCGGTCGATGCCTGGTGCCGCCTCTCTGCCGAGCATGGTTCAAAAGGCCTCGACGAGGTTCTGGCGCCCGCGATCCGCGCGGCCGAGACCGGCTTTGTGGTCACGCCCCGCGCCGCGCTGGATTGGGCCCGCTACGGCGATCGCATCGAACGACATCAGGCTGGCGTACCGGTCTATCTGCCCGGTGGCGCTGCGCCCGCCGTCGGCAGCAGGCTCGGTCATCCCGCGCTCGGCGCGACGCTGCGCCGGATTGCACGCGAGGGACGCGCCGCTTTCTACGAGGGGGCGGTCGCCGAGGAAATCGTCGCAACACTCAAGGCGCTGGGCGGGGTGATGCAGCTTGAAGATCTGGCAAATGCCCGATCGGAGTACGTTGAGCCGATCAGCGCCGACTACCGCGATCATCAAATCCTGCAATGCCCGCCCAACGGACAGGGCGTCGCGGCGCTGCTGATCGCCCGCATCCTTGCCGGCTTCGACATGGCCAACCCGGCGCTCGGCGAGGCCGATCGCGTCCACCTCCTTGCCGAGGCAACCAAGACGGCCTACCGGCAGCGTGACGCGCTGGTCGCCGATCCCGCATTCCGTCCGCTCGATGTCGAGGCGCTGCTCTCGGAGGCGTCGGTCACGGCCATGCGCGCCGCCATCGACCGGAAGCGCGCCAGCGCAGCGGCCGAGTTCGACATGCCTGTTCATCGTGACACGGCTTACGTTGCCGTCGCCGACCGCGACGGCAACATGGTGTCTTTCATCAATTCGCTGTTCTCCGCCTTCGGCAGCGGCATCTACGCCCCTCGCTCGGGCGTGCTGCTGCACAACCGGGGTTCGGGATTCTCCCTCGTCGAAGGACATCCCAATGCCATTGCGCCGCGAAAGCGTCCCTTCCACACCATCATTCCGGGTCTGCTGGCGCAGCGTGGCAAGCCGATCATGGCCTTTGGCGTGATGGGTGGACAATACCAGGCGGCGGGACATATGCAGATCCTGGGCGGCGTGCTCGATCGTGGGCTCGACATTCAGCAGTCCTCGGACGTGCCGCGCAGCTTTGCGTTCGATGGCGCCCTGACGCTCGAACCCACGATTCCCGGGGCTGTCGCCGACGACTTGATTGCGCGCGGTCATCGCGTGGTCTGGGCGGACGAACCGCTTGGAGGTTGTCAAGCCGTACACGTCGATCCTTCCCGGGGCGTCATCTTCGGCGCGTCGGACCATCGCAAGGACGGCATTGCACTGGCGGCGTGACCAGGATGAGAGAGACGTGATGTCGGATCGGACAGCATGAGCGAGATGGCAGAGGCGATCCTGACGATCGAGCGGCTGACGCTGGCGCTGCCCGCCGGCGCGGATCGTGCCTCTGCGGTCGAGGACGTTTCACTTGCCCTGTATCCGCGGCAGATCCTCTGCGTCGTCGGCGAATCCGGCTCCGGCAAATCGGTCTGCGCCGCTGCCGTGATGGGCCTGCTGCCCCAGGCCATTCGTCCCGTTGCAGGGGCCATTCACTTTGAGGGACGCGATCTGCTGAACCTCCCGGCAGCAGAATGGCGGACGCTGCGCGGGCGACGCATCGCGATGATCTTTCAGGAACCGATGACGGCGCTCAATCCCGTGATCAGGATCGGCGACCAGATCATGGAAGCGTTCGAGGCGCACGGCCAGCTCACGCCAACCGAGCGGCACGCCCACTTGCGCGCCCTCCTCGAAGAGGTCGGCATGCGCGATCTGGAGCGGATCATCCGCAGCTACCCGCACCAATTGTCGGGTGGCCAGCGTCAGCGCGCCATGATCGCAATGGCACTCGCGCTCGAACCATCGATCCTGGTCGCGGACGAACCAACCACGGCACTCGACGTCACGACACAGGCACAGATCCTTCGGCTGATCCGGGACATTCAGCGGCGGCGCGGCATGGCAGTGCTGTTCATCACGCATGATTTCGGCGTCGTCGCCGACATCGCCGACCGCGTCGCGGTCATGGAGAAGGGCCGCGTCGTCGAACAGGGGCCAATGGAGGACGTGCTCGAACGCCCACAGCATCCCTATACGCGTCGGCTGCTCGCCGCGGTGCCCGGCGGGACCCCGCCGGTCCGGGCCGAGATCGCGGACGAACCGATCGCCTGCGCGGCGAGCGGACTTGCGAAGACCTATCGTGGCAACGACTGGTTCAGCTCGCGGACTGAGGTCGCGGCCGTGAAGAACGTGCACTTCGAAATCAGGCGCGGCGAGACGCTTGGCCTGGTTGGGGAGTCCGGCTCGGGCAAGAGCACGATCGGCCGGCTGGTGATGCGCCTGACCGACGCCGACGCGGGCGTGGTCCGCATCGGCGATCTGGATTTCTCCGAGGCCCGCGGGGCGCGCCTGCGCGCCGCCCGCAAGCACGTCCAGATGGTGTTCCAGGATCCCTTCGCCTCGCTCAATCCGCGTCGCCGCGTCGGGCGGATCATCGCCGACGGACCGATCGCGCATGGCGTCCCGAAGGCGCAGGCCTACGCGCGGGCCGAGGAACTGCTCGAGCTCGTGGGTCTCGACCCAAGCGCCGCGCGACGCTTTCCGCATGAATTCTCGGGAGGGCAACGCCAGCGGATCGGAATTGCGCGCGCGCTGGCGCTCGACCCGGAGGTGCTGGTGGCCGACGAACCGGTGTCGGCGCTCGACGTCTCGGTCCAGGCGCAGGTGCTCGCCTTGCTCGAGTCATTGAAAGCGCGGCTGCGGCTGGCGGTGCTGTTCATCACCCACGATCTCAACGTCGCCGCCCAGGTCTGCGATCGGATCGCAGTGATGCGCCTCGGCGAGATCGTCGAGATCAAGCCAACCGCGGATCTGCTGAAACGACCGGAGCATCCCTATACACAGGCCCTGCTGGCCGCGATCCCGGGCAGGCAACGCAGAACGCCCACGTCCCTCTGAACCGCCGCATTCTCATTGAAGGAGGTCTCTGACATGCAGAAGCTTACGGAACTTCCACAGCTGCGCATCGGCCTTGTCGGCAGCGGCTTCATCGCCGCGTTCCATCTGCAATCCATGCTCGGCGTGCGCAACGTCAGCGTCGGCGGCGTCTACAGCCGCTCTGCCGAGCGGCGCACGCGCATCGCCGACAAGGCGCGCAGTCTCGGCCTCGGGCCGGCGCGTGTGTTCGATAGTATCGAGGCGATGTCGATGTCCGGCGAGGTCGATGCGCTTTGGCTGCTGACGCCGAACGACAGCCGTCTCGACATCATGCGCGAGATCCACCGCGTGACCAAGGCCGGGGCTCCCCTGCGCGCCATCGCCTGCGAAAAGCCACTCGCCCGCACGCTGGCCGAAGCACGGGAAATGCGCAGGCTCGTCGAGGACGCGGGCTTGCTTCACGGTTATCTGGAGAACCAGCTGTTCTCGACCGCGGTGATGCGCGGCAAGGACATCATCTGGCGGCGAGCCGTACCCGGAAGCGGGCGCCCCTATCTCGCGCGTGCCGCCGAGGAGCATTCAGGACCGCACGAGCCGTGGTTCTGGCAGGGCGACAAACAGGGAGGGGGCGTACTCTCCGACATGATGTGCCATTCGGTCGAGGTCGCACGCTTTATGCTGACCGCGCCCGGCGCAAAGCGCGACTCCTTGCGGCTGCTCAGCGCCAGCGCCACGACGGCCAATCTCAAATGGACGCGCCCCCGCTACGCTGCCGATCTCAAGACGCGAATGGGGGTCGATTTCACCAAGCGTCCGGTCGAAGATTTCGCGCGCGGGATGCTCACGCTGGAAGATGCCGACGGCCATCAATTGATGATCGAGGCGACGACCTCATGGGCGTATGTCGGCGCCGGCTTGCGCATCCAGCTTGAATTGCTCGGTCCCGAATATTCGATGGAGTTCTCCTCGCTCTCGACCGGCCTCAAGGTCTTTCTCTCCCGCGCGATCCGCGGATCAGAAGGCGAGGACCTCGTCGAGAAGCAGAATTCCGAGCAGGGTCTGATGCCGGTCGTCGAGGACGAAGCCGGCATCTACGGCTACACCGACGAGAACCGCCATATGGTGGAGGCCTTCAGGCGAGGCCTGAGCCCGGCGGAAACCTTCGATGACGGGGTCGGCGTCATGGAAATGCTCATGGGACTCTATCGCTCGGCGGAGCTTGGCCGGACCATCCATTTCCCGGATCCCGAACTCGAACACTATGTGCCTCTCGTGGCGCGCTGACGGCGTGAAGCCCTGTCCGCGCCTTTCCTGTCCGTCAGCTGCTTCTCTGCGAACGGATGTCGCACGATGGATGGCTTGCGAAACTGGATCGCGCCCGACCCGCCACTCGCTTTTTGTTTCGACGGTCCGCAAGTGGCGCGGAGCATCGACCTGTCAAACAGCGGACACGCCTTTCCGTTCTCGCGGCGCATTTCGCCCGAGCTTTGCTTCGTCGCTCCACCCTCTAAGCCAAGAGGGCGCAGGGAAGGCCGGGTGCTGACCTGGCACCCGCGGTCCGCTGCGCGAAAAGCACACGCAGGAAGAACCGCACAGCAGCATACAGGTGTAGCCAATCACTCGGCCTTCCCTGCGCAGTGGTTGGACGGCTTATGCCGTGCTCTCCCGGGAGCCGAGTTCCTTCTGGCCTCCCTCGCCTTCGCGGAATTCACCGACGCCGCGCCGGTTGACGCGACTGCCGCCTCCGCAAGAGCTTGACCGTAGCAACGACGGCCAGGACCACACGGTTTTGCCGTACGCACGGCTCGCCATTTCGCCGCGGTTTTTCCAGCCCTGTCGACGGAGCCGGAAAC
>NZ_AXAB01000031.1:0-116654 GCF_000472645.1 Bradyrhizobium sp. WSM2254 | reverse complement strand
GTCGATCTCATCCTTCGGCCGCCGTCTCAGCAGTGCCCATATTGCCGAAAGCAAATCCTTGAAAAACAGTGGCGCAAACCAATTCTGCCAAAGTAGTGCTAGGTTAAAGTCGGCGTCGACCCGCTCATGTCGGAGAAACCATGCTCGCTCGAACCCTGCTTGCGGCCACCGTCCTGTTGATGCTCGCGCACCTGGCAATGGCGCAGGAGCCGCTCGCGACCTACAAATCCCTGAGTCCCGAGCTGGCGCTTGATCTGGCCCGGGCAGCGCTTGGCGATTGCCGATCACGCGGGTACCAGGTCGCCGTCGCGGTCGTCGATCGCTTCGGGGGGACCCAGGTGATCCTTCGCGACAGGTTCGCAGGCGCTCACACCGTTTCAACGGCCTCGGGCAAGGCGTGGACCGCGGCAACATTCCGCACCAGCACCACCGAACTGAATGCCGTCAGCCAACCTGGCATGATGCAGGCCGGTATCCGCAATCTCCCCGGCGTGGTCATCATAGGTGGCGGATTGATTGTCGAAGCGGGCGGTTCGCTGGTCGGAGCCGTCGGTGTGTCTGGGGCGCCTGGCGGTGATGCCGACGAAGCCTGCGCCAGGGCCGGAATCGACGCCATACGCGACAAGCTGGAGTTTTAGGGCCGCCTTGACCGCCTCAGCGAGGCCTTGCGCGCGTGAGCGTGGGGGCTTCGACAACCGATCGAAGCCCTCAATGCGCCGTGGGGATGAGTACGCGCCTAGATACCCAACAGCTTGCGCGCGTTGGCCTTGAGCACCTTCGGCCGGATCTCGTCGCGAATATCGATCTTGGCGAAATCCGACAGCCAGCGGTCCGGCGTGATCACCGGCCAGTCCGAGCCGAACAGCATCTTGTCCTGGAGGATCGAGTTGATGTAGCGCACCAGGATCGGCGGAAAATATTTCGGCGACCAGCCCGAGAGATCGATGTAGACGTTCGGCTTGTGGGTCGCGACCGACAGCGCCTCTTCCTGCCAGGGGAAGGAGGGGTGGGCGAGGATGATCTTGAGGTCGGGGAAGTCCGCCGCGACGTCGTCCATGTACATCGGGTTGGAATATTTCAGCCGCATGCCCATGCCGCCGGGCATGCCCGAGCCGACGCCGGTCTGGCCGGTGTGGAACAGCGCGATCGCGCCGCCATTGTTGATCTCTTCATAGAGCGGATAGGCCATGCGGTCGTTGGCATAGAAGCCCTGCATGGTCGGATGGAATTTGAAGCCGCGCACGCCGTATTCCTCGATCAGCTTGCGCGCCTCGCGGGCGCCCAGCTTGCCCTTGTGCGGGTCGATCGAGACGAAGGGAATGAGGACGTCGAGATGGTCGGAGGCGACCTCCAGCATCTCGTAATTGTTGTAGCGGCGGAAACCGGTCTCGCGCTCGGCGTCGACCGGGAAGATCACGGCAGCGATGTTCTTGGAGCGATAGTAGGCCGCGGTCTCCGGCACGGTCGGCGGATGCTTGTTCGGCGACTTGAAGTATTCCGCCATCTGCGCCTGGAAGTCGTCATAGCCGTCGTCGGCGTGGCAACCGCAGGGCTCTTCGGCGTGGGTGTGGATGTCGATCGCGACGACATCGTCGATATTGGGCAGCTTCAGCTTCGGCATTGGTTTCCTCCCGACGGGTTGCCAAATTGATTATATGATATAACGAATTTGGCAAGGCATTGCCGTGGCTTATCGACCTGGCCGATCGGGCCGATCGGGCCGATCCGGCCGCTTCTACTGTGCATGGGGTTGTTTTCGCGAAATTGCTGGTTCGGAACCCGGCGGTTAACATTGACATCCCCTCCCGCGAT
Source organism: Bradyrhizobium sp. WSM2254 (assembly GCF_000472645.1). Lineage (NCBI taxonomy): Bacteria > Pseudomonadati > Pseudomonadota > Alphaproteobacteria > Hyphomicrobiales > Nitrobacteraceae > Bradyrhizobium > Bradyrhizobium sp. WSM2254. The sequence continues at coordinate 114,842 of NZ_AXAB01000031.1, read as the reverse complement.
GCCTTAAGAACCGCCCCGTCCCGGGCGGTCATCCGCCAGCGGGAAAAATCTCATTTTGCCACATTCGCGCGTGCCGAAACGGTAGTGCCGAACACGGCCTTTCGAACGTTCAGGATTCTGCCATGAAGGTCCGTAACTCGTTGAAGTCGCTGCGCGGTCGCCATCGCGCCAACCGCCTGGTCCGCCGCAAGGGCCGGGTCTATGTGATCAACAAGGTGCAGCGCCGCTTCAAGGCTCGCCAAGGCTGATCTGGGCGGCTGATCACGCCCTGCCGGACGCCCCGCGCGCCCCGCAAGACCACGGTCTCACACGAGTTTGACGCCGCCTTTGCTTTGCAAGGGCGGCTTTGTGCGTCTAGACTTCGGTCATGGCAGTGAGATTCCTGGCGGTGAGATTCCTTTTCGCACGCACGCTGTGTCTGGCCCTTGCTCTGGGAACCGCCGGCCTCGCTCCGGCCGCGGCGCAACAGGTTGAGCCGCCGTCCCCTCCCGGCAAGCAGAAGAAGCTTCCCGAAGCGCCGGCCAAGCTGCCCAAGGTCGATCGCAGCAAGAATCTCGATTTCCTGTTCGGCGCGCTGAAGGCCGCGCCCGACGATGCCAGCGCCAAGCATGTCGAGGCGCGGATCTGGGCGATCTGGCTCCAGACCCCGAGCGACACCGCCTCGCTGCTGATGGCGCGGGCCAAGACCGCCGTCGACGCCCAGAAGATCGACATTGCGATCAAGCTGCTGGATTCGGTCATCAAGCTGCGGCCCGACTACATCGAGGCCTGGAACCGGCGCGCCACGCTCTACTACATGCAGAACGATTACGGCCGCTCGCTCGCCGACATCCAGCAGGTGCTGATCCGCGAACCCCGCCATTTCGGCGCGCTCGCGGGGCTCGGCATGATCATGCAGGAAGTCGGCGACGAGAAGCGCGCGCTCGAGGCCTATCGCAAGGCGCTCGCCGTCAATCCGCACCTCGAGAAGATCCCCGATCAGGTCAAGTCGCTGACCGAGAAGGTCGAAGGCCGCGACATCTAGAGCACGATCCGACCGGAAGGGCCGCGCCAGCGTAAAGGGATAGTTTGATCATTTCCCGAGCGATTGCGGCGCACGCGGATTAACCACGATCACACGCGTTGCATGAGCTGGGGTATCGTCCATGCGGCCGCAGGCCTACCTGCATGGCAGGAGCAAGGCCATGAAGCGTTTGATTCTTGCGGGTAGCTTGCTGTTCGCGTCGGGAACGATGAGTCTCGCCGACGGACTGTTCTGGGTGGTCGGCAACCGCGCCACCGGCAGATGCAACATCGTGACCAGCAATCCGGTCATCATCGGCGACATCTGGTTCGGCGATGGTCCCTACAAGTCCATGGCCGACGCCAAGCTTGCCCGCTCGACCATCCGCGCCTGTCCCGCGGTCAACCCCGACGACGAAAAGGACGAGGACAAGACGGACTAGAGTCTGGGCCGCCTAGTGCAGGACGCTGCCGCCGCGCTCTGCGAGGCCGCGATCAGCTGCTGCGGCGTAAGCCTTGGCGAGCTCCGTCTCGAGATGCTCGTTGATCAGGAGCAGCGCCCGCACGGCACCGCGCAGGTCACCGTTGCAGCTCGCGACGATCTCGTCGATTGCAGTGTCGTTCGATCTCAAGCTCATCGAAAAATCCTCCGGTTCAAACCAGGACAAATCTTGCCGGTCTTTCCCGCATCTCCTGAGGCTGCGAGGAGGATCGGCGCCCACCCGCGCCTAAATGGCGGAACCGACCATGGCGATTATATGGAAGCCGCGATGACGACCGCATGAAGCTGGTTCGAAGCTTGCGTGCCATCAGGAACATCATTGATTCTATTGAGTTTTTCCGACCTTTAATTATGCACATATCCACAGCCCCTCATTTCCGGTGGAAGTGCCGAGGCGCCTGGGGCGAAACTGCCGCGTGCCACGTCCGTAATCACCAAGTGGCTTATGACCGAGTGCCCTGGATCGTCCGGATTCTCTCCATGATCGTGATGACAGTCGTGACGGCGCTGGTTCTGCTGGCGCTCCTCACGCAGGCCGGAATCGTCGCCGTGCAACGCGCCTTTCCACCTCAGGGCCGGATGATCGAGGTCGGTGGCGCGACGCTCCACGTCGTCGACATCGGCCCGCGCGATTCAGGCCTGCCGATCGTGATGCTGCACGGCGCGAGCTCCAATCTCGAAGCGATGCGGCGCCCGCTCGGCGATCTCCTGGCAAAAGACCATCGCGTCATCCTGATCGACCGTCCCGGTCATGGCTGGAGCACGCGCGCGCGGCGGCAGGATTCGACGCCGCAGATCCAGGCGCGGATGATCGACGAGGCGCTTCGTAAGCTCGGAGTCGATCGTGCGGTCTTCGTCGTGCATTCCTGGAGCGGGGCGCTCGGCGCGCGCCTTGCGCTCGATCATCCGGGCCGCGTCGCCGGCCTCGTGATGCTGGCGCCCGTCACCCATCCCTGGCGCGGCGGCGTCGGCCGCTACAACGAGCTCATCGCAACGCCCGTGATCGGCCCGCTGCTCGCCTACACCATCACGCTGCCGCTCGGGTACGTCGTCGCCGAGTCCGGGGCGCGCAACGTGTTTCTGCCGCAGACCATGCCCGATGGTTTCGTGCAGGACTCCGCGACGCCGCTGCTGCTGCGGCCGCGCGAGTTCATCGCCAATGCCTATGATCTGGTGACGTTGAAGGAAGCCGTCGCCGCGCAAGTCGCGCGCTATGGCGAGATCAAGGCGCCGGTCACCATCATCGCCGGCGAGCCCGACAAGACGGTGAAGACCAGCATCCACGCGCGACCGTTCGCCGCGACCGTACAGAATGCGAAGCTGATCGTGCTGCCCGATCTCGGCCACATGGTGCAGAACGCGGTGCCGGATCTGGTGAAGACGGAGATCGAGACGATGATCGATACAATCGTCCCGGCGCAGGCGGCCGCCGATTAAAGCGTTTTCGAGCGAAGTGGATACCGGTTCGCGTGAAGAAAACGCGTCAAAACAAGAAGCCTGAGCTTCGGTTCTGATTCAGTCGGAACCGAAGCTCTGGCGGCCGCCTCTCGCGCGCTTACTGCTTGATCTTCCCGTCCTTGTCGAACTGCGAGATGAAGGTCCAGAGATTGTTGATCTCGGTCTCGTTCTTGATGCCGGCGAATGCCATCTTGGTGCCGGGGATCTTGGCCTTCGGATCCTTGATGTACTCCTTGAACGTGGCTTCGTCCCAGGTGATGCCGGAATTCTTGTTCGCGTCCGAATAGCTGTACTCCGGGGCGCTGCCCGACTTGCGGCCGTTGATGCCGTTGAGCTCGGGGCCGACCTTGTTCTTGGCGCCTTCGCCGATCGCGTGGCAGGCCAGGCATTTGTTGAACGACGTCTTGCCGGCCGCGACATCCTGCGCCATCGCGGCGGGTGCGGTGACAGTCACGGTGAGGGCAACCAGCGCGGCGAAAGTCAATTTTGTCATAGGATGCTCTTCGTCTCTTCCCGGGTCAGATTGAGGGGCGTGGTTTTGGCAGGTCCGCTGCAAGGGGACAAGCCGCGAAATCTTGACAGGTTTCGTGGTAGCAGACTTGCCCCAGAGAGAACTTGCGCTGCAACAAAGCAATGGGACCTTCGGAGGACCTACCCAAGAGCGGGCAGACGTGATTGATTTGGCGGAACAAATTCCAATGCCGGACGAAGGTTTCGTAACATGGCCATCATGATGCCCGCGAGCGATCAGGCGGTGCTGGCGCGTCGCAGCGAGATCGTCGCCGCCTTGCGCGCAATCGTATCAGGCGAGGGCGTGATCGACAGCGCCGCCGAGATGCGGGCCTATGAATCCGACGGGCTGACCGCCTATCGGCAGCCGCCGATGGTCGTGGTGCTGCCCGATACGACCGAGCAGGTCGCGCTCGTCCTGAAATATTGTGCCGCCCAAGGCATCAAGGTGGTGCCGCGCGGCTCCGGCACGTCGCTCTCAGGCGGCGCGCTGCCGCTCGAAGACGGCGTGCTGCTCGGGCTCGGCAAGTTCAAGCGCATCCGCGAGATCGATTTCGACAACCGCGTCGTCGTCACCGAGCCCGGTGTCACCAATCTCGCGATCAGCCAGGCGGTCGCGCATGCCGGCTTCTATTACGCGCCCGATCCGTCGTCGCAGATCGCCTGCTCGATCGGCGGCAATGTCGCGGAAAATTCCGGCGGCGTGCACTGCCTCAAATACGGCATGACCACCAACAACGTGCTGGGCTGCGAGATCGTGCTGATGAGCGGCGAGATCCTGCGGATCGGCGGCAAGGGGTGCGAGAACGCCGGCTACGACCTGATGGGCGTCATCACCGGCTCCGAAGGCCTGCTCGGCGTCATCACCGAGATCACGGTGCGCATCCTGCAGAAGCCGGAGACGGCGCGCGCGCTGATGGTCGGCTTCGCAGAGGTCGAGGCGGCCGGCGAATGCGTGGCACGCATCATCGGCGCCGGCATCATTCCCGGCGGCATGGAGATGATGGACAAGCCGGCGATCCACGCCGCGGAAGCCTTCGTCCATGCCGGCTATCCGCTCGATGTCGAGGCGCTTCTCATCATCGAGCTCGACGGTCCCAAGATCGAGGTCGACGAGCTGATCACACGCGTCGAGACGATCGCGAATGCTTGCGGCTCGACCACCTGCCAGATCTCGACCTCGGAGGCCGAGCGCAATCTGTTCTGGGCCGGCCGCAAAGCTGCGTTTCCCGCCGTCGGCCGCATCTCGCCCGACTATCTCTGCATGGACGGCACCATTCCCCGCGGCGCGCTGCCGAAGGCGCTGGCGCGCATCCGCGAGCTCTCGGAAAAGTATCAGCTCGGCTGTGCCAACGTGTTCCACGCCGGCGACGGCAATCTGCACCCGCTGATCCTCTACGATGCCAACAAGCCTGGCGAGATCGAGCGGGCCGAGGCCTTCGGCGCCGACATCCTGCGCGCCTGCGTCGAGTTCGGCGGCGTGCTCACCGGCGAGCACGGCGTCGGCATCGAGAAGCGCGACCTGATGGGCGAGATGTTCAGCGAGATCGACCTTAACCAGCAGCAGCGGCTGAAATGCGCCTTCGATGCGCAGGGCCTGCTCAACCCTGGCAAGGTGTTTCCGACCCTGCATCGCTGCGCCGAGCTCGGCCGCATGCATGTGCACGCGGGCAAGCTGGCGTTCCCAGATATTCCGCGGTTCTGAGGGCTGCGATGACAGTGCACCCTCTCCCCTTGCGGGAGAGGGTGGCTCGCCGCAGAGCGGCGAGACGGGTGAGGGGTATCTCTCCGCGCAAACCGCTTGCAGTTGAGTTCGCTGAAGCAACCCCTCATCCGGCGCCATAGCCGAAGCTTCGCTTCGGCGTCCTTAAGAACGGTTGCCGAAGGCAACCTATGCCACCTTCTCCCACAAGGGGAGAAGGAAGAAGAGCCCTCACAGCATCCCGTATTGCGCTCGCTCCCGCTTCGCCAGCAGCGGCAGCGCTTCGCCAGCGATGTAGGTCCTGAAATGTGCGCTCTCCTGGTGCGCCTTGAAGGCGGCCTCGTCGCGGAACAGTTCGTAGAACAGGAACTGGGCCGGATCGTCCTTGGCGCGCGAGATCAGGAACAGCTTGACGCCGTCCTCGCGCTGCGCTTCGGGCAGGAAGCGGTCGAGGATCGCAGCGACCTTGTCGGCCTCACCCGGTTTCGCCTCCCATTGCGCGACGACGAGCAGGCCGCCGCCGTCGACGGCGGCGCTGAGAGATTTCTGCGTGGCATAGTGGTTCATGGTCCTTCCTCCTTGCTGCTGGGCTTGAGATGACGACGTCCATGGCGAGAGATAGATTGCCAGGACGGCGCCGAAGGCGGTGATCACCGACCTCCGGCTGAACACTTCGTGGACGCGCGGCGCCGGCGGCCGCGCACATGTCGATCGCTCCATGTCTGTCTCCATCGGCTGAGCTCGATCGCGATCGGCGCAAGCTTGTAGCGATGGCCTGCCGGCTTTGGTTCGCCGGTGATCGAAGTGTCGATGTCGTGAACGCTTCGATATTGATCGAACCGTTGCTGTCGGATTTCGCGGAGCCGGCCTGATGGATTGTCGTCGCATGCCGGACCGTCATCGCGCCGGCAGGTGGTCGTTGCGTCACGCTGCATTTGATTTTGGCGGCGAATTTCGCTACCGCCTTTTCCCGTGGATACGCTCAGGGTCAGAGACGCCAAAGACGTCGAAGAGGTGGTGCGCGCGGCGATTGCCAATGAGCAGCCGCTCGAGATCATCGGTCATGGCAGCAAGCGCAGCATTGGCCACGCCATGGCGACCAACGCCGTGCTCGACGTCTCCGCGCTGAATGCCGTCACCTCCTACGAGCCCAACGAGCTGATCGTGACGCTTGAGGCCGGTGCGCCGCTGGCCGACGTGCTGTCGTTGATCGATGCCAAGAACCAGCAATTCGCCTTCGAGCCGATGAACACCGCGCCGCTGCTCGGCACGCCCGTATCAGGCACCATCGGCGGCATGATCGCGGCGGGCCTCGCCGGCCCGCGGCGCATCAGGGCGGGCGGGGCGCGCGATCACCTGCTCGGGGCGCATGCCGTTTCCGGCTTCGGCGACAGCTTCAAGACCGGCGGCAAGGTGGTGAAGAACGTCACCGGCTACGACCTCTGCAAGCTGCTCGCCGGTTCCTGGGGCACGCTGTCGGTGATGACCGAGGTCACGCTGAAGGTGATGCCGAAGCCGGAGGCCGAGCGGACGCTGCTGCTGCGCGGGCTCGACGAGGCCGCCGCCAACAAGGCGATGACCGCGGCGCTCGGCTCACCCTTCGACGTCTCCGGCGCCGCACACCTGCCGAAATCCGCATTCCGGGCGAAGACCGACGGGCTCGGCGACATTGCAGGCGGGGGCGAGGCGCTGACCGTTCTCCGGCTCGAAGGCATTACCGCCTCCGCCACGCACCGCGCCGGCTCGTTGCGCGAATTGCTGGCGCCGTTCGGAACCGCGACCCTGGTCGAGGACGCGGCGTCTTCGGTACTGTGGGCCGCCATCCGCGACGTCCTGCCGTTCGCGGCCACCGGCGCGCTGGGGGCCTGGCCGGTGTGGCGGATCGTCTGTCCGCCGGCATCGGGTGCGGCGCTCGGGACGCAGCTGGCGCGCGAGACCGGCGGCGACATGATCTTCGATTGGGGCGGCGGATTGATCTGGGCCGCATTGCCGCCGAAGGGCGATGCGCATGAGCCGGCCGTGCGCGCGTGTGCGAATGCGGTCGGAGGGCACGCCATGCTGATCCGGGCGGCCGAGGATGTCAGACGCGAGGTCGATGTGTTCCAACCGCAGGCGCCCGGCATCGCCGCCTTGAGCGAGCGGGTACGCGCCAGTTTCGATCCGAAGTCCATTCTCAACCGGGGACGGCTGACGCGGGGCGCTGCGGCATGAAGACCGAATTCTCACTGGCGCAGCTCGCCGATCCCGATATCGCTGAGGCCGACAAGATCCTGCGCGCCTGCGTCCATTGCGGCTTCTGCACTGCAACCTGTCCGACCTATGTGCTGCTCGGCGACGAGCTCGATAGCCCGCGCGGCCGCATCTATCTGATCAAGGAGATGCTGGAGAAGGACCAGGCGCCGACGGCGGAGGTGGTCAAGCATATCGACCGTTGCCTGTCGTGCCTGGCCTGCATGACGACCTGCCCCTCCGGCGTGAACTACATGCACCTCGTCGACCAGGCCCGGGTCAGGATCGAGCAGCGCTACCAGCGGCCGCTCACCGAGCGGCTGCTCCGCCAGGTATTGGCCTTCGTCCTGCCGGACCCGCAGCGCTTCCGCGCCAGCATGTGGCTGGCGCGGCTGGCCCGTCCGCTGGCCGTATTCCTGCCGACGCCGCGGCCCTCGGCCACGCCCGGACTGATCCAGCGCCTCAAGGCGATGCTGGCGCTGGCCCCGAACCGGCTGCCGTCGCCCGGCCCCCTCCCAGGCAGCGTGTTCGCGGCGCTCGGCAAAAAGCGCGGCCGGGTCGCGCTGCTCCAGGGCTGCGCCCAGCAGGTGCTGGCGCCGCGCATCAACCAGGCCGCCATCAGTCTTCTCACCCGCCACGGCATCGAGGTCGTCCTGGTCAGGGACGAGCAATGCTGCGGCGCGCTGACTCATCACCTCGGCAACGACCACGATGCGCTGGCGCGGGCTCGCGCCAATATCGCGGCATGGCGCGCGGAAGCGGCCGGCGAGGGGCTCGACGCCATCCTGGTGACGGCGTCCGGCTGCGGCACGGTGATCAAGGACTACGGCTACCTGCTGCGCGAGGACGCTGCGTTCGCGGCCGATGCGGCGAAGGTGTCCGCGCTTGCCAAGGACATCACCGAATACGTTGCCGGCCTCGGTCTTCCGACCACTGCGATAGGCGACAACATCGTCGTCGCCTATCACTCCGCGTGTTCGTTGCAGCACGGACAGAAAATCACGGGCCTTCCGAAAGAATTGCTTTCCAAGAATGGATTCGTGGTGAAAGATGTGCCCGAGAGCCATTTGTGTTGCGGTTCGGCGGGGACCTACAACATTCTCCAACCCGAGCTTGCGGGCAGGTTGCGTGATCGCAAGGTCGCCAACATCGCAAGCGTCAAGCCGGACATGATTGCCGCGGGCAATATCGGCTGCATGGTGCAGATTGCCAGTGGCACGTCAGTTCCGGTCGTACACACGATTGAGCTTCTCGATTGGGCTACGGGCGGGTCGCGGCCGGCATTGAACGCGTCGAGCTGAGCTTTCGTCCGAAGGTGACGGCGGAAAGACGCCCGATCGACCATTGTACGGCGGCAACAGGAGGACCACGATGGCGAAAGCGAAGAAGAAGAAAAGCAAGAAGGCCAAAAAGGCCAAGAAGGCTGTAGCGGCGAAGAAGACCGCGAAGAAGGCGACGAAGAAGAAGGCAGCCAAGAAGACCGCGAAGAAATCTGCCAAGAAGGCCGCCAAGAAGGCCGCGCCGAAGAAGTCGGCCAAGAAGGCTGCTGCAAAGAAAGCTGCACCGAAGAAGGCCGCCAAGAAGGCTGCGAAGAAAGCGGCACCGAAGAAGGCGAAGGCAGCTCCCGCGCCGAAGCCGTCAGCGCCGGTGGCGTCTCCGGCTCCCGAGCCTGTCGCCGAGACAAGCTGGGCGATGCCTTCGTCTTCTGCGGAACCGACGCCGGCCGAGGGGCAAGGTTAGGCCCAGGGTCAGGCCAGGGCTGCCCGGGGTCAGGCCGAAGGCCGGCTCCAGTCCAGAGACTATGACCGACAGCAGGAGGGCCGCGGCGGCGACGCTGCGGCCTTTTTGCATCTCAAGCGCCGGCCCCCTGAGGCCGCCTTCCACGGTGACCGCCCGATTCGTGTCGAGCGCAGCACGCACCGCCGGACTCCGTACTAACCCGGTCCTCTTTGTGCACTTTGGAATGCAAATAATGTGATCGAGAAGCCACACAGGCCGACAACCTTCGGCGGAATCGCCAGAACGCCTAAAAAGTCGGCAGATGCTCGCGTTTTTTGCTTCACGGTTTGCATGCCTCAATCCAGATTGTCGCGGTAACGCAATTTTGCATATGGGTCGTACGCCCCGGGGGGCTTCCGGGAAACCGACTGGGTGAGAACTGGTGATGGGGATCGAAATGAAAAAAGTGGCTTTGTTGGCAACGGCGCTGGCAATGGTGACGACGGGTTCCGCTTTCGCGGCGGACATGGCGGTGAAGGCCAAGAAGGCCCCGCCGGTCGTTGCGTTTGATCCCTGGGATATCGCCTTCGGCGGCGCGATCATGAGCGACTACATCTTCCGCGGCGTGACCCAGTCGAACCACCAGCCTTCGGTCGCCGCCTATTTCGAGCCGCGCTACAACGTCACCAAGGACCTCCAGCTCTACGTCGGCGTGTCCGCGGAGAGCATCTCCTTCGCCAACCGCGCCGCGGCTGAAGTCGATATCTACGGCGGTATCCGCCCGACCTTCGGCGCCTTTGCGTTCGACATCGGCGTCTGGGGCTACCTGTATCCGGGCGGGAGCTGCGCCGACAACGTGCTCACCGGCGGCATTCCCGGCGGCAACGTCTGCGGCGTCAGCACGACCACGATTTTCCTCGCCGACGGCAACGTCATGAAGAAGGACGTCAGCTTCTTCGAAGTCTACGGCAAGGTGAACTACACCATCAACGACAGCTTTACCGTTGGCGCGACCGAGTACTACTCGCCGAACTTCCTGAACTCGGGTGCCTGGGGCAACTACGCTTCGTTGACCGCCAAGTACACGGCGCCCAGCACGGTCTTCGGTCCCTCGGGCGTCGGCATGTACGTGTCGGGTGAGTTCGGCCGTCAGTGGTTCGGCACTTCGGACGCCTTCTACGGCACCGGCGCCGGCACCGTGTTCGCCAACGGCATTCCCTACAAGGACTACAACACCTGGAACATCGGCATCGGCTTCACCTACAAGGTGTTCACGCTGGATCTGCGTTACTCCGACACCGACCTGAACAAGGGTGATTGCAACGCCTTCACCAGCGCGTTCAACGCCACCGGCACCACCAACGTCACCGCGATCAACCCGGGCGGCGCTGGCTCCAACTGGTGCGGCGCGGCCGGCATCGCCAAGCTGTCGTTCGACCTGACGGCGATGAGCAACCTGAAGTAAGTTTCTTCCCGAAACGGCTTATGAGGGCGGCAGAGCAATCTGCCGCCCTTTTGCTTTTTGCGGCCTGGAGCGCTGCGACTGTGCCGGGCCTTCATGGTTCGCCCGGCGATGCAGGGCATCGTCCGGAGACGCGCCGTCAGGCAGCGCTCCTCACCATGAGGGTCTGGGATTTTGCCGCAAAATCCGACTTCATCCTGAGGGCCCGCCAAAGGCGGGCGTCTCGAAGGATGGGCCGCAAGGAAAGGTGCCTATCGAGGTTCTTTCAACTACGATAGCGATCGCCTTGCGCCTCAACGCGCCGCGGTCGGCTCCTTCTCGGCCGGCGCTCCGCTCTTGCCGAGGACGTGGATCTTGCCCTCCTTCACCATCGTCACCTTGCGGGTGTGGAAGGCGTCGAGGGTCGAGCGGTGGCCGATCGAGACGATGGTGGCTTGTGGCAGCCTCTCCGTCAGCAGCCGGTACAGCCGGGCCTCGGACGGCTCGTCCAGTGAGGCGGTGGCCTCGTCCAGGAACAGATAGTCCGGCACGTGCAGCAGCGCGCGGGCGAGCCCCAGGCGCTGTTGCTCGCCGAGCGAGAGCATCCGGTTCCAGTGGCCGTCCTCGTCGAGCCGCTCGGCGAGGTCGGGCAGTCCGACCGCGATCAGCGTGTCGCGGATCCGTGCGGTCTCGAACGCGCCTGGTGCAGCGGGATAGACCACGGCGTCGCGCAGAACGCCGACCGGGAAATAGGGGCGCTGCGGCAGCATCATCAGCTTCGCCTTCTCGGGGACAAAGATGGTGCCGGTGCCGAACGGCCAGATGCCGGCGATGGCCCGGAACAGCGTCGACTTGCCGGATCCGGACGGCCCGGTAACCAGCACGCGCTCCGGCATCTGGACGGCAAAGGCGTCGGCGGCGACCAGCGGCGTGCCGCTGGGCAGGTTCACGCAGAGCTGATCGAGGGCGATGCTGCCGTTGCCACCGGCGGCCTTGAGGGCGATCGCCGGCTCATGGGCCGGCAGGTTCGCGGCTGAATCGACCGACATCTCGAAGCCGTCGAGACGCGCGACGATCGAGCGCCATTCCGCCAGCGATCGGTAGGCCGTGACGAAGAACGACAATGCGCCTTGTACGCTGGAAAAGGCCGATGCGGTCTGCATCATGTCGCCGAGCTGGATCTTCTTGGCGAAGAAGGCCGGCGCCACCAGCACATAGGGAAAGATCACGGCGGCCTGCTGGTAGCTCGCGGTGAACGCGGTGAGGCGCTTGGTCCGGCTCATGATGGCGTACCAGTTGCCGATCACGAAGCCGAAGCGGTCCAGCAGCCGGCCGCGTTCGGCCCCTTCGCCCTTGAGCAGCGCGATCTGCTCGGAATTCTCGCGGACGCGGACGAGGTTGAAGCGGAAGTCGGCTTCAAAGCGCTGCTGCTCGAAATTGAGGTTGACCAGCGGAGCGCCGATCCAGTGCGTCAGCGCGGTGCCGAAGATCGCGTAGACCAGCGCGCCCCAGCAAAGATAGCCCGGGATCACGAGGTCGGTGCCGAACAGGTGCAGCGGGGCGGCGTTGGAGAGACCCCAGAGGATGATCACGAAGGAGAACAGCGTCACGATCGACGACAGCAGGCCGAGTCCGATGGTCAGGGTCTGCTCGACGAAGTTCTTGACGTCCTCGGTGATGCGCTGGTCCGGGTTGTCAGCCGCATCGCCCTTGAGCTGCATGCGGTAATGCGTGGCGTCTTGCAGCCATTCGCCCAGATAGTGCCGGGTCAGCCATTGCCGCCAGCGGATCTGGAGCCATTGGTTCAGGTACAGCTTGTAGACCGCCAGCGCGATGTAGATCGAGGCGAGGGCGACGAAAATCCAGATCTGCGTGACGAACGCGTCCCAGTCGCTCGCCTGCAGTGCGCTGTAGAACCGGTTCTGCCACTGGTTCACGAGCACGTCGATCGCGACCAGGGCCAGCTCCATCGCGATCACGGCGCCGAGCAGGCCGCGGCCGGCCCATTTGTCCTCCGATCGAAAATAGGGGGCCGCGATTCGCCAGACGATCGCGAGCGTGGCGCTGATGTTCTTCACAGAGCTCTGTCTCCTGAGGGGATGTGCACAAATGCCTGGAGCCAAATGGCCGAGGCAATGGCCGAAATGGGCGCGCTTAGACTAAAGTCGCAAGTTCTGCAATTTGCGTTGGCTTGTCGCGGCTTGCAACCCTAGCATGGGCTGTAACGGCGCGGGGTGGGGGCCTTCGGGACTTCGCGAGCTTGTGAGCGGACGGGAACCGCCGCATTCGCGAGGAATTCGCGTCCAGCTCGGGGGTTATCGCTTCCAGCGTCAAGCAGGTTCGGCTGTCCACGCGGGCCGCCTGCCGCAAACATGCGTGGGGGAGGAAGACCATGTGGAATCAAATCTATGACCCGCTGCACAGCCCTGTGCTGTCGACGATCGCCGCGGCGGTGCCCGTCGTCACGCTGCTGGTCCTGATCGCGAGCGGCCGCGTCCAGGCGCATATCGCGGCCATCATCGCCGTGATCGTGGCCAACCTGATCACGATCTTCGTCTTCACCATGCCGGCGAACATGTCGATCCGCGCCTCGATCCTCGGTATCGTCACCGGCTTCTTCCCGATCGGCTGGATCGTCCTCAACGTCATCTTCCTCTACCGGGTGACGGTGACCACTGGACGCTTCGAATTGCTCAAGCGCGCCATTGGCGGCGTCACCGAGGACCGGCGGCTGCAATTGCTGCTGATCGCGTTCTCGTTCGGCGCCTTCTTCGAGGGCGCCTCCGGCTTCGGCACGCCGGTCGCCATCACCGGCGCCGTGCTGATCGGGCTCGGCTTCTCGCCGCTCGCGGCTAGCGGCCTGTCGCTGATCGCCAACACCGCGCCGGTCGCCTATGGCGCGCTGGGCACGCCGATCCAGGGCCTTGCCTCGGTCACCGGGCTCGATCCCTACATCCTCGGCGCGATGGTCGGACGGCAATTGCCGTTCTTCTCGCTGATCGTGCCGTTCTGGGTGGTGTGGGCGTTCGCGGGCTGGAAGGGCATGAAGGACGTCTGGCCGGCGATCCTCGTCACCGGCGTGTCGTTCGCGATCCCGCAATTCGTGATCTCGAACTTCATCAACCCATGGATCGTCGACATCGGCGCCTCGCTGATCTCGATGGGCGCGCTGATCCTGTTCCTGAAGGTGTGGCAGCCCAGGCAGCTCTGGTTGTCGCCGGCGCTGCGCGGCCGCGATGAATCGGCGGCCACCATGGCGCCGGCAAAGCCGCTCGACAAGACACTGCTGACGCAAAGCGAGCTCTTCAGCGCGCTGCTGCCGTGGATCATCGTCTGCATCGTGATGCTGATCTGGGGCAACGGCGCCTTCAAGACCTGGGCGAACTCGATCTTCACCTGGAACTATCCCGTTCCGGAGCTGCACCAGATGATCAACAAGATGCCGCCGGTCGCGCCAGGGCCGACGAAAGAGAGCGCGGTGTTCGGCTTCACCTACCTCTCGTTCACCGGCACGGGCATGCTGATCGCGGCGATCATCTCCGGCTTCCTGATGGGCGTCGGTCCCGGCAAGCTCGTGACCGAGTACGGCCGCACCATCCGGCTGTGCGCGATCTCGCTGATCACGATCTCGGCGATGCTCGCGATCGGCACGCTGACGCGCCTGTCCGGCGTCGACGCGACGCTCGGTCTCGCCTTCGCCGCAACCGGGGTGCTCTATCCCTTCTTCGGCACGCTGCTCGGCTGGCTCGGCGTGGCGCTGACGGGATCGGACACCGCCTCCAACGTGCTGTTCGGAAATCTGCAGAAGATCACCTCCGAGCAGCTCGGCCTGTCGCCGATCCTGATGGGCGCGGCGAACTCCTCCGGCGGCGTGATGGGCAAGATGATCGACGCGCAGTCGATCGTCGTCGCTTCCACGGCCACCAACTGGTACGGCCACGAAGGCACCATCCTGCGCTTCGTGTTCTGGCACTCGATCGTGCTGGCCTGCCTCGTCGGTGTGCTCGTGACGTTGCAGGCCTATGTCTGGCCGTTCACGGCGATGGTGCTGAAGTAACAGGCCCTATTTCGACGCAAATCCCCGCGGGCTCGTCCCCGCGGGGATTTTTGCGTCGCGTGTAGGCGAACCTTCTCAATCGCGCCGCCGTCTTATAGAAGGTGCGGCAAATCAGGTCGGTCGAGAGGTTTCATGGTTTCGCTCAGGCAGATGGTGTGTGCGACGGTTGCAATGCTGGCGATGTCCATTGTCGCGCGTGCGGAGGACGGTTTTCCCTTCGGCACCGAGATGACGCTGGAGGCGCTGCCGCAGCCGGGCTCGAAGCGGATTCCGAACATCGAGATCGGCGACAATGGCGAGGTCGTGCTGGAGCTGTGGTGCAAGGGCGGCAAGGGCCAGTTCTCGGTCGCCGGCAACACCGTGATCTTCGTCCCCGGCCAGATCCAGGACCGATCCTGTCCGCCTGCCAGGGCCCAGGCCGACGACGATCTCGTCGCAGCGCTCGGCAGCGTCGAGACCTGGAAGCGCCAGGGCGACGTGCTGACGCTTCTCGGCCCCAAGCTGCTGCGCTTCCGCGTCAACGGGAATTAGCTTCGCTGTCATGCCCCGCGACCCGGCTACACCAAGGCCGGGCGATGACCGAGAGTAGGTGTCTGCGCCTATTTCCACACCGACTTGTCGGCGTCCCAGCGCTGGCCCTTCAGCTCCTTTGCGAGCGCCTCGATCGAGCCGTTGTCGTCGGGCTGGTCGCCTTCCTCGTCGGCCGAAGCCTCGTCCGAGAGGTTGAGCTTGGCGCCGCCGCTCTCGTCCGCGGTGGTGGTTGCGGGGCTGCCGATCCAGAGCATGAGCTTGTCGGTCGTGCCGGGCTTGTCGGGCGAGACGAGCCCTGCGACCTCGATCGTGTCGGTGAGATCGAGCGCCGGGAAATCCTGGTTCGGCCGCTTGAAGACCAGCTTGAGCTTGCCGGTGGCCGGGTTGAAGCTCTGCGAGACCGGCTTTGCCGCGAGCGTCCGGCTCAGCACGCCCGCCACCGCGGACGCGAGCTTGTCGCGGTTGATCTTGTCGCCGTCGCGCCAGTCGGCGGCGGCGAAGCGGATGGTGCGGTCCATCTCGGTCATGCCCGCGGTCCAGCCCGCGGCGACGACGCCGGGCATCGCCTTGAACTTCGCGAGGAGGGCGCCGGCGCGCTCCGGGTCGACCGACATGTTGATGGTCTGCTCGCCGGCGCGCAACGCGTCGCAGCCGACGCTGAGGCTCGCCAGCGTCACTTCGACCTCCTGGCCCTTCAGGCTCTTCAGGAACTCGGTCGCGGCGTCCAGCTTGACCTTGACCGCGATCGCCTCCGGCGAGACATCGGTGAAATCCTTCGGCTGCGGCGTGATGCCGTCGTCGGAGGTCTGGTTGTCCAGAAACTCCTTCTCGCTGAGATCGGAATTGTCGGGCGAGGTGACCTCGGTCACGGCCGGGCCGATTCCAATCTGGCCGCGGAACTCGAAAGTGTCTCCGGCCTGCTTGCGCAGCAGCTTGACGGTGACGGGCGCCTTCGCGCCGAGGCTCTGCGTCGTGCCGGTCAGCATCTGGCCGGCGACCTGGAGATTGACGACGAAGCGGTCCTTGCGGTCGGAATTTTTCGCGACCGGATAGCAGACGTCGAGCACGGCCGCCGTGACCGTCTTGCCCTGGCGGGTCTCCTTCAGGATCACGTCGGCATTGCCGTCCATCAGCCCGTCGATCGAGGTGAAATAGCGCGTCTCGGGTCCGCCCGGCGCCGTCGCCTTTGGCGACAGCTTCATCTGGGCGGATGCGACCTCCGGCGAAACAGCAAGCAGAGCCGCCACAAGGGCCGTGGAGCAAACCAGAAGCGCGCGCATCGACGAAATCCTCGAGCAAGGGAGCATGATCCGGAAAAGCGTGACGCGGTTTTCCGAAAAGATCATGCTCAAACAATAACCTAAAGCGCGATGACGACTCATTTTCCGATCTCGTCGCGCTTTAGAATCGGCGCCACCGTAGTGGGTTTTGGCCGTCGGTTGAATCGGAAAGCGTGAGCCATGGTCGGCAAAAAAGAAGGCCGCCCGGAGGCGGCCTTCGCAACATTGTCACGGAACGGTCGGCTCAGAAGCCGCCCATGCCGCCGCCGGCCGGCATCGCGGGCGGAGCTTCCTTCGGCGTCTCGGCGACCATGGCTTCGGTGGTCACCAGCAGGCCGGCCACGGAGGAGGCGTCCTGGAGCGCGGTGCGCACCACCTTGGCGGGGTCGATGATGCCCTTCTCGACCATGTCGACATAGTCCTCGTTCTGGGCGTCGAAGCCGAAGGTCTCGGACTTGTTCTCGAGGATCTTGCCGACGACGATCGAACCTTCCACGCCCGCGTTCTCGGAGATCTGGCGGATCGGGGCTTCCAGCGCCTTCAGCACGATGTTGATGCCGGCCTGGACGTCGTCATTGGCGTTGGTGAGACGGCCGACCGCCTTCTTGGCGCGGAGCAGCGCGACGCCGCCGCCGGGGACGATGCCTTCCTGCACTGCGGCACGGGTGGCGTTGAGGGCGTCCTCGACGCGGTCCTTCTTCTCCTTGACCTCGATCTCGGTCGCGCCGCCGACGCGGATCACCGCGACGCCGCCGGCCAGCTTGGCGAGGCGCTCCTGGAGCTTCTCGCGGTCGTAGTCCGAGGTGGTCTCCTCGATCTGCGCCTTGATCTGGCCGACGCGGGCCTCGATGTCGGGCTTCTTGCCGGCGCCGTTGACGATCGTGGTGTTCTCCTTGTCGATCACCACCTTCTTGGCGCGGCCGAGCATCTTCACCGTGACGTTCTCGAGCTTGATGCCGAGCTCTTCGGAGATGAGCTGGCCGCCGGTGAGGATCGCGATGTCCTCGAGCATGGCCTTGCGGCGGTCACCGAAGCCCGGCGCCTTGACGGCGGCGACCTTGAGGCCGCCGCGCAGACGGTTGACGACCAGGGTCGCCAGCGCCTCGCCCTCGACGTCCTCGGCGATGATGACGAGCGGCTTGCCCGACTGCACCACGGCTTCGAGCACCGGCAGCATGGCCTGGAGGCCCGAGAGCTTCTTTTCGTGCAGGAGGATGTAGGCGTCCTCGAGCTCGGCGGTCATCTTCTCGGCGTTGGTGACGAAGTAGGGGCTGAGATAGCCGCGGCCGAACTTCATGCCCTCGACGATGTCGACCTCGGTGTCGAGCGACTTGTTCTCCTCGACGGTGATGACGCCCTCGTTGCCGACCTTCTGCATCGCCTGCGCGATCATCTTGCCGATGGCGGCATCGCCGTTGGCCGAGATGGTGCCGACCTGGGCGACCTCGGAGGAGGCGGCAACCGGCTTGGCGCGCTTCTCGATGTCCTTGATGACGGCGGCAACCGCGATGTCGATGCCGCGCTTGAGGTCCATCGGGTTCATCCCGGCGGCAACCGCCTTGGCGCCTTCGCGCACGATGGCCTGGGCCAGCACGGTCGCGGTGGTGGTGCCGTCGCCGGCGAGGTCGTTGGTCTTGGAGGCGACCTCACGCACCATCTGGGCGCCCATGTTCTCGAACTTGTCCTCGAGCTCGATCTCCTTGGCGACGGTGACGCCGTCCTTGGTGATGCGGGGCGCGCCGAAGCTCTTCTCGATGACGACGTTGCGGCCCTTCGGGCCGAGCGTCACCTTGACGGCGTTGGCGAGAATGTCGACGCCACGCAGCATGCGTTCGCGCGCGTCTCCGGAAAACTTGACGTCTTTGGCAGCCATTTCTGCAATCCCTCGTGTTTCGTGATGTGTCTTGTTTCGTGCTGGGTTGCGCTCTCTCCGTCATTGCCGGGCTTGACCCGGCAATCCATCTTTTTGCGAAGAATGATGGATGCCCGGGTCAGGCCCGGGCATGACAGTGGCGCATTCAGCGGCTGTTCAGGCGGATGGCCTTAGGCCAGAACGCCCATGATGTCCGACTCCTTCATGATCAGGAGCTCTTCGTTGTCGATCTTGACCTCGGTGCCCGACCACTTGCCGAACAGCACGCGGTCGCCCGCCTTGAGGTCGATCGGGATCAGCTTGCCGGTCTCGTCGCGGCCGCCGGGGCCGACGGCGACGACCTCGCCCTGGGACGGCTTTTCCTTGGCTGTGTCCGGAATGATGATGCCGCCCTTGGTCTTTTCCTCGGCGTCGATACGTTTGACCACGACACGGTCATGCAGCGGACGAAATTTGGATTTAGCCATGACGTTTCCCTTTGGAGGCTCGCTTCGGAAGTAATGAAGTGGGTGGGGCGGCGCTTCCGTCCGTCCTCTTCCCGAGGATCGAACGGCGCGCTTAGCAATCGGGCTTTCCGAGTGCTAATAGTGCGCCCGGAAATATGGCTTGGCCGCGATCCTGTCAAGCAAAGGTGGTTAAGCGATTGGTGAGGCGGATATAGGATGGTGGCATTGGAAACGTGTTCGGGGCGCCGGCGTATCAAAGGACGTCATTGCCCCGGCGTCGGTTTTGCGCTTGGCTGCGGGAGGGGTGCGGCCATGGTCTTGTTCGGGGGAATGCCATGATCAGTTCAGCTCGCGCGCGCACGGTAGCCAATCTGGCGGCCGCGTCTTCTCTGGCGCTGTTGCTGGGCGCCTGCGGCGGCGGCATGAGCCTGCCGTCCTTCTCGTCGTCGTCTCCGCCGCCCGAAGCCGAGCCCGGTACCGGCCCGGAAATGCCGGCGAGCATCCGCGCCGACGAGATCGTCGGCCGCTGGGGTCTTGCCTCGTTCCAGAACCCGGCCGACCGCGCCCGCACCGAGGCTGCGGCGCGGTCCCAGTGCAAGAATCCTTACGTGATCGGCGCCGGAACCTCCGGCGGCGTGGTCATGCATCTGGCCGACCAGGCGACGCCGCAGGAATTGCGGCTCAAGGGTTCGCCCAGCGGCAAGAACTATATCGGGCCGGCCGGTCCGACCCCCGGCGAGCAGGACCGCGAGATCGTGTCCTTCGACGGCCGCGTCCTGATCACCCGCTTCATCGACAAGGACGCCGCCACCCGCTACGGCAACATGGTCTACGTCCGCTGCGCCCCGAGGGCGTAGTCTCTCGCCTTCGTCATGCCCCGCGACCCGGCTACGCCAAGGCTTCGCCGGGTTTGCGGTCTAGGGGCGCCGAAGCTTTAGCGTAGGCGGCAGGCGGGGCATCCAGTACGCCGCGGCTTCTCGGCTCTAGCCTCGCTGTCTCTGGAATACTGGATCGTCCGCCCCAGTGCGCAATTGCGCACAAGGCGGACGATGATAGCGTGAGATAAATCCCCAAAAACAAAAACGCCGGCTCGCGCCGGCGTTTTGCGTTTCCGCGATCTCGCGTCCGTTCAGTCGAACAGCGCGTCGATGTCGTCCTGCGAGGCGTGGCCGACGTCGCCGGCGAGCTTCGGACCGTTGAGGAGTTTTTCGTCGTCGCTGCGGGCGTCGACCGGCGCCGGCACATGGGCCTTGATCGCGTCGACGCCGCCCCAGATCTCCATCATCGCGTTGATGTGCTGCTCGATGAACTTCATCGTGGTCATGACCTTGCTGATGCGCTGGCCGGTCAGGTCCTGGAAGTTGCAGGCCTCGAAGATCGAGATGACGCGTTCCTGGATGTCGTCGGCGAGCCGCTTCTGCTGGTCGGCCGATTGCACCTTGGACATCGCACTGGCCGCCTGGTCGATCGACTCGGCGGCTTCCAGGATCTGCTGGGTCGCCTGCTCGGTGCCGCCGACGACCGCGCCGAGTTCGCCATTGACCTTGGCCATCTCGCCGCCGTCGAAGCTCTTGCCATGCAGCGTCGCGATTTCGCGCTTGGTGCGGTCGATGGCGTCGTGGATGAGGTCGAGCTCGACCTTCAGCTTCTCGCACTGCTCGATCTGCGCCCGGTACGTGTCGAGCATGGTGCGCGTCTCGGCAAGCTCATGAGCCGTGGAAGCATCGATCGCCGCCATCGCCGCGCTGGCGGACAGGGGGGCAGCGGTGCCCTTCGCCATCTGTGCGCGGATCGCGCGCAGCTCCGCCATGATCTCGTTATGCATCGGCGCAGCCTCCTCAATCATTTCGGGGCTGGGCATCTCGCCGACAATAGCCTCTTCGACACGAAAACGTTTGCGGTGAATCGCCATCAGGAACTCCCCCCACCTCACTCACGCGTCTTTGTAGGCAGAAGCAATTTAACACGAGGTTCACGACCGGAACTGTTGCGCGGCCGCGCGCGACGGCCCGCAAACGAGCGATTAACCATGAGCATGAGGCGTTCATCGAAAATAAACGCTGATCGCCAAATTGGACCGTCGCTCGCGACGTGGTGAATCAAAACGGCGTTTCCGTTTACCAAACAAAACGCCTTTTGCTTTTTATTGACCACGTCGCGGACGCCGATCAGCCATCAGCTCTGCACGACGCATGTGATCTAGACGAAACAGTACAGAGTACGTCGATGTTCAAGAAAATGTCTGTCGCGCTGCTCGGCGGCGCTTGCACCCTCGTTGCCGGCGCAACCAGCGCCAGCGCCTTCGACAATACCGTGCCGAACGATCCGCCCGCGGTGCTTTACCAGCCGCAAGTGCCGTCGGCGCCGGTGCGCGTCGCCTCCAATGCGAACATGGGCGGCGGCTTCATCGAGTTCCTGTTCGGCGACGGGCCCGGCCGCGGTCCGGCCTACGCTTCGCCGCCGGTGTATCAGCAGCAGCCGGGTTACAACGATCCGCGCCGCCTGCCGCCGATGGGCGAGCCACAGATGCAGGGTGGATATCAGCAAGGCGCGGGTCTCCAGCAGGAGGCGGTCGATCCGCGGCAGCGTCAATTCGATCCGAGATTCGAGAAACAACTCGTTGACTATAGCGGCAAGGAAAGTGCCGGCACGATCGTGGTCGATACGCCGAACAAGTTCCTCTATCTCGTCGAGGGCAACGGCCGGGCGATGCGCTACGGCATTGGCGTCGGCCGTCCCGGCTTCACCTGGTCCGGCGTGAAGTCGATCACGGCCAAGCGCGAATGGCCGGACTGGACCCCGCCGGCCGAAATGATCGCGCGCCGCCCCGACTTGCCCCGGCACATGGAAGGCGGTCCGGAAAACCCGCTCGGCGCCCGCGCGATGTATCTCGGCTCCACGCTCTACCGCATCCACGGCTCCAACGAGCCCTGGACCATCGGCACCAACGTCTCCTCCGGCTGCATCCGCATGCGCAACGAGGACGTCATCGACCTCTACGGCCGCGTCAATGTCGGCACCAAGGTCGTGGTGATGTGAGGCGCTGTTTCACCCTCTCCCCTTGTGGGAGAGGGTGGCTCGCCGCATAGCGGCGAGACGGGTGAGGGGTCTGTCTCCGCGCGTGACTCTCTTGCAATTGAGCTCGCTGAAGCAACCCCTCATCCGGCGCTTCGCGCCACCTTCTCCCGCAAGGGGAGAAGGGAAGAGTGCTGCGCAAGACCCTCGAAATGAAAACGGCCGCCCCATGGGCGGCCGTTTTTGTTTGCGCGCTATCGAGCAGCCTTACGCATAATCGCTGCCGCCATCGTCGCCGCCGCCGAAATCGCTGTCGTCGGCCAAGTCGACGTTGTCGTCATTGTCGTTCTGATCGTTGTAATTCTGGTCGTCGTTCGAAGCCTGGTCGACAAAGCCTTGGCGGGAATCGCCGCCGCGGTCGCGGCTGGAGCCGATGTCGTTGAGGCCGGCATCGCGCGCGAGCGAGCCGCCGGACTGGTCGCTGCCGCCCCAAGGGCTTCCACCAGCGCTGCGGTCGCCCAGGGCGTTGGTGTCGCCAAAAGCCTGCTGGTGCGATCCGCCCATCATGCCGCGGATGCTGGAGAGCAGCAGCGAGCCGCCGACGACGCCGGCTGCGGCCGCCGCGGCCGTACCGAGGAACGAGCCGCCGCCACCGCCGGCCGGCGGGGCACCATAGCCCGGGGCCGGAGCCTGACCGTAAGCCTGTCCATAGGGCGGCGGGGCGCCGTAACCGGGTTGCGTCTGTTGCATCGCCTGGCCGCTGTTCCAGACCGGCCGCGAATCGCGCGGCGGCACGTTCGGAACCGAGCCGCGCGAGGGGCCTCCACCGAACAGCGTGTCGCGCATGGTATCCAGGAAGCCGCCGGATTGCGCCTGTTCGGGCGCATGGGCCGCCTCCAGCTCCTGGATACGGTTATGGGCGCGCTTCAGCGCTTCGTCCTGCAACAGCGTGGTCTGCACCAGCGCGTAGATCGCGCCGGGCGCCTTGCGCAGGCCGTCGGAGATCGCGGCGATCGCGTCGGGATCGCGCGGTGCATTTTCCAGTTTCGAAAGCCGGTCGAAAAGCTCGTCGACGAGCTGGCGTTCCTGCGGCGTCATGATCAATCTCCCTCGCGCAAACCAAGCGCGCAGAAGATGTAGGGTTCCATTGTGGCCCCAACAGTGCCGGCCATATTAAATTTCGGTATGCGACAAGCTGCCTCGTCGGGCCGGCGCTTTCGCCGGCTTTCACCCCAGTGTCGTATTGGTCTGCGCCAGCAGCCGCACGAATTCGTCGCTCCCGAGATAGGCATACTCGCGTTCGCGCACGTCGGTCATCGGATCAAGCGCGGCAAGGACGTCGTCGACGAAGCCGGGATGGCACATCACGAGGCCGCCATCCGGCAGGCCGTCCAGGAATTGCCGCATCATTTCGCCGAAATCGGCGGCGCGGCTGAAGTCATAGGCGCCGGCGAAGCCGGGATTGAAGCCGAGGCCGGCACTGGCGGCGCGGCGGCGGAATTGTGCGCTGAGGATGTCGAGCACCATGGCTTTGGGTGAGGCCAACCGCTGCTTCAGCGGCAGGTCACGGCCGCCCTGACGCACCCAGGCGTTCGGCGCGGTTTCGATAACCGCGTCGACAAAGCCGTCGCGCACCTGCGGATAGAGCTGCACATGCTGATGTCCGTCGACGAAGTCCGGGGCGCAGCCGAAAGCGTCGGCGAAGGCCGCGAGCTGCGCCTTCACCTCATTGCGAAAGAATTCGCGGTCGAGCCGCCGCAAGACACCCGCGCACAACAGCTTCGGAAACGGCATGAACATGTCGCCGTCGAGCGGGCGAAAATGCATGGTAAGCGGCCGGAACGGCGCGGACAGCGTCACGTGCAACCCGATCGCGCAGCGCGGGCTCGTCTTCGCTGCGGCCTGGAGCGCCTCGATCTCGCCCCGAGCGATCGTGGGGCCCACCATCATCACCGAGGTGGCGTTGAGGCGGCCGCGTCCGATCAGGTCACGGATGGCGCGGTTGACGCCCGGGCTGATGCCGTAATCGTCGGCGCAGAGCCAGATCCGCCGCGGCGGCGCCGCCGCGCTCATTCGGCCGCCGTCCTCTTCGAGGCCTCGTCGGCCTTCTCGGTCTCGAAGTGCTTTTCACTGTGCTCGGCGACGAAGTAGATCGGGCGGGCCTTCAGCTCGGAGAGGATCTTGCCGATATATTCGCCGACGATGCCGATCATGATGAGTTGGACGCCGCCGATCGTCATCAGGCCGACCACGAGCGAGGGATAGCCGGGGACCTGCTTGCCGGTGGTGAAGACCTCCCAGAGAATGGAGAGGCCGAACAGGAAGGCGATGCCGGCGAGCACGACGCCGAGCAGGCTGGCGAAGCGCAGTGGTGCCACCGAGAACGAGGTCAGGCCCTCGATCGACAGGCCGAGCAGGCGCGCGGCGTTGAAGGTGGTGACGCCATGGGCGCGCGGCGCGGGCTCGTAGTCGACGCGGATCTGGCGGAAGCCGATCCAGCTTGCCAGGCCCTTGAAGAAGCGGTTGCGCTCCGGCAGTTGCCGAAGCGCCGTGACCGCGCGCGGCGAAAGCAGGCGGAAGTCGCCGGCATCTTCCGGAATCTTCTGGCGGGCGCCCCAGTTGATCAGGGCGTAGAAGCCGTGCACGGCGAGCCGCCGCAGGAAGGTTTCGTTGTCGCGATGCGCCTTGGCCGTATAGACGACGTCATAGCCGTCATCGATCCAGTGTCGCACGAGCTGCTCGATGAGAGCCGGCGGATGCTGGCCGTCGCCGTCCATGAACATCACGGCGCCGAGGCGGGCATGGTCGAGGCCGGCCATCAGCGCCGCCTCCTTGCCGAAATTGCGCGACAGCGAGACCACCTGGACGTCGATCGCGTCGGCCGGCAGGCTGCGTGCGATCGACAACGTCGCGTCCGCGCTGCCGTCGTCGACATAGACCACCTCGCAAGCGAGGCGATGGCGTTGCCGCAGGGTCCTTGCGAGATCGCAGATGCGCTGGTGCAGAGCGGCGAGGCCCGCCGCCTCGTTGTAGACGGGGACGACGATCGACAACCCCTTCGCGGCGGCGTTCGCTGCGGTGGTCGTCAGGCCGGAAACGTCAGAGCCCAGCGTCATCGATCAAGGTTCCAGAGGGCGTTCAAGGTCATCTCAACAGCATATGGTAGCTGCCGTTTGCTGTCGCTACGCTGAACGGACCTGAGGCTCACCGCCGCAGGAACGCCTCGAGCTTGGCGAACAGCGGGTTCTCCCGGTCGAACACGTAGTCGAGCGAGACCACCGAGACGGTCTCGGCGCCATGCTCGCGCAGGAAGCTCGCGAGCGCATAGAGCTGCCCCGGCGGGCAGTGCAGCGTCAGCATGCCCGACGAGGTCGGCCCGCCGAACGGGGCCTCGACGCCGAAACGGCTGTGGGCCTCGCCGAGCAGGGCGGCGTCGCACTGCCGGAATCGGGTCCGGACCTCGCGGTACTTGTTGGCCCGCGCCCGCGCCGCGATGTGGTCGAGGATGATGCGCGCGGTCTCCCGCGCCTGCGGCGACCAGTCGGCATCCCTGGAGGCGACCAGATTGGCCTGGCTGCGCAGGATCATGCCGTCATCGAGCACCCGCAAGCCGTTGGCGGCGAGGGTCGCGCCGGTCGTCGTGATGTCGACGATCAGCTCGGCGCTGCCGGCCGCCGGCGCGCCCTCGGTCGCGCCTGCGCTTTCGACGATGCGGTAATCGGTGATGCCGTGGTTCTGGAAGAACGCGCGGGTGAGATTGACGAACTTGGTCGCGACCCGCATCCGCATGTGATGCTGCTCGCGGAAGCCGGTGGTGACGTCGTCGAGGTCGGCCATGGTGCGGACGTCGATCCAGGCCTGCGGCACTGCCACCACGACGTCGGCATAGCCGAAGCCGAGCCCTTCGATCAGGGACACGCGCTTGTCGGCGTCCGCGATGTTCTCGCGCACCAGGTCCTCGCCGGTGACGCCGAGATGGGCGAAGCCGCGCGACAGCTGCGCGGCGATCTCGCTCGCCGACAGATAGGCGACTTCGACATTGTCGAGGCCCGCGATGGTGCCGCGATAGTCGCGCGCGCCGCCGGCCTTCGACAGCTTGAGGCCGGCGCGGGCGAAAAAGGCCTCGGTGTTTTCCTGGAGGCGGCCCTTGGAGGGAACGGCCAGAACGAATGGCGCGCTCATGACTTAAGCTCCCACCTTGCGGCCGATCCGGGTCAGCGCGTCCACCCAGACCGAGAAACCGACCGCGGCGATCGGCTCGGCCGAACCGAGCTGGGTCATCAGCCCGTCATAGCGTCCGCCGGCGACCAGCGGCTCGGCACCGTTGCCGCGATGATGCAGCTCGAATTCGAAGCCGGTGTAATAGTCGAGCCCGCGTCCGAACGCGGTGGAGAAGCGCGTCTGCTTCACGTCGATGCCGCGCGCCGCCATGAAGCCGACCCGGCTCTCGAACTGGTCGATCGCAGCCGTGAGGTCGAGCCTGGCGTCGGTCGTGAGCGCGCGCAGCTCGGCGACGGCGTCGTCGGGATTGCCTGCGATCGACAGGAACGGCTTGAGCACGGCGATCGCCTCGCGCGGCAGCGCGCCGCCCTTCAGCGTCGATTGCTCGAGGAAGCGGTCGGCGATCTCGGCGGTGGTGCGGCCGCCGACATTGGTGGTCCCGGCGATCGACATCAAATCGGTGACGAAGGCGAGCGCCGCCTTGCGGTCGGAGCCGGCGAGCGCGGCCAGCACGCCCTCATATTCGCTGCGGGTGGCGGTCGTCGCGGCCGCCAGCCGCTCCAGATCCTGCTCCAGGCTGATCTTGCGGTTGAAGTCCTTGACCAGGCGGCGCCGCCAGACCGGATAGAGGTTGAGCGCGTCGAGCAGCGCGTTGAACAGCGCCACATCGCCGGTGCGGATCTCGACGTCGCGGACGCCGAAGGCGCTGGTCGCCTCCAGCGCCAGCGCCAGCATCTCGGCATCGGCCGCAGCGCGGTCCTGGCGGCCGAATGATTCGATGCCGGCCTGAAGAAATTCGCTGGCCTGGCCACCGCGGTAACGAAATACCGGACCGAGATAGCTGAACCCGGCCGGCTGGCCGGCGCGGCTGGAGGCGAGGTAATCGCGCGCCACCGGTATGGTCAGGTCCGGGCGCAGGCAGAGCTCCTCGCCGGTGAGGTCCGTGGTGAGGTACAGGCTCTTGCGGATGTCCTCGCCGGAAAGGTCCAGGAACGGCTCGGCCGGTTGCAGGATCGCCGGCTCGGCCCTGACATAGCCGGCCTGCGCGAACGACAAGAGCAGCGTATCCGCCCAGGCGGCGGAGCCGGCAGCATTTGAAGTGGCAGTCGCGGTCATCTCAGGGGTCCATCGTCCCGGCGGAACCGGGCAGGGCAAGGGGAGGCAAGGGGAGCAAGCCAGTTGGCGCAGCCCTTAGCATGGCCGGAAAGCGGTTTCGACCTCCAAAGGATCAATCGCTTAACGGCCGGCCAACGCCATCGTCATGCCCGGGACAAGCCCGGCCATGACGACCTCCTGCGTTCTCAAATGTGATCACTGCAAGAGCTAAGTGGCCTTGCCGCCCCAATCGCCCAGCACCGCCTGCACCAGCGCCAGCGCCGCCACCGCGGCGGTGTCGGCCCGCATAATCCGGGGCCCCAGGGCGAGCCGCAGGATTTTCGGCTGCCGCAACAGCAGCGCCCGCTCTTCCTCGGCAAAGCCGCCTTCGGGGCCAATCAGCACGTCGATACCTTGTCCTGCCTCGCGTGCGCCGTGCAGGCTCTGAACGGGGTTTTCGACCTCCGCGGCCTCATCGCAGAAGATGAGCAGGCGACCGGCGGCGCGCTGGCCGAGGAAGCGCTCCAGCGGCACCGGCTCGGCCACGGTCGCGATGCTCAGGATGCCGCATTGCTCGGCCGCCTCGACCACGTTGGCACGCATCCGCTCGGTATTGACCCGGGAGGCCTGGGTGAACCGGGTCAGGACCGGTTGCAGGCTGGCGGCGCCCATCTCGATGGCCTTCTGGACCATGTAATCGAGCCGGGCGTGCTTGAGCGGGGCAAAGACGTAAGTGAGGTCCGCCAGCCGGTCCTGCGGCCGGGTCGGCTGGAGGATCACCAGGCCGTCCGGCCGTTTGCGGCCTTCGATGGCGGCCTGCCATTCGCCGTCGCGGCCGTTGAAGGCTAGGACCTCGGCCCCCGCGGCCAGCCGCAGCACATTGCCGAGATAATTGCTCTGGTCGCGGTCGAGCGGAACCCTGACGTCCTGGGCGAGGGGGCCATCGACGAACAGGCGGGGGGCGCGAAAATCGTGGGAGGGCATCGTTCAAAGGTCCGTTTTGCGGCCGTTATTAACCGAAAGCCGCCATTCCGGGGGTAAATATTGCCAAACCGGTGCGTCGGCGCGCCGCGCTCCTGCCCTATTCGACGGGTTGTTAAGCGCCGGCGGGAATCGTAAAAACGCGAACACGCTGGTTGCGCTTCAATTGGGAAGACGCCGAACCCCGTAAGCTCCTGCCGGAGAGACTGCCTTGATGATCCGTCATTTGATGGTTCCGATCACCGCCGCCATGGTCACCATGGGGGCCGCGGGTGCCTACGCGCAAAGCGCCTTCCCGGCGCCGCTGCCGAACCAGGCCGCGAGCAGCTCGGCATTTCCGCCCGTGAACGGCTCCGCGCCGGCCGCATCCGTCGGCGCGGCGCCGCAATCCTCGTTTCCCGCAAACGGTGCTGCGCCGATCGGCGGCGCTGGCGCCTTCAGCGCGGCCCCGCCGACGCAAGGGCCGGGCGAGGACTGCATGAAGGGATTCGTCCCCTTGCGCGAAGAGGCCGAGAAGCGCGGCAAGCTGATCAAGGCCGCGAGCGACCGTCACGCGATGCCGGACGAGGCCTGCAAGCTGATCGGCAATTTCAGCCAGGCCGAGCTCAAGATGATCAAGTTTGTCGAGGCGAATGCCGCCAAATGCGGAATCCCGGCACAGGTCGGCGCGCAGATGAAGGACGGCCACAAGAACACCGAGGCCATGCAGAAGAAGGTCTGCACGGTTGCGCAGCAGATGCAGAACCAGCCGCGCGGTCCGGCCGGCCCGTCGCTGAGCGAGGTGCTGGGATCGGGCTCGGCGCCTGAGGCCAACGCCGGCAAGAAAGGCGGCAGCACCTTCGATACGCTCAACGGCAACGTCCTCACCCGATGAGCGACACGAGCGCCCGCGTTGCCGACTCCACCGGCAACTGGGTCGATACGCTCGCGCCGCCATGGGCGCGGCCCTATTTGCGATTGTCCCGCTTCGATCGTCCGATCGGCTCCTGGCTTCTCCTGATGCCATGCTGGTGGTCGGCGGCGCTTGCCGCCGGCATCGCGCACGACGCCGGCCGCCTGCCGCTCACCATCGTCCTGTTCTTCATCGGCGCCTTCGTCATGCGCGGAGCAGGCTGCACCTGGAACGACATCACCGACCGCGACCTCGACGACAAGGTCGAGCGCACCCGCTCGCGGCCGCTGCCGTCGGGGCAGGTGACCACGAAGCAGGCGCTGGCCTTCATGGTCGCGCAGGCCCTGATCGGTCTCGTGGTGCTCCTGCAATTCAATCGCTTCGCGGTCCTGACCGGCATCGCCTCGCTTGTGATCGTCGCGATCTATCCCTTCATGAAGCGCATCACCTGGTGGCCGCAGATCGTGCTCGGGCTCGCCTTCTCCTGGGGCGCGCTGATGGGCTTTGCCGTCACCTTCGGCCGCATCGACGTCACCGCACTCGTGCTTTATGGCGGATCGATCGCCTGGGTGATCGGTTATGACACGATCTACGCGCATCAGGATGCCGAGGACGACGCGCTGATCGGCATCAAGTCGACCGCGCGCCTGTTCGGCGCGCACACGCACCAGGCGCTGATCCTGTTCTATGGGCTCGCGGTGATGCTGATCGGCGTCGCGCTGGCGTCAGGCGACGTGCGCTGGCCCGCCTGGCTCGGGCTCGTGGCCTTTGCCCTGCATCTGGCGTGGCAGATCGTGCGGCTCAGGATCGACGATCCTGCGCTCTGCCTGCGCCTGTTCAAGTCGAACCGCGATGCCGGGCTATTGCTGTTCGCGGGATTGCTGGCGGACGCGGTGATGCGGGCGGCGTAGCTGTCGTAGGGTGGGCAAAGGCGCTCTTGCGCCGTGCCCACCATCTTTCCGGGATTGAGATTTAAAAGGTGGGCACGCTTTCGCTTTGCACACCCTACGGCACCGTGCTTGTCGTTCAATTCCGCGCGATGATCTCACGCTCTTCGCGATGAACCGGTAGCTCGCGCGTCATGGCGGTGCGCCGGCGCATCAGGAATTTCGGACGGCGGGCGCGGATCGCGTTGGCGCGGCGGCGGCGCGGTGCGGGCTTGCGGGCGCCCTCGTCGAGCTGCGGAAGCGCGAAGATCTCGCTCCAGACCGCCCAGGCTGCGGTGAGCTCGTCCTCGTCGGCGCCGACCAGCAGCGGAACGGAGAGCGAGGGGTCGCGATGGACGAGGATGAGGGCCTGCGCCTCGTCGTTGCCGCGCAGCGCGACGCCGGTGAAGTCGCTGACGCGCACGTTGATTGCCATCTGCATGCCGCGGACGGCACGGCGCAACACGACGCGTTCGCGATGAAGCTCGATCTGCCTTGTGTATCCGTCGGCGCGCGGATCATGCGCATCGAAGCGGACCGGAAGGGAAAGGGGGTCGAGCCGCAAGCTGCGGCTCGACCCGGCGGGAGCGATCCCGCTTGTTGCTGTTTGACGCCTCACGGCTTTAGTTCTCCCCGCCAGGATTATGTTCCCGGTCGATGCGAGGACCTTAGCGCGGCGGCTTCCGAAACCGCTTAAAAAGGCTGGTTAACCCAGCGTCACCGCGGCTCATGATTGACAAGACCTTGGCGCGCATGATTGACGAGACGTTGCGCCGAAGTCGCGAATCTGAGCTTTTGGCGGGCTGAAAATGCTTGAAGTCCGCGCTACCAGGGCACATCTGTGGGTTCCGGTCCCGAACCCCGCCCCAACAGGATTTCGTTTGTGAACCCTTCACCAAGCTCGACGCTTTCGCCCAAAGCCAATAGTGACCTGTTCGATCAGTCCGCGCTGTCCGATCTCGCGCAGCGGCTGGTCGAGGCGGCGAGGCGCGCCGGCGCCGATGCGGCCGATGCGGTCGCAGTGCGCGGCGTCTCGCAAGGCGTCGAGGTGCGCGACGGCCGTGTCGAGGAATCCGAGCGGTCCGAGGGCGACGATGTCGGCCTGCGCGTGCTGGTCGGCCAGCGCCAGGCGGTGGTCTCGACCAACGACGTCAGCGGCGATGCCGTGACCAAGCTCGCGGAACGCGCGGTCGCGATGGCGAAGGTCGCACCCGACGACAAATATGTCGGCCTCGCCGATCCCGCGCTGCTCGCGCGCGACTTCCCCGATCTCGATCTGCTCGATCCGAATATTCCGGCGACCTCGGAGCTCGAGCGCCGCGCGCTCGAAGCCGAGGCTGCGGCGCTCGCGGTGAAGGGCGTGACCAAGTCCGGCGGCGCCTCGGCCTCCGCCGGCATCGGCGGCATGGTGCTCGTCACCTCGACCGGCTTTCACGGCTCCTATCTGCGCTCCAGCCAGGGCATCTCGGCCACCGCGATATCGGGCGAGGGCACCGGCATGGAGCGCGACTACGATTTCACCTCGGCGCCGCACGGGGCCGACCTGCTGTCGCCGGAGATCGTCGGCCGTTCCGCCGGCGAGCGCACCGTGGCGCGCTACAATCCGCGCAAGGTCGAGACCTGCAAGGTCCCGGTCGTGTTCGACCCGCGCGTTGCGGGCTCCCTGGTCGGCCATGTCGTCGGCGCCATCAACGGCGCCTCGATCGCGCGCAAGACCAGCTTCCTGAAGGACAAGCTCGGCCAGCAGCTGTTCGCCAAGAACATCCGCATCATCGACGATCCCCTGCGCAAGCGCGGCCTGCGCTCGCAGACCTTCGATGCCGAAGGCGTCGCGGTGAGGAAGACCGCGCTGATCGACGAGGGCGTGTTGACGACCTGGCTGCTTGATTGCGCCACCGCGCGGGAGCTGGGCCTTGCCACCACGGGCCACGCCCATCGCGGCGTCTCGTCCTCGCCCTCGCCCGGACCGTACAATCTGCATCTCGAGGCCGGCACGCCGACGCCGGCCGAGCTGATCGCCGACATCAAGCAGGGCTTCTACGTCACCGACCTGATCGGCTCCGGCGTCAACGGCGTCACCGGCGATTACAGCCGCGGCGCCTCCGGCTTCTGGATCGAGAACGGCGAGATCACCTATCCCGTCAGCGAGGTGACGATTGCGGGCCACCTGTTCGAGATCTTCAAGTCGATGCAGCCCGCCAACAATCTCGAGTTCCGCTACGGCATCAATGCGCCGACGGTGCGCATCGAGGGTTTGACGCTTGGCGGACGCTGACGCGAACTCTCTCGACGCGACGATCCTGACCCGCGACGCAGCGCTGTTGAAGGACACGGTGCGGGAAGCGGGCGCGCTCGCGCAGTCGATGTTCCGCACCGAACTGAAGAAATGGACCAAGGGCGCGTCCTCGCCGGTGTCGGAAGCCGACATCGCCGTCAACGACCTGCTCGAAGCGCGCCTGCGCAGTGCCACGCCCGACTATGGCTGGCTGTCGGAGGAGAGCGCCGACGATGCCACGCGGCTGTCGCGGCGGCTTGTCTGGGTGGTCGATCCCATCGACGGCACCCGCAACTATCTGGGCGGCCATGACGACTGGTGCGTCAGCGTGGCGCTGGTCGCGGACGCCGCGCCGGTGCTGGCCGCGGTGTTCGCACCGACCAGCGGCGAGTTCTTCTTCGCGGCCCGCGGCCAGGGCACGCTGCTCAACGACAAGCCGGTGCGGGCGACGTCCGGAGCCACGCTCGATTTCTCCCGCATGGCCGGCCCCAAGCCGATGGTCGAGCGGCTCAACACCGCCGGCGGCGACATCAAGCTGCACCCGCGAATCGGCTCGCTCGCGCTCCGGCTCTGCCGGGTCGCCCATGGCGCGCTGGATGCGGCTTTTGCGGGCGGCAACAGCCATGATTGGGACCTTGCGGCGGCCGATTTGATCGTGCAGGAAGCGGATGGTAGGATGAGCGACCTCTCCGGAGATCCCATCCTCTATAACCGCCGGGAAGTGGCGCACGGGGTGCTGGTGGCAGCGGGTCGCGATCGTCATGCGAGCATTGTCGCGCATTTTCGAAATCGTCCCTTGCCCTGAGCGCTTTCGCTGTGCTTGTCGAACACTGCTTTGCCGGGCAGCCCGTTAGGAACAGAACCCATGCCAGATAGTGCCCCGCAACAACTGCTCCATCTCGTCATCGGAGGCGAACTGCTCGATCTCGAGCACAACACCTTCAAGAACCTCGACGATGTCGAGGTCGTCGGCCTTTATCCGAACTATGCCTCTGCTCACGTCGCCTGGCGCGCCAAGGCGCAGAGCACGGTCGACAACGCGCAGATGCGCTACTTCATCGTCCATCTCCACCGGCTGCTCGACCCGAATCAAGAAACGAAGGCGCGTTGAAAAGGCTGCTTCGCAATACGCTGCGGAGCAGCTTCGTTCAGCGTGCCGTCGGGGTCCTGGCGGCCGAATATCTGCGTCTGGTCTGGCGGACCAACACATTCACGTTCGATCCGCCGGACGTCTATGAGCGCGTCGAGCCGCAGATCCCCGCCATCTTCGCCTTCTGGCACGGCCAGCATTTCCTCACCCCCTTCATCAAGAACAAGGACTGGTACAAGGCCAGGGTCCTGATCTCGCGGCATCGCGACGGCGAGTTCAACGCGATCGCCGCCGAGCGGCTGGGCATCGGCACCATCCGCGGTTCCGGCGACCATGGCGGCGCCTTCCACCGCAAGGGCGGCGTCGGCGCCTTCAAGGAAATGGTGCGGACGCTTCAGGACGGTTGTAATGTCGCCCTGACCGCCGATGTCCCCAAGCGCTCGCGCGTGGCCGGGCTCGGCATCATCATGCTGGCACGGGAATCGGGGCGGCCGATCATGCCTTTTGCTATGGCGACCAGCCGCTTCATCCGGCTCAAGAACTGGGACCGCACCACCATCAATTTGCCATTCGGGCGGGGCGCATTGGTCGGCATCAAGGAAATCCACGTTCCGCCGGACGCCGACGCCGCCATGATGGAAGCGCTGCGGCTGGAGCTGGAGGAGACGTTGAACGAGGCGACCCGGCGCGCCTATGCGCAGCTCGGCCGCCCGGGGCCGGAAGATGCCTGACGCGCTCCCGATGACGCTGCGGATGTATCAACGCCTGGCCTCCGGCCTCGTGCCGCTCGCGCCTGCGCTGATCAAGCGGCGGCTGAAGCAGGGCAAGGAAGATCCCGCGCGCGTCGGCGAGCGGCGCGGCCTGTCCCGGGACGTGCGGCCGCATGGTCCGCTGGTCTGGATCCACGGCGCCAGCGTCGGCGAGGTGCTGGCCGCGGCGGCGCTGATCGAGCGCCTGCGCGATCTCAATTTGCGCATCCTGCTCACGTCGGGCACCGTCACCTCGGCCGCGGTGGCGGCCAAGCGTTTCCCGCCCGACGTCATCCATCAATACGTGCCGTATGATTCCCCGCGCTATGTCGCGCGCTTCCTCGACCACTGGAAGCCGTCGCTGGCGCTGTTCATCGAATCCGATTTGTGGCCGAACCTGATCCTGGCGGGCGCAACGCGACGGGTGCCGATGGTGCTGATCAACGGGCGGATGTCGCCGCGCTCCTTCCCGCGCTGGCAGCGCATGTACGGCACCATCTCGGCGCTGCTGTCGCGCTTCGACATTTGTCTCGCGCAGTCCAAGACCGATGCCGAACGCTTCTCCGCGCTCGGCGGCCGCGACGTCCTCACCACGGGCAATCTCAAGCTCGACGTGCCGGCGCCGCCCGCCGATCCCGCCAAGCTCGAACGGCTGATGGCGATGACGCGCGGGCGGCCGATCATCGTCGCGGCCTCGACCCATCCGGGCGAGGACGAGATGCTGGTGGCGGCGCATCGCAGCCTCGTCGGCTTCTTCCCGCAGCTCCTGACGGTGATCGTGCCGCGCCATCCGGATCGCGGCTCCTCGATTTCGGGCCTGATCACCGCGTCGGGCCTGAAGCCGGCGCTGCGCTCGCGCGAGGAGCTGCCGACGGCGACCACCGATGTCTATGTCGCCGACACCATGGGCGAGCTCGGCCTGTTCTACCGCCTCTCGCCGATCGTGTTCATGGGCGGGTCGCTGATCCGCCACGGCGGCCAGAATCCGATCGAGGCGATCAAGCTCGGTGCTGCCATCGTCCACGGTCCGCACGTCTTCAATTTCGCCGAAGTCTACGAAGCGCTCGATGCGAGCGGCGGCGCGCGCCAGGCCGACACGCAGGAGCTTCTGGTCAAGCAGCTCGGCCAGTTGCTCGCCGATCCCGCCGTGCGCGATAAGCTGCAGCACGCAGGCAGAAGCGTGGTCGACCAGCTCGGCGGCGCGCTGGAGCGCACCATGACCGCGCTGGAGCCGTATCTGCTGCAATTGCGGATCGAGATGGGAGCCGCCAATGCGTGAGCCGGCCTTCTGGTACCGGCCGCGTTCCCCAGAGTCCCAAATCCTCCGTCCCCTGGGCGCGCTCTATGGCGCGATCACGGCGCGTCGCATGGCGCTTAGGGGATTCGATGCCGGCATCCCCGTGATCTGCGTCGGCAACTATCATGTCGGCGGCGCCGGCAAGACGCCGACCGTGCTGGCGCTGACCAGGCTGCTGCGCGAGCTCGGCGAGACCCCGGTGGTGCTCAGCCGCGGCTATGGCGGACGCCTGAAGGGCCCTGTCGTGGTCGATCGCGCGCGTCACATCGCAGCCGACATCGGCGACGAGCCGCTGATGATGGCGCGCGACGTTGCGGTCGTCGTCGCGCGCGACCGCCTCGACGGTGTGGCCCTTGCAAAGTCACAAGGCGCGACCGTGATCCTGATGGACGACGGTTTCCAGAACCCGCGTCTGCTGAAGGATACCTCGTTGATCGTGATCGACGGCGAGCGCGGCATCGGCAACGGCAACGTGTTTCCCGCCGGACCCCTGCGCGCGCCGCTGAAGGCGCAGCTCGCGCGCACCGACGCGCTGGTGCTGATCGGCGACGGCCGTGCCGCCAACGATGTCGCCGCCGAGCTTGCCAAGCGCAACAAGCCCGAGCTGCGCGCGCGCCTGAAGCCGGATGCTGCCTCGGTCGCGCAGCTGTTCGGCAAGCGGGTCTTCGCCTTCGCCGGCATCGGCGATCCCGAGCGCTTCTTTCGCACCCTGCGCGCCTGCGGCATCGAGGTCGCGCGCACGCGTTCCTTCGCCGATCACCACGTGTTCTCGCCCGAGGAGATCGCCGCGCTCACGGCGGACGCTCAGCGCGAGCAGCTCACGCTGGTGACGACGGAAAAGGACCTCGCGCGCCTGCGCAGCCACGAAGGCGTGCCCGATGGCATCGTGCCGTTCGCGGTTCAGCTCGAATTCGATGATCCCGCAGCGCTCCGGCAATTGATCAGCGATCATCTCTACAAGGCGCGCGAGCGGCGGTTCGGCAGGCGATGATTTTGCAGGATGGGCAAAGCGGCTCCGCCGTAGCCCAACACCGCGCGCCATTGACCGGGGCGACATGTCATCCGGATCTCGAGCGAAGCCGCCGCAATCGTATCAAGCGGCGGCAACGCTTAACGTCACAGCAAGAATCAATTCTGCAAACCGAGGTGAGGCGAAAGCCTTCCGGCGTCCATTGACGGACGATGCGGGACGGCGCGTGCTGCGTCCGGCGCCGTAGGTCCGACTGAACGTGCTTGCCTGCGGCCCAGGTAGCGGATTGCGATTGCGGTTCAGCAATCAGTCATGCTCACCACGCCCCAACGGCTATCATTCCGATGATGGTCAGGCACGAGGCGCAGGCCACCATGACAGTATAGCATTCGGGTGTATTCATTGCTTGCTCCCAAACTGCTGCCAATCGCTTGGTCACTGCTACGCGGGAGAGATCGCCGGTGTTGGGGCCGCTTCAATTCGGCACGCCGCGACCGGTCTTGTGTTGTGCGTCCGTCCTCTCATCGTCACCCTGATCCGCAGGATGATAATGCGCTGCGAGAGCTTCAGAGCGTTCAGCTGCGATCAGAAGCTGTTTCCGCATTTCAGCGAGGCGGGCGCGGCAATATTCACGATAGAGCAGGTCCAATATGGTGGGCATGATCACCCCCATCGTTTGGCTTTCGATTTACAGACATTCCACTGCAAATTTTCGAGGTGATCGTAACCCGCCGGATGGCTCTTCGATATGAGCCCGTTCACAGACTGCGCCAATTCCAAAGCTCAATGGCCGTTTGGTTGACTTGATTGTCTGCGCGATAAAAAGAGCAGGGCCAGTTACCTAATATGCACTGTAGCAGCCCTGTGTTTCAGCAAGACTTCGTCAAACAACTTAAGGGCGCCGACCCGCAACAAAGAATCCAACCACAGCGCGAAATGACTCACCAGGGAGTGCAAGCACTGTTCGATGCAACGCGGATCGGCACGATGGAGATCATTTTTGAGACGCGCAGTTGAGACGCCGACACATCCATCCCCATGCCTCGCGATAGGCTGCATTGCTCGCTCCCGGCTCGACGAAATCGCTCCACTTTTCTCGGATCGCCTTGCGATAGAGTCCGGGAGGTGCCGCTTCAGGACGACAAGGAACGGCTTTCCAGCGTGACGACATCATTCACGCGACATTCATCGCAAAACGCCTATCGGTCTGGGACCGATCAGGAGAATTCGATGAAACTGCCGTCCGCGACGGTCGCCGCCAGCCTTGTGTGTCTGATTGTTGCGCCCGTGTTTGCACAAACGACGCCGCCCGCGGCTTCGACCGGCACAGTGCCGGTTCCCGCGACCAAGCGCGTGACATGCCTCGGCTCGACGCAAAACCTGAAGGGACAGGACAAGCGCGACCAGCTGCAGCTCTGCATGGCACAGGCGCGGGTCGATTGCCTGAAGCAGGCGATCGATCAGAAGGTCGTCGGCGAGCCCAGGAAGACCTTCATCAAGACCTGCGTGGGCGGCGATGCCACCGAGCAGCAATAGAAGCGCAGGCGCGGCCTCACGGCTGCGGCTTCGGCGCGCCGGGGAAATGCCGCTGCAGCACCGCGGCCGGCGTGGCGTAGGCCTCTTGCAGGTCCACGCTCCAGTACTTCAATTCGTCGAGCGGGATCCGCGTGTCAGTGATCGCGCAGCGTACATAGGTCCCCGGCGAGATCACGCGGAAATCGCCGTCGAGATACTGCACCTGCGCTTCGCCATTGCCGGAAGAGCCGAACTTGTTCAGCACCGTCGAAAGTCTCCGTGGAAGGCCTCTCCGTAAAAAACCTGGAGGGCACGATGTGTTGGACGGGATGTAGCATAGATAGGGCGGCCTGTCCGCCCGGTAAACCCACCGGTTTGTGATGTTTTGCCGCCGTTTTCGCATGATAGTGCTTCGGGCGAAGGATCGTCCCGGCGCCCTCGGCCGGCACCTGATACGGCAGAGTCCGATGCGCCTTCGACTGACCGCCCTGTTCCTGATGCTGCTGATGTCGGCCGCGCGCGCCGCGCCTGCGCCGCAGCAGGTCGAGATTCCGCTGTCGTCCGGCGTCCTGCATGCGCAACTCTACAAGCCCGAGGGCGTGGGGCCGTTTCCGACCGTGATCGCGCTGCATGGCTGCGGCGGCCTTGGCGGCCATGGTGATCCCGTATTGCCGCGCTATCGCGACTGGGCGGAGCGGTTGCTCAAGGCGGGTAACGCGGTGTTGCTGCCCGACAGCTACGGCTCGCGCGAGCTTGGGCCGCAATGCCGCGTCAAGGAGACGCACGTCAAGGCGCGGCGCGAGCGTGTCGCCGACGTCGCGGCCGCGCGCGCCTGGCTGATGAAGCAGGCCTGGGTCGCGCGCGACCGCGTCAGCCTGATCGGCTGGGCCAACGGCGCGAGCACGCTGCTGTGGGCGGTGCGCCCGCAGAACGCGGCGCGCGACGCAGGCCCGGATTTCCGCGCGGCGATCGCGTTCTATCCGGATTGCCGGATTTCTGCCGGCCTCGGCTGGAGCACGCGGGTACCGACGCTGGTCTTGATCGGTGCCAATGACGACGTGTCGTCGCCGCCGGCCTGCCGCCAGATGGTCGAGGGTGCGCATGGCCGCAGCGCGCTCGCGCGCATCGTGGTCTATCCCGGCGCCTATCACGATTTCGACCACGCCAACACGCCGCTGCACTCAGCTGCCGGCAGCAGCGACGCCGCCGCGCCCGAGCACGGCCATCTCGGCACCGATGCGGTCGCGCGCGCGGAGTCGCAGAAGGAAGTCGCGGAGTGGCTGGCGCGGTGATGAAGATCCAGTAGCCCGGATGAGCGAAGCGATATCCGGGAAGACAGTTCCCGCATATCGCTGCGCTCATGCGGGCTATAAGGCGACGGATTCCCAAGCGGGGCCGCCCGAGGAACAGTTTGAGGCGGACAGCCCCGCATCGACCACCGCCCTGCACGGATAATGGCCGACGGTGAATCTACGGATCGCGCATTGCTGCGGTTTCAGCACGTGGCGGTGCCATCATTCGACCACGATGTCGGTTAAACGCATCTCACATGCGCAACCGCATCGTCCTCTTTTCCTCCGCACTGATCGTCTTCACCGTCGCGATCTTCCTGTTCGAAGCCCATGCCGGCGCGCCAATGCTCGCGCCGGAACATTGCGGCTTCTGGACCACGATCGACGCGGGATTGTCGTGCCGCTGAGGCGGGCTGCTGCGTCTCCCACCCTTCCGCGCTGATGTGTATTGAGAGGGCGACCAACTCTCCCAGACGTCGTCCTGGCGAAAGCCAGGACCCATACCGCGGAATCTATCGATTGTGCGCGGTATTAGTCCCGAACGATCAGTCTTCGCCAAACCACTTCCTGGGGTAATGGGTCCTGG
The DNA here is from genome assembly GCF_000472645.1 of Bradyrhizobium sp. WSM2254. NCBI lineage: Bacteria > Pseudomonadati > Pseudomonadota > Alphaproteobacteria > Hyphomicrobiales > Nitrobacteraceae > Bradyrhizobium > Bradyrhizobium sp. WSM2254. Next base: position 75,188 of record NZ_AXAB01000031.1, on the reverse strand, counting down.
CTTTCGCCAGGACGACACGGAGAGTGAGCCACCACCCTCAGAACAAACTGCCCTGATCCACCGGCTTGCCGACGCGCTTCGGCGCGGGCTTGGTCTCCTGCGCGGCCGGCTTCGGTTGCTGTGCGCGCTTTGCGGCAGGCGCCGGGCGATCGGCATCCGTCGTCGCGCCGACACGTCCGTCCGCGAACTCGATCTCGACGCGCGCGCCGGGCCCGATGCTGTCGGCCGAATGCAGGGGATGGCCGGCCTCGTCGCGCACCAGCGCAAAGCCGCGCGCGAGCACGCCGCGGTAGGACAACGCCGAGAGCAGCTTGCCGCTGGCCTCGACGCGGGCGTCGAGCCGTTGCAGCAGCGTCACCAGCGCACGGTTGGCACGCTCGGCCAGACGATGCGTGCGTTCGCGCTGGCGGGCAATCGCATTGCGCTGCGCCTGCGCGTTGGAGAGTTTTGAGGCACGCAGCCGCACCTCGAGACCGGCAAAGCGGTCGCGCCGCTGTCGCAACAGCGACCGCGCGGAGAGACCGAGCCGCTCGCCGCACACGGTGAGCCGGTGATCGGCCTGCGAGATCTGCCCGTGCAGCACCCGCAGCGTCAGCTTTGCGCCCGCAGCAGTAAACCTGCGGAAATGTGCATGCGTGTTGGCTTTCAAGCCGCGGGGCAGGGCGGCGCCTGCCGAATCCAGCCGCTGTCGCGGGATCGCCAGCAGATCTCCGGCCGCCGGCAGCGCACGCGCAGCCGCACGCAATTCACTGCGGCGGCTTTCGTGGGCGCGCTGCCAATAGGCACGGGTGCGCCGTGCGAGATCGGCGACCTCGACGAACAGATCGCTGCGCACGGGCACCGCCATCTCGGCAGCGGCCGTCGGCGTCGGCGCGCGCTTGTCGGCGACGAAATCGATCAGCGTGATGTCGGTCTCGTGGCCCACCGCGGAGATCAGCGGGATCATGCTCTCGCTAGCCGCCCTCACCACGATCTCCTCGTTGAACGACCAGAGATCCTCCAGCGAACCGCCGCCGCGCGCGACGATCAGCACGTCGGGCCGCGGAATCCTGCTGCCTTCGGGCAGCGCGTTGAAGCCGCGGATCGCAGCCGCAACCTGCTCGGCCGAACCTTCGCCCTGCACCTTGACCGGCCACACCAGCACATGGCGGGGGAAGCGGTCCTCCAGCCGATGCAGGATGTCGCGGATCACAGCTCCGGTCGGCGAGGTCACGACGCCGATCACCTCCGGCAGCCAGGGCAGCAGCTGCTTGCGCGCCTCGTCGAACAGGCCCTCGGCGGCGAGCTTCTTCTTGCGCTCCTCCATCAGCGCCATCAGCGCGCCGATGCCGGCCGGCTCCAGCGCCTCGATCACGATCTGGTACTTCGAGGAGCCCGGATATGTGGTGAGCTTGCCGGTGGCGATAACCTCGAGCCCCTCCTGGGGCTTGAAGCGCATGCGGCCGTGCACGCCCTTCCAGATCACCGCCTCGATCTTGGCGCTCTCGTCCTTGAGCGCGAAATAGCAGTGGCCGGAGGAGTGGGCGCCGCGAAAGCCCGAGATCTCGCCGCGGACCCGGACATGGCCAAAGGCATCCTCCACCGTCCGCTTCAGGGACTGTGAGAGCTCGGAGACGGTGAATTCTGGGGCGTTGAGCAGGGGTTCCGCGGGCGGCATCGGCAAACGATTCGGCATTTTGGGGTCAGGCCCGACGTTAAGGATTTTCGCCGCGCGGCGCCAATCCGCGGATTGACCTGGAGAGTACTCTGAAATATAGAGTTCTCTATTGATTGATATGTTCGAGGGAGTTGAGCGATGCCGATCCGGCTGCTGCGCGGCGTTTTGCACGGACTGAAATGGGCCCTGTGTGCGGTCGGCGCTATGGCGCTGACCGTGGCCGCAATGATCGCAACGCCGCTGGAGCGGCCGCCCGAGATGAAATCGGTCTCGGAGTCCGTGAAGCTCGTCGACTTCTCGACGCTGCCGCCGCTCGAGCGCTTCCAGGCCCGCGACGGCACCTGGATCGGCTATCGCCACTACACGCCGAATGGCCCCGCGACGGGCCACGGTGCGATCTTCATCCATGGCTCGTCCGGCTCCAGCGGCACCGTCAATCATGCGTTGACCCATGCGATCGCCTCGCGCGGGGTAGAGACCTGGGCACTCGACATCCGCGGCCACGGCGGCTCCGGCACGCGCGGCGACATCGGCTATGTCGGCCAGCTCGAGGACGACCTCGTCGATTTCGTCGCCCATTTGCGCAAGACGGCGCCCGACCTGCCGCTCACCCTGATCGGCCATTCCGCCGGTGCCGGTTTCTCGCTGCGCGTCGCCGCGACACCGATCATGCAGGACATGTTCGTGCGCACCGTGCTGCTCGCGCCCTATCTTGGCTATGACGCACCGACCAACAGGCCGCACGCCGGCGGCTGGGCCAACCTCGATGTCCCGCGCTTCCTGGGCCTGACTGCGCTGCGCAAGCTCGGCATCGACTGCTGTTCGCAGCTTCCGGTGCTCGCCCTGGCCGTGCCGGCGACTTCGGCGAAGTACCTCGTTTCCACCTATTCCGATCGCCTGATGCGCAATTTCGCGACGCGCGGCTATCGCGTCGACCTTCCGGCGACGACGCGTCCGATCACGATCTTCGGCGGCGCCGACGACGAGATGATGATCTCGGACAAATATGCCGAGACCGTGCAGGCGATCAAACCGTCGGTCGACGTCAAACTGATTGACGGCATCAACCACATGGGCATCGTCACCAACCCGAAAGCGATCTCGGTGATCGCCGAGGACGTGGCAACACGCGGAGCAGGGCAGTCATGATCGACAGCAAGGAGGCCTCCGCGGCGCTGGCCGATATCGACGATATCGTCCAGCGGTTGAAGCAATCGCAGCTCTATGAGCTCGCAAGCCTCGCGGCTGTCTGGTGGGGCGTGTTGGTGTTTGCCGCCAATCTCGTGACGTGGCTCTGGCCGGTCTATGCCGTCTACGCCTGGGTTGCCTCGGACTTTCTGGGCGTCGGCGGTCTGGTTGCGATCCGCCTGCTCAATCCGCCGCATCAGCCCCATGGCGCAGCCTTCAATATCAGGCTGGTCCTGGTGTTCGCCTTGTTCTTCGCCTTCGGCTACCTCGTGACATCAGTCATCGGTCATTTCGGTCCGCGCCAGTTGGGCACGTTTTGGCCGATCTATTTCATGCTGTTCTACACGCTGGCGGGCCTCTGGTTTGGTTACGCGTTCGTAGCGATCGGTCTCGGCATCTCCGCGCTGACGCTGATCGGCTTCTTCTTCATCGGCGAGACGTTTCCGCTCTGGATGGCCTTCGTCAATGGCGGCGGGCTCATCCTCGGCGGCCTCTGGATGCGGCGGATCTAGCGAATGGCGGAGCTCGACGACATCATCCACCAGCCGCTGCGGCTCAAGATCATGGCGGCGCTGAATGCGCTGCCCGTGTCCACGGGCCTCGAATTCTCCCGGCTGAAAAAGCTGACCGGAGCCACCGACGGCAATCTCGGCGCCCATATCGAGACGCTGGCGAAGGCCGGTTACGTCTCGGTCGAGAAGGCCTTTGTCGGCAAGAAGCCGCAGACCACGGTGACCGCGACAGCGACGGGCCGCGGCGCGTTTGCAAGGCATGTCGCGACGTTGCAGGAGATCATCGCGGGGAAGCAGGTCTAGCCGTCATTCCGGGGCGGAGCGCCAGCGACGAGCCCGGAATCCATTTCACTACCAACGCTGCGGGCCAATGGATTCCGGGCTCGCGCTACGCGCGCCCCGGAATGACGGGGAATTGGAACGGCGCCCCCTTGAGGCCCGCCGCGATTCGTGCGACCTCCGCCCCCAGCAAACCCCTCTTTTCGAGCCTTCGATGCACATTCTCCTGCTCGGTTCCGGCGGTCGCGAACATGCCCTCGCATGGAAGATTGCGGCCTCCCCCCTGGTGACCAAATTCTGGTGCGCGCCCGGCAATGCCGGCATCGCGCGCGAAGCGGAGTGCGTGGCGCTCGATGTTGCCGACCATGCGGCCGTGATCGACTTCTGCAAGACCAACGCGGTCGAGCTCGTCGTGGTCGGCCCGGAGACGCCGCTTGCCGCCGGCATCGTCGATGATCTCACCGCCGCCGGCATCAAGGCGTTCGGGCCGAGCGGGGCGGCCGCCCAGCTCGAAAGCTCCAAGGGCTTCACCAAGGCGCTGTGCACCGAATTCGGCATTCCGACCGGCGCCTACAAGCGCTTCACCAATCCCAAGGACGCGCGCGACTATGTCATCAGCCAGGGCGCGCCGATCGTGGTGAAAGCCGACGGTCTTGCCGCCGGCAAGGGCGTCGTCGTCGCCAAGACGGTGCGCGAGGCGGAGGACGCCATCGCCATGATGTTCGAGGGCGCCTTTGGCGAAGCCGGCACCGAAGTGGTCATCGAGGAATTCCTGCCGGGCCGCGAGATCAGCTTCTTCGCGCTGTGCGACGGCGAGACCGCCATTCCGCTGGCCTCCGCGCAAGACCACAAGCGCGTGTTCGACCACGACGTCGGCCCGAACACCGGCGGCATGGGCGCCTATTCGCCGACGCCGCTGGTGACGCCCGCGATCCATGACGCGATCATGGCCAGGATCATCCTGCCGACGGTCGCCGGCATGAAGCAGCGCGGCACGCCGTTCCGCGGAATCCTCTATGCGGGGATCATGCTGACCACGCAGGGGCCGAAGCTGTTCGAGTTCAACGTCCGCTTCGGCGATCCCGAGTGCCAGGTCCTGATGCTGCGCATGATGTCGGACATTGTGCCGGCGTTCATCGCCGCCTGCGACGGGGAGCTGAAGCATTTCGATCTGCGCTGGTATCCGGAATCCGCGCTCACCGTGGTGATGGCGGCGAAGGGCTATCCCGGCGACTATCAGAAGGGCACGCGCATCGAGGGGTTAGAAGAAGCCGCCAAGGTCGACACCGTCGAGATCTTCCACGCCGGCACGGTCGCAAAGGACGGCGCGATCCTCGCCAATGGCGGCCGTGTGCTCAACGTCTGCGCGTTGGGGGCGACGGTGACGGAGGCGCAAGGCCGCGCCTATCAGGCCGTGGACCGCATCAACTGGCCGGAAGGCTTCTGCCGCCGCGACATCGGCTGGCAGGCTGTGGAAGCCGAGAAGGCCAAGGGCTGACAGGCTTTTTTCCGGAATGCGCGCACGGAACCTGCGCCATCGCGCCGCCACACCGACATTCCAGAAATGCGTAGTCGGCTGTTGGGCTTAGCGCCCTTCGCCGGTGACGCCGCGCTACTGTGCATGGGGTTGTTTTCGACATTTTTGTTGGGCGCCTCCGCGCCTGACCAGACAAGGATGCAGAAAGATGTCCGATCTCGCCGATCTTTATCCCGGCTTCGCCTCCGAGTGGATCAACACCTCCCTCGGCCGTATCTTTGCCCGCGTCGGCGGCAAGGGACCGCCGCTCTTGCTCCTGCACGGCTTCTCCGAGACGCATGTGATGTGGCACCGCGTGGCGCCGCAGCTTGCCGACAAGTTCACGCTGATCATCGCCGACCTGCCGGGCTATGGCTGGTCCGACATGCCCGAGAGCGACGCGCTGCACATGCCCTACAGCAAGCGCGCGATGGCCAAGGCCATGGTGGAGGCGATGGAGCGCCTCGGCCACGTGCACTTCGCGCTGGCCGGCCACGACCGCGGCGGCCGCGTCTCCTACCGCCTCGCGCTCGACCATCCCGGGCGGCTGTCGCGCCTCGCCGTGCTCGATATCCTGCCGACCTATAATTACTGGGAGCGGATGAACCGCGCCTACGCGCTGAAGATCTATCACTGGACCTTCCTGGCGCAGCCGGCACCCCTGCCGGAGACGCTGATCTCGGGCAATGGCGAGTTCTTCCTTCGCTTCAAGATGGCGAGCCAGACCAAATCGAAGACGCTCGACGCCATCGACGAGCGCGCGCGCGAGCACTACATCGCCCCGTTCCGCGATCCCGCCCGCGTGCACGCGATGTGCGAGGATTACCGCGCCGGTGCCTATTTCGACTACGACCTCGACAAGGCCGATTTCGAGGCCGGCAAGAAGATCACCATTCCCATGCTGGCGCTGTGGGGCAATGCCGGCGTGGCGCAAGCCGCCGCGACGCCGCTGGATATTTGGAAGCAATGGGCCACGAATGTCGACGGCATGCCGGTGGATTCCGGTCACTTCCTCACCGAGGAGAACCCCGACGTCACCGCGCAGGCGTTGCGCGAGTTCTTCGCAGGCTGAACTACGCTGTCGCAACACACACAGCTGTCATCGCCCGGCTTGACCGGGCGATCCAGTACTCCGAGACGATGGTGGTTGATCGATAGGCCGCGGCGTACTGGATGCCCCGCCCCCGTGCGCAATTGCGCACTAGGCGGGGCATGACGGCGGAATATGTGAATCTACCGCCGCTCCCGGAAGAACTCCCGCAGCAGCCGCGCTGCTTCGCTCTCGCCGACACCGGAATAGACGTCCGGCGCGTGATGGCAGGTTGGTGAGGCAAAGAACCGCACGCCCGATTCCACCGCGCCGCCCTTGGGATCGGCGGCGCCGTAATAGAGTCGCCTGACCCTTGCAAAAGAGATCGCGCCCGCACACATGGTGCAGGGCTCCAGCGTCACGTAGAGGTCGCAGTCGACCAAGCGCTCGCTACCGATCTTTTTCGCGGCCTCGCGCAGCGCAATGATCTCGGCATGGGCGGTGGGGTCGTAGTCGGTCAGCGTCCGGTTCGCCGCGGTGGCGATGACCTCGTAATTGCGGACGACCACGCATCCGATCGGAACTTCGCCCGCCTTTCCGGCATTTTCGGCCGTTTTGAGCGCCAAATCCATGAAAGAGGGGGCTTTCAAGCCTCGTATCATCGCCAGAAACCTGCTAGTAGCTCCGCCTTCAGCAAGAGTGAATACCGGTTTTGCCTGAGCATGCGGCTCGAAACGAGCGCGCACAATGCTTTCTGGCCACCCCCTGAGTGAGATTATTCATGCCTCGCGACAGCGACAAAGACAACGATTCCCGCGGCCGGCGTGATCGTGGCCCGGCCAAGGGCCGGTCCGGCAAGCCGCGCGGCCCCGAGAAGAAGTTCGCCAAGCGCGGCCCTGAGGGCAAGGGCGACAGCCGCCCGCCCCGCGGCGACCGCGATAGCCGTCCGTTCCGCCGACGCGAGGAGGGCGATGCGCCGCGCCGCGATTTCAACGACCGCCCGCGCTTCAAGCGCGACGACCGTGGTGGTGAGGAGCGCAGCTTCAAGCCGCGTGGCGACCGTCCGTTTTCGGATCGCGGCGCGCGTGACGGCGAGAAGCGGCCGTTCAAGCCGCGCGGCGATCGCCCGTCCTATGGCCGCGACGACCGTCCGCCGCGCAGCCGGGATCGCGACGATTCCCGCCCCGCAGGCCGGACCGGCGACAAGAAGTTCGGCGACAAGCGGCCCTACGCGCCGCGTGGCGATCGTCCCAAGTTCGACGGCGAACGGAAGTTTTCGCGTGGTGCGCCGGACCGCAGCGACCGGCCGCGTGATCGTGGCGAGCGCAGCGATTCAAAGCCGTGGCAGAAGCGCGATGCGGGTCCGCGCGGCGACCGGCCGCCGCGCAAGGATTTCAGCAAGGGCCCGCGCAAGGATTTCGGCGGCCGCGACCGCGGTGAGGACAAGCCCTGGCAGAAGCGCGAAGGCGGTGAGGATCGTCCCCGGTTCTCGCGTTCGCGCGACGATCGTCCCTCGGGCGATCGTCCGTTCCGCGAGCGGCCCAAATTCGATCGTCCCAAGTTTGATCGGCCGCGCGATGATCGCCCGAAGTTCGATCGCCCCCGTCGTGACGGCGATGGCGAGCGCGGCGACCGTCCGAAATTCAATCGCCCGCGCGAGCGCTCCGAAGGCCGCTCCGACTGGCACGAGCATCCGCGCAGCGAAGGCCGCTTCGGTGATCGTCCGCGCCGCGAAAACGAGGACGAGAGCCGGATCTTCGAGAAGCGCCCGGCCTTCGGCGGCCGTGGCGCCTATCGCGAGCGCGATCGAGATTTCGAGGGGCGGCCGCGCCGCGAAGAAGCGCCGAAGCCGAAGAAGGCCGGCGAGCGCATCGCCAAGGCGCTGGCGCGCGCGGGGCTTGCCTCGCGCCGCGACGCCGAGGAGATGGTCACGCAGGGCCGCGTCGCCGTCAACGGCCGCGTCATCAATTCGCCGGCGCTCGACATCACGCCGAACGACGTCGTCACTGTCGACGGCAAGCCGTTGCCGCCGCGCGAGCGCACGCGGCTGTTTCTCTATCACAAGCCGCGCGGCCTCATGACCACGCATGACGATCCCGAGGGTCGTCCGACCGTGTTCGACAATCTGCCCGAAGGTCTGCCGCGCCTGATCAGCGTCGGCCGGCTCGACTTCAACACCGAAGGCCTGTTGCTGCTCACCAATGACGGCGGCCTCGCGCGCACGCTCGAGCTGCCGGACACCGGCTGGCTGCGCCGCTACCGCGTCCGCGCCCATGGCGACGTCACCCAGGCGCAGCTCGACCAGCTCAAGGCTGGCATCGAGGTCGAGGGCGTCAAATACGGTCCTATTGATGCGACGTTGGAGCGCGACCAGGGCGCCAATGTCTGGCTGGTGTTCGCGATCCGCGAAGGCAAGAACCGCGAGGTGCGCAACGTCTGCGCCCATCTCGGGCTCGAGGTGAACCGGCTGATCCGCGTATCCTACGGCCCGTTCCAGCTCGGCGAAGTCCCCGAAGGCCAGGTCGAGGAGATCAAGTCGCGCGTGCTGCGCGAACAGCTCGGCGACAAGGTGATCGAGAAGTCGGGCGCGCAGTTTGACGTGCCGCAGAAATCTTCTTCACCCGATGGCGAAGCGCCGCGCGAGAAGAAGCCTGCCAGCAAGCGTGACGTGATCAACGACCGCAAGGGCCGCCGCGTGCTGGTGCAGCGCACCGGCAGCGAGGAGGCGCGCGAGCGCAACGAGGCGGAAGCGAGCGGCTACGGCCCGCCGCGCCGTCCCAAGCGCGGCTATCACGGCAAGCGCGACCTGACGCCGCGGGAGGACTAGTTGCGCGTCGTCGGCGGTCGCTTGAAGGGGCGTAATCTCGCCTCACCGTCTTCGCGTGACATTCGCCCCACGGCGGACCGCCTGCGCGAGTCCGTGTTCAACATCCTCGTCCACGCCTATGACGATCCGATCGAGGACGCGCGCGTGCTCGATCTCTTCGCCGGCACCGGCGCGCTCGGCATCGAGGCGTCTTCGCGTGGCGCGAAGTTCGTGCTGTTCGTCGACAACGGTGCGGAGGCGCGGGCGTTGTTGCGCAACAATGTAGAATCGCTCGGCCTCGGCGGGGTGACAAAAGTCTATCGCCGCGATGCGACCGATCTCGGCCCGGCGCATCCCGTCGAGCCGTTCTCGCTGGTGTTCCTCGATCCGCCCTATGGCAGGGGACTTGCGGAGAAGGCGCTTGTGAGCTTGCGCGACGGCGGTTGGCTCACGCCGGGCGCGTTGCTGGTGGTCGAAGAGGCGAAGGCCGCGCAGTTTGCGGCGCCTGATGGCTTCGAGGAATTGGAGCGGCGCGCCTATGACGACACGGAGTTCGTGTTTTTGAAGCGCAACGCGTAAGTCACCGCCGCCCGAACAGCTTCTCCACATCCGACAGCTTCAGCTCGACATAGGTCGGCCGGCCGTGATTGCACTGGCCGGAGTTCGGCGTCTCCTCCATCTCGCGGAGCAGGGCGTTCATCTCCTCGGGCCTGAGCCTGCGGCCGGCGCGCACCGAGCCGTGGCAGGCCATGGTGGCGGCGACGTGCATCAGGCGCCGCTCCAGCGGCAGCGCTTCGTCCCATTCGGCCATGTGCTCGGAGAGATCCCGCAGCAGGCCGCCGGCATTAGTCTTGCCGAGCAGCGACGGCGTCTCGCGCACGGCGACCGCGCCGGGGCCGAAGGATTCGATTGCAAGCCCGAACGAGGCAAGCTCCTCGCTGCGCTCGAGCAGGCGCTCCACCGTGGCCTCGTCCATCTCGACGATCTCGGGGATCAAGAGGATCTGCCGCTGCACGCCGTTGGCGGCCAGCGAGGCCTTCAGCCGCTCATAGACGATGCGTTCATGTGCGGCATGCTGGTCGACGATGATGAGGCCGTCGCGGGTCTGCGAGACGATGTAGGTCTCGTGGATCTGCGTGCGCGCGGCGCCGAGCGGGCGATCGACGAGGTCGCTGACGGGCTGCGTCTCGAACCGCACGTCGGCACTGGGCGCGCCGACGTCGAACGCCGCCTGGGCGCGCTCGGCGAAGGCAGGCGCTGCCGCGCCATCGAATGACGGCATCGGCGCGACTGGGGCGGATGGCGAGGCCCGCCAGTCCCAGCTCGCCGGGCGCGGCGTGAACGCGGGCCGGAACGAGGACAATGCGCTCTCGCCGCTGTTGGCGGCGGTGCGCCTGCCCTCGCGTGCGAGCCCTTCCTTCAATCCATGGACGATCAGCGCGCGCACGAGGCCTGCGTTGCGGAAGCGCACCTCGGTCTTGGCCGGATGCACGTTGGCGTCGACCTCGCGCGGATCCAGCGTGACGAACAGCGCCAGCACCGGATGGCGGTCGCGCGGCAGATAGTCGGAATAGGCCGCGCGCACCGCCCCCAAGATCAGCTTGTCGCGCACCGGGCGGCCGTTGACGAAAAGATATTGCCCGAGCGCGTTGGCCTTCGTCAGCGCCGGCGCTGCGGCATAGCCGGAAACGACGACGCCGTCGCGCTCGGCATGGACCTCGATGGCGTGGCTGCGGAATTCCGCGCCGAGGATGTCGCCGAGCCGCGTCAGCCGTCCGGCGGCGCCGGGCAGCGCCGCGGCCCAGGTCACCGGCGCGCGCTCTTCGCCGGCGAGCGTGAAGGCGACGTCCGGCCGCGCCATCGCGAGGCGCCGCACCACCTCGCGGATCGCCTCGGCCTCGGTGCGGTCGGTCTTGAGAAACTTCAGCCGCGCCGGCGTCGCGTAGAAGAGGTCGTTGACCTCGACGCGGGTGCCATGCGCGAGCGCCGCCGGCATGATCTCGGACTTCGCGCCGCCTTCGACGGTGAGCGCCCAGGCGTGCGGCTCGCCAGCATGGCGCGTGGTGATCGAGAGACGCGCGACCGAGCCGATCGAGGGCAGGGCCTCGCCGCGGAACCCGAGCGTGCGGATCTGGAGCAGGTCTTCGTCGTCGAGCTTGGAGGTGGCGTGGCGCTCCACCGCGAGCGCGAGATCCTTCGCCGTCATTCCGCTGCCGTCGTCGGTGATGCCGATTCGCCGCCGGCCGCCGCCATCGGTGAAGACGTCGATCCGGCTCGCACCTGCATCGATCGCGTTCTCGACCAGTTCCTTGACCACGCTCGCGGGCCGTTCGACCACCTCGCCGGCGGCGATGCGGTTGACGACTTGCTCTGGCAATTGGCGGACGGGCATGGGCTCACTCGGCGAATATCCCAGTCTAATGCCTCGTGGGCACAAATGCATGGGGAAGGTCGAGCTTCCCACATGGCAAATGTGGGCGCGTCCAACCTCGCGTACGTCTAATGCACACGGGGAACGTGTTCCACGCTGCCGCATATGCGGAGGACAATTCCGCGAAACCGCCTCGAAATCCCTAAACGATCACCACACGAAGCGGATTGCATCGCGATCGCGCCGTTCGAACTCTCTATGCGATGAACCGGTCCGGTGCAGGCGGACGGCGCAGGACGCAGCCGACCCGGTCATCGCAAAAAATCCAGGAGAAATGGATGAAGTTGGTGAAGACTTCTGCAATCGCATGCGCTCTTGCAGCCCTCATTGCGACGCCCGTTTTCGCGCAAGGCACGTCATCTGGCACCAAGCCCGGCGGCACCGTGCAAAGCAAACCCATGCAGGGGGGCGCGTCAGCCAGCGAAGATGAGGATCTCGGCACGCAGCAGGGCGCCGCGGGTGAGAAGGTGGGCATGAAGTCGACCAAGGGAACGAAGGGCGCGGTCGGCACAACGGGAAGCGCAGCGCACAAGGGGACGGTCGACGATTCCGCCTCGGGCAGTCCCGCCACCGGCAAGCGCTACTGACGCCGGAACGTGAACCTGCAAACCTCCGGTCGCTTGGCGGCCGGAGGTCTTTGTCCATTCAATCGTCGAAACTCCGGCCGCGTCCGGCCTTGACGTCGCTGCGACGCTTCTTGCCCTCAAGCCGGCGCTGCTTGGAGCCGAAGGTCGGCCGTGTCGCGCGCCGTGGCTTCGGCCGTATCATCGCCTCGCTCAGGATCTCGACGAGCCGGTCGATGGCGTCCTGGCGGTTGCGTTCCTGGGTGCGGAAGCGCTGCGCGTGGATCACGATCACGCCGTCCTTGGTCATGCGCTGGCCGGCGATGCGGGCGAGCCGGATCGTGGCATCCTCCGGCAGGGTCAGCTTGCGCGTGTCGAAGCGCAGCTGGGCCGAGGTTGCGACCTTGTTGACGTTCTGCCCGCCGGGGCCGGAGGCGCGGACGAAGCCGATCTCGATGTCGTCCTCGTCGATGACGAGATCGCGGGATATCCGCAGCATGATGGCACCATTCGTGATGTCCGGACATATCCCGGACGTCCACGTTCGGCAATGGCGCTCATGCGAAACGCAAATGGCCGGGGCAAGCCCGGCCACAGCGGATGGAAGACCTCAGTTCGACTTGGGCGCCGCTGCCGCCGGCTGCGCGGCGGCCTGCGGGGCGCGGCCGACGACGACGGTCAGGAGGCCCTGGCCCCAGAGGCGCCTGGCGGCTGCCTTGGCGTCGTCCAGCGTCACCGCGTCGACGATGGCGTTGCGCTTCTCGATATAGTCGATCGGAAGCTTGTCCTGCTGATATTGCAGCAGCGCCTGGGCGAGCTTCGAGGACGTATCCAGCGCCAGCATCTGCGAGCCCTTGAGGTAGGACTTGGCCTCGTCGAGCTCCTTCTGCGTCGGGCCCTCCTCGGCGATCCGGCGCACCTCCTTCTCGATGGCGTCGATGGTGTCGCTGGCGCGGTCGGCGCGGGTGCCGGTATTGCCGATGAAGACCGCCGAATGCTCCATCCAGAGCAGGGATTCGAACACCGAATAGGCCAGCCCGCGCTTCTCGCGGACCTCGCGATAGAGCCGGGAGGACAGTCCGCCGCCGCCAAGGATGTGGTTGACGACATAGGCCGCCATGAAGTTCGGATCGCTGCGCTTCACGCCGGGGCCGCCGAAGGTGATGACGGTCTGCGGCACGTCGAGCGGCACGAAGGCGCGCTGCGGCGGTTTTGCCGCCTCGATGTCGGGGACCGGCACGAGATTGGCCTTGGCGGGCAGGCTGCCGAAAGTGTGGTCGAGCAGCTTGCCGAGGGTCGCCGGATCGACGTCGCCGACGACTGCTACCTTCAAAGTGTCCTTGGCCAGCACGCGGCCGACATAGTCCTTCATGTCGGCGACAGTGACAGTCGGCACGCTCTCCAGCGTGCCGTTGGTCTGCCGGCCGTAGGGATGATCGCCGAAGGCGGCCTCCAGGAATCTGCGGCTCGCCAGCGACGACGGATTGGTGGTCTCGCGGCGCAGGCCCGAGATCACCTGCGAGCGGATGCGCTCGACGTCGGCGGTGTCGAAATGCGGCGAGGTCAATGCCATCCGCAACAGGTCGAAGGCTTCGTCCTTGTTGTCGCGCAGCATGCGCAGGCTGCCGCGGAAGGTGTCCCGGGTGGCGCTGAAGGAGAGCTCGATGGCGCGGCGGTCGAGCCGCTCGTGGAAGGTCTTGGAGTCGAGATCGCCGGAGCCTTCGTCGAGGAGATCGCCGACGAGATTGGCGACGCCCGACTTGTCCTTGGGATCCTGGGCCGAGCCGCCGGCAAAGGAATATTCCATGGCGATCAGCGGCACGGTGGCGTCCTGCACGAACCAGGCCTCGATGCCGCCCGGCGAGATCAGGCGCTGGATCTTTGCTGCGGCCTGCGACGGCGAGACCGCGGCGAGCGCGAGCGCCGCGCCGGTGACAAAGGACAGCGCGAAGTGCCTTGTGCGTCGGAAGTGTCTTGCGCGAAGGAAGGGATAGGTCACGAACGCTTCTCCTCGCGCTTGGTGGTCGCAGTGTCCTTGACCAGATAGCCCGTCACCGAACGCTTCTTCTCGAGCCATTTTTGCGCAACAGCGCGAACCTGCTCGGCGGTCACCGCGCGAATGCGGTCGGGCCAGCTCCTGATGTCCTCGATCGACAGGCCCGTGGTCAGCGCGCCGCCATACCAGCGCGCCAGCACCGCCTGGTTGTCCTGGGCGTAGATCGCTTCCGCGATGAGCTGGGTCTTGACCCGCTCGAGATCCTCGGCGCGGATCGGGTTCTGCGCGATGTCGGCGATGACGCCGTCGACCGCCTGCTCGACCTCGGCGAAGCCGACGCCGGGTTTCGGCGCGGCCGAGATCGCGAACTGCGTCGGGTCGAGCGAGATGCTGGAATAGCTGGCGTTGGCGGAGACCGCGAGCGGCTTGTCGACGACGAGGGCGCGGTAGAGATAGGAATTGCTGCCGCTGCCCATCAGCTGCGCGAGCACGTCCAGGGCCGCGCTTTCGCCGGCCGCAGCCGTGGTCGCCGAGGGAACGAGATAATAGCGCCGCAGGCTCGGCTGCTCGACGCGCGGGTCGGCCAGCGTGACGGTGCGCGGTGCCGCCGGCTCCGGCTCCTGCGGACGGATGCGGCGTGCCGGGATCGCGGGCTGGGCGGGGATGGAGCCGAAATTGCGCTCGACCAGCGGACGGATGTCGGCTGCTTCGACGTCGCCGGCGATCACCAGGATCGCGTTGTTCGGCGCGTAGAAGCGGCGGTAGAAGGCCAGCGCATCTTCGCGATCGAGCTTCTCGATCTCCTGATGCCAGCCGATCACCGGCCGGCCATAGGGATGGTTGAGATAGAGCGCGGCCATGATCTGCTCGTTGAGCCGCGCGTCCGGATTGTTGGCAACGCGCATGTTGTACTCTTCGAGCACGACGTCGCGCTCGGGCAGCACGTTCTCGTCCTTGAGGATCAGACCGGTCATGCGATCGGCCTCGAACTCCATCATGGTCGGCAGCTGCTCGCGCGGCACGCGCTGGTAATAGTTGGTGTAGTCGACCGAGGTCGAGGCGTTCTCGTTGCCGCCGACACGGAGCACGGTCTGGGAGAATTCGCCGACCGGATGCTTCGAGGTGCCCTTGAACATCAGGTGCTCGAGGAAGTGCGCGAGCCCGGATTTGCCCGGCGTCTCGTCGGCCGAGCCGACCTTGTACCAGATCATCTCCGTGACCACGGGCGTGCGGTGATCCGGGATCACCACGACCTGCATGCCGTTGCTGAGCGTGAAGCTGGCGGGCGGGGCCGATGTCACCGTGGTCTGGGCGAGGGCCGCGCTGGCTGAGAGGACACTCGTCGAAAGCAGCGCGGCAAGGAGGCAGGCAGCCGATCGGTAAGAGGACATCATGATCCCTAGTGAAAGGCCGAGGTCCGGATGTCCGGCTCGGCGGCACGGCATGCTACACCGTGCGGCTGAGGCTTCGCGTCACGAAGCAGAGAACGCCGTCATCGTGAAGTTAAAGATAAGTCATGTGCTTCGTCCGGCCTACACCGGGCGATTGCGGCAGTTCCGTATGGGGACGCCAATCGGCAAGAGCGCTATTTCTCTTTTTCCTTGCCGCTGAGCACGTCAAAATATGTCCTTTTGGACTTATCCGGTCCCCCGGCGCCATAGGCGTAGTTGGGCGAGGGCGTCTGGTATCCGGGCGGTGGTTCGGTCAGGGATGCCCGCGGCGGCTCAGATGTGAATTGCTTGGATTCTTCGCTGTCACCCTTGAAGATGCCGAGCAGACCGCCCTTATAGCCGAGCTGGCTGGGGCTCATGGTTGGATTGTTTCCGCCCGGCTGGACAGAGTCGTTGCTCGACGTGCGGCTGCTGCCGTTGGTCTTGGCGGCGTTCAACTCGGCCGGAGTGAGTGGTCGGGCCGCTTCCCAGGGGTTCAGGAACTTGGTGCCGGATTTCTTCCTGGCAGCGGCAGCCTCCTTGCGGCGCTTCTCATCCGGGTCTTTGGGCCAGTTCGGAGGAGCCGCCTCGGCGGACGCTGCCGGCGGCGGCAGGTCGAGCTTCGGCGGCACCACCAGCGGCGAACGTTCACGGTATTCAATACCGGGCGTTTCCATGCTCTTGGCGCCGAGGCCGGACATCAAATTATCGATGATCTTTTCCTCGAAGGTCCGATCGTCTTCGTCATCGTCGCCGGCGCGGGCCGCGCCTGCTGCCATGACGAGACCGACGCCGAGCGCGACAGCGGACAATTTCAACGCCCGCCAGAACCCCCACCGGGGGTCTCGAACCATCGAACCGCTGGTCTTCGAGCTGCGCATCAGTGTACCTGTTCCATTTTGTGGCAGATTGCCGCTCGCGCGCGGCTCAAATTCTCGCAAAAAGCGGGTTCCACCTGCCGGTCGTATCGGCCGGGATCAGGGCGCTTTTGCGGCGGGTACCCCCAGGAAGGAATCATACAATAGCCCCGCCACCCCAGCAACGATGGCCACGTCGGCGAGGTTAAACACATACCAATTATAGGTATTTCCGCCGATCTCGATGTGGAATAGGGCGAAATCCACCACCGCGCCATAGGCCAGGCGGTCGATGCCATTGCCGATGGCGCCTCCGATGATCAGGCCGAGCGCGATGGTCGCAAGCAGGGTGTGCGAGCGGGCCATCCAGATCGCCAGCGCGACCACTGCGATACCTTTGACGGCCATCAGCGCGAGCTGCGCCGCCTGGCTGTCGTTCTGGAGCCAGCCGAAGCTGATGCCGATGTTCCAGGCCAGCACCAGGTCGAGGAACGGCGTTACCTTCACCGCGCCGCGACGGGCGAGGTCGAACCCGTTCAGCAGCCAGAGCTTGGAGGCCTGGTCGAGGATGACCGTGGCGATGGCCGAGACGATGCCGGCGCGGAGGGGGGTCATTGTGAGTGACCCAACGCCGCCGCGGCACACTCCGCCGTCGTCCTGGCGAATGCCAGGACCCATAACCCCAGGCGGTCGTTGATTGAAAGACTCGTGGTCATCAGCCTTCGCTGCAATTGGCGACGGTGGTAATGGGTCCTGGCTCCCGTGCGCAATTGCGCACTAGGCCAGGACGACGCTAGATCAAACGCCGACTCCCAGCGCCTTCCATTCGCGCAGCGCCTTGGCATCACGCGGGGTGACGTCGGGGTATTCGGGGTCTTCGCCGACTGTCGGCGAGATCTTCCAGGAGCGGGCGCATTTGGTGCCGACCGCCTTCTCCACCACGATGGCAACGCCGGGCACGGCATCGAGACGGAACGCAGACGCCGGCGCCTCGCCCTCGCGCACCTCGTAGTTCGAGGTGATGCAGACTTCGGCGAGGTCGGTGTCGAACAGCGTCGCCAGCATGTCGCGCTCGGCGACATAGATGACCGGCGAGGCCTCCAGCGACGAGCCGATGTTTTTGGCGGCGCGTTCGAGTTCGAGCGCGCCGGTGACGACACGGCGGACGTTGCGGATCGCCTCCCATTTCGCGGCGAGCTTGTCGTCGCGGAGCTTTTCGAGATCCGCCGGAAATAGCGTGAGGTGCACTGAAGGCTCCGCATCCGGCCGGTACATGCGCCAGGCTTCCTCCGCAGTGAAGCTGAGGATCGGCGCCAGCCATGTCAGGATCGAAGAGCACAACAGGTCGATCGTGGTCAGCGCCGCCTTGCGCGTCGGCGAGGACGGCGGATCGCAATAGAGCGTGTCCTTGCGGATGTCGAAGTAGAACGCCGAGAGCTCGCTGTTCAGGAACGCGGACAGCGTCGCCACCACGTTCTTGAAGTCGAACGTCTCGTACGCCTTGCCGATCAGCTCGGCGCGCATCGCGAGCTCGTGCAGCATCAGCCGCTCGAGCTCGGGCATCTCGGCGGGCGCGACCGCCTCTGTCGGCTTGTAATGATACAGCGTGCCGAGCATCCAGCGCACGGTGTTGCGCAGCTTGCGATAGGTCTCGACCGTGTTCTTCAGGATCTCGGGGCCGATGCGCTGGTCGTCGGTGTAGTCGCAGGACGCAACCCAGAGCCGGAGGATGTCGGCGCCGGATTCCTTGATGACGGCCTGCGGCTCGATCGTGTTGCCGAGCGACTTCGACATCTTGCGGCCGTCCTCGGCCTGGGTGAAGCCGTGGGTCAGCACGATGTCGTAGGGCGCGCGGCCCCGCGTGCCGCAGCTTTCCAGCAGCGAGGAGTGGAACCAGCCGCGATGCTGGTCCGAGCCTTCAAGATACATCACGGTGTCGGTGCCGCCGTCGATCTTGCGCTTGATGCCTGACAGCCCCGGGAAGTGCACGGGGTCTTCGAGCACGAAGGCGTGCGTCGAGCCGGAATCGAACCAGACGTCGAGGATGTCGTCGACTTTCTGCCAGCCCTCGTTCGCATGCGCGCCCAGGAAGCGCTCGCGCGCGCCTTTCGCGTACCAGGCGTCGGCGCCTTCCTTTTCGAAGGCGTCGCCGATGCGGGTATTGACGGCCTCGTCCTGGAGGATCTCGGCGGAGCCGTCAGCCTTCTCGCGCACGAACACGGCGATCGGCACGCCCCAGGCCCGCTGGCGCGAGATCACCCAGTCGGGGCGCGCTTCGATCATGCCGTTGATGCGGTTTTCACCGGACGGCGGCACCCATTGCGTCACCGAGATCGCGTGCAGCGCGCGGGCGCGCAGCGTGTCGCCGGACTTGGTCTTGCCGCCTGCCGCGATATCCTTGTCCATCGCGATGAACCATTGCGGCGTGTTGCGGAAGATCACCGGCTTCTTGGAGCGCCAGGAATGCGGATATTGATGCTTGAGCCGGCCGCGCGCCAGCAGCATGCCCTTTTCGACGAGCGCCTTGATCACGGCCTCGTTGGCATCGCCCTTCTCGCCCTTGTCGTTGATGACGCGCTTGCCGACGAAGCCAGGGGCATGGTCGGTGTAGGCGCCGTTCTCGTCGACGGTGTAGGGAATCGTGCTGTTGATGCCGCGCGCGTCGAGGTCGCGCGTGTTCGCCATCCAGACGTCGAAGTCCTCGCGGCCGTGGCTCGGGGCGGTGTGCACGAAGCCGGTGCCGGTGTCGTCGGTGACGTGGTCGCCCGACAGCAGCGGCACGGTGAAGTCATAGCCGCCGGCAAGGTCCTTCAGCGGATGGGCGCATTCGATTGCGTCCATGGTGTCGGCGGGGACGTCGCGCACCTTCTCATAGGCGGTGACACGCGCCTGCTTGAACACCTCGTCGGCAAGCGCATCGGCGAGGATCAGGAGATCGCCGGTCCTGGCCCAGTTGTCCGCCGGTGCGTCCGTCACCTTGTAGAGGCCATAGGCGATCTTCGGCGAGAACGAGATGGCGCGGTTGCCGGGTAGCGTCCAGGGCGTGGTGGTCCAGATCACGACGCTCGCGGAGGCGAGCACGCCATGTGCCGGCGAGGTCACCGGGAATTTCACCCAGACCATGTCGGAGGTGTAGTCCTCGTACTCGACCTCGGCTTCGGCCAGCGCGGTCTTCTCGACCACGCTCCACATCACCGGCTTGGAGCCGCGGTAGAGCGTGCCGTTGGCGGCGAACTTCATCAGTTCGCGCGCGATCTGGGCTTCGGCCGGGAAGCTCATGGTGGCGTAGGGATGATCCCAGTCGCCGATCACGCCGAGACGCTTGAACTCCTCACGCTGCACGCCGAGCCAGTGGGTGGCATAGGCGCGGCACTCTTTCCGGAAATCGATCATCGCCGCACTGTCGCGGAAGTCGGGCTTCTGCTTGCCCTTCTTGCGATAGTGCTCCTCCTCGACCTTCCACTCGATCGGCAGGCCGTGGCAGTCCCAGCCCGGCACGTAGTTGGAATCGAAGCCGAGCATCTGCTGGCTCTTGGTGACGAGATCCTTGAGGATCTTGTTCAGCGAGGTGCCGATGTGGATGTTGCCGTTGGCGTAGGGCGGGCCGTCGTGCAGCACGAACTTGTCGCGGCCCTTGGCGCCCGCGCGCAGCTTCTCGTAAAGGCCGATCTCGTACCAGCGTTTGAGGATCTCCGGCTCGCGCTGCGGCAGGCCGGCGCGCATCGGGAAGTCGGTCTGCGGCAGGAACAGGGTTTTCGAATAGTCTTTGACTTCGGACTTTTGGGACTTTTGCGGCTTTTCGGACATGAGGCTGACTGGCTCGGAAGGGCGCGGGAAGACGGATGGCGATGCGGAATCGCGGGGTGAAACGACGAAATCCCGGTCTTGCGCCGAGCCAAAGGCTCAGGCGGAAGCCGGGCCGCTAATTCCTATGATGCGCCGCGCAAACATGGGCTCTCCATAGCAGGGGGCTAAGGGAAGCGCAAAGGTCCGGCCGGCCGGTTTTCGGCCTCAATCGATGACGCCAAGCCGCGGAAATGCGTCCGGGGCGGCCGCCAGCATGGCGCGGGCGCGGGCGGAATCGTCGTCCATCTGGCGGATCAGGGCCTCGATGCCGTCGAATTTCAGCTCCTCGCGGATGAAGCCGACGAAGGCGCAGTCGAGCACCTGCCCGTAGAGGTCGCCCTTGAAGTCGAACAGGAAGATTTCCAGGAGAGGAGCGCCATTGTCGAAGGTCGGGCGGCGGCCGAAGCTGGCCACCCCGTCCAAGCGCTCGGCGCCGCGGCCGACCCGCACCGCATAGATGCCGTGCTTGAGGCCGCAATTGGCGTCGAGGCGGATGTTGGCGGTGGGGTAGCCGAGGTCGCGGCCGCGCTTCTCGCCATGGATCACCTCGCCGGTGATGAACCAGGGGGCGCCGAGCATGGTGGTGGCTTCGTCAAGCTGGCCTTCGGCGAGTGCAATCCGGATGGCGCTGGAGGAGACCGGCCGTTCGTCGAAATCGACATGCGGCTGTACGTCGACCTCGATGCCGAGCCGGGGCGCCTCGTTGACCAGCAGGCTCGGCGAGCCGACCCGTCCCTTGCCGAAATGGAAGTCATAGCCGACCGCGATGGCGCTGACACCGAGACGCCCGATCAGGTCATGGTGAATGAAATCTTGCGCGCTGGTGCCGGCTCTTGCCTTGTCGAAGGTCATGACCACGGCGCCGGAGAGCCCGGTCCCGGCCAGAAGCCGCAGCTTGGCCCGCTCGTCCGTCAGGCGGAATTGCGGGGTGTTGGGGCTGAAAAATCGCCGTGGGTGCGGCTCGAAGGTCAATGCCAGCGCAGGGCGGCCATGCGCCCGGCCCATCTCCAGGGCCGCTGCGATCACTGCGCGATGGCCAAGATGAACCCCGTCGAAATTGCCCATGGCGACCACGGCGCCCCGGGGAATAGCGGAATCCGGCGTGGTGTCGCGGATAACGGTAAAATGCGGGGCCATCAGGGGAATTCTCGAGCCGGGCGGGACCGGCCGGGACCGTGGCTTGACCCGCCCGGCGAAGTCAAGCGGGGGAGGCGGCGGCATTGAACGCGATTTCAATTCTTCGGGGGCCGCCCCAGTTAACGGGCTGTTTAACGCCTTGATGCTAGTCCTTGGAACGTGGAACTGCACGGGCCTCCCGGCCTGGCAGCTTCAATCGTAATATTCCTGGGTTTGCGTTGGGGGAGTCGAGATGGCGGTTGATTTGTCGATGCCGGTTCTGGTGGTGGATGACTACAGCACCATGATCCGCATCATCAGGAATCTGCTGAAGCAGCTTGGCTTCGAGAACATCGACGATGCCAGCGACGGTTCGGCGGCGCTGAACAAGATGCGCGGCAAGAAGTACGGCCTCGTGATCTCCGACTGGAACATGGAGCCGATGACGGGCTACGACCTCCTGCGCGAAGTGCGCGCGGATCCGAACCTCGCCACCACGCCTTTCATCATGATCACGGCGGAATCGAAGACCGAGAACGTGATCGCGGCCAAGAAGGCCGGCGTGAACAACTACATCGTCAAGCCGTTCAACGCGGCGACGCTGAAGACCAAGATCGAGGCGGTCTTCCCGGACATGGCGAGCGCGTAAGGCGCGCACGCTTCTTCGGATAACAATCTTTCATCAGGATCGTCATGCCCGGGCTTGTCCCGGGCATCCACGTTCTTGTGCACGCGTGGTGGGACGTGGATGGGGGGGGGGAGCCCGGCCATGACGATCTCCATAGCTTAGCAATTGGTCTAAGCAGGCGCCGCTCAGGGCGGCATCACCACTTCAATTCGCGCATCAGCGCCTTCGGCGGGTGGCCGAACAATTCCATCACGGACGCCGGGTCGAGCTGGTCGAGACCTTCGAACTCCTCGGCATGGATGCCGCGGGTGACGAACAGGCAGTCGATGCCGAATTCGCGCGCGCCGGTGAGGTCGGTGCGGACGGAATCGCCGATCGCCAGCACGCGTCTGCGGTCGATCTGGTGGCCCTGGCGTTCGCCGGCGAGCGCCATCGCGCGCTCGTAGATCGGCCGGTGCGGCTTGCCGTAGAAGATCACCTCGCCGCCGAGCTCGCGATAGAGCTCGGCGATCGCGCCGGCGCAATAGATCAGCCGGTCGCCGCGTTCCACCACGATGTCCGGGTTGGCGCAGACCAGCGTCAGCTTGCGCTCGCGCGCCTTCAGCATCATGCCGCGATAGTCTTCCGCCGTCTCGGTCTCGTCGTCATAGAGGCCGGTGCAGACGATGTAGTCGGCCTGTTCCAGCGGCGCGGTCACCGCATCTAAGCCCCGATAGATCGAGTTGTCGCGCTCGGGGCCCAGCCAGAACATCTTGCGGCCGGGATGTTCGGCGACATAGAGCCGGGTCAGGTCGCCCGACGAGACGATCGCGTCATAGGTCTCGTCGGCGACGCCGAGCTTGCGCAATTGCCGCTGCACGGAGTCGGCGGGGCGTGGGGCATTGGTGATCAGGATCACCGTACCGCCGCGGCTGCGATAGGTGTGCAGCGCTTCGCAGGCTTCGGGGAAAGATTCCAGGCCGTTGTGGACCACGCCCCAGATGTCGCTGAGCACGACGTCCACATCGCCCACGAGCTCGCGCAGGCTTTCGGCGAAATGCAGCGTGGTCATGATGCGCGCGGCCAATCAGATCCGGCGCGCGAGCGCCGCGTTGCCGGTGATGCGTTGTGCCGGAGGTGCGGCTGACGTCGCGCCTTGGCTGAGTGGAGCGGAGCCATTGGATCCCTGAATATCCTGCGCCTGGTTCGGCGAGGCCCCGCCGGTAGCAGATGCCCCCTCCGGCCGCAATGGCCGCGGCGGCGCGAACAGGAACCCCTGGCCGAACCGAACGTCATAGTCGAGCAGATCGACCACGGCGCGCTCGCCTTCGATCCGCTCGGCGATCAGGTCGATGCCGAAACGGCCGAGCAGGTCGGAGAGGTCGGACGGGTGGATGTCGGAGGTCGAGGCCTGCCTCGGGTCGAGCAACAGCGTGGCCGGAACCTTGATGAAGCGCACGCCGCGGTCGGCGAGTTCGCGCGGCTCGATGCGCAGATCCGTGACATGGTCGATCGAGAAGCGGAAGCCGCGCTGGGCGAGCGCGGCGAGGTTCTCGGACTCGGCCGGGCCGAGATTGCGGAAGGTCGACTGCTTGAACTCCAGTACCAGCGACGGCGCCAGCGCCCGGTTGGCTTCGAGGAAGTCGAGGCATTGCGCGAAGGTGGTCGAATTGCCGAGCGTGGAGGCCGCGACGTTGCAGAACACGCCGACGTCCTTGTTGCGGACCATGAGGCGGCGCAGCACCTGCACACAGCGCAGCATCACCATGTTGTCGATGCGCCCGATCAGGCCCGAGGCCTCCGCGATGCTGATGAACTCCTCGGCGGCGATCAACTGGTCGCGCTCGTCGCGGACCCGTGTCACCGCCTCGTAGAACCGCACCTTGCGCTGCGGCAGCGTCACCATCGGCTGGAGGAAGATGTCGATGCGGTTCTCGTCGATCGCGTGGCGGAGCATCGCCAGCAATTGGGTCTGGTTGCGTCCGTTGGCGGTCTGAAGTGGATGGGCGGTTCGGGCCTGAACTGCCGGTGCCGGCCGCGGCTGCGCTGCGGGAGGCGGGGGAGCCGCGGGAAGCAGTGGCGGCGGCGCCGGCCGCTCCCCGAGCGGCGCGATCAGGTCGATCGGCGCTTCCGGGTCCGGCCTCGCGGCCGGAGCCGCCGCAGCTGCAGGCGCGGCGCCAGCCAGCAGGTCCTCATGGGTCGACACGGTGGAAGCAAGCTGCCTGACCAGCCCGCCGAGCTCGTTGATCTCGCCGACCACCGACTGGATGCGGTCGGAATTGGTCGAATTGGACGAGGCGATGCGCCCTTCGATCGCAGCGAGCCGACGGCCGAATTCGGCCACCTGGCGGGCGAGGTCGGCGGTGCCGCGCGAGAGGTCGGCGATCTGGCCGCCGACGTCGCTGCGGTCGCGCAGCCGCATCGACACCGCGTTGTAGAGGATCAGGAAGGTCAGCGCGGTCAGCGCCACGATCGCGGATTCGGTTCCGCTGATGCCGGCGACCGCGTAGAGCACAAGCCCGAGCGAGGCCGCGACCAGAACCATGCAGATGGCGATGAAGATCGTCGAAATGCGAATCATGCCGCGCGTTACGCCTCAAGAGCTGACTGCCTCACCCGGGAAAACACGGGTTACTGTGCGAACCCGTCACGCCTCATGCTCCCCCAAGCCGCATGACCCTAACATCATTGTTGATTCGAGGGGATAGTGGTCCGTTTGCCCTTCAAGTCAGGCCAGCCCGGCGAAAGCCTTCGAGGTAGTGCTCGCGATCGGAGGCGAGTTTGATCGGCATGAATTCGGCGATCCAGGTCAGCGAAACGTTCGGCTGGGCCCGGTGGAGTTCCTTCAGGGCAACCCGGGCGGTCTCGGTTTGTCCGGCCATGCCGGCAGCGGCAACCAGCACCCGGTGCCCGCCGACGAAGTCGCTACGCTGGCGCAGGGACTCCTGTGCGAGCCGGATCGCTTCCGCGTAGTCGCTGCCGAGGAAGCGGGCGAAGGCGGCGATGCCGAAATAGACCGGCGCGTAGGGATCGCGCGGGCTGAGGCGGATCGCTCGGCGCGCGGCCTCGTCGGCATCCTGCCAGCGGCCGCAATAGCCCAGCGCCAAACCATAATAGCCCTGCGCCAGCGCAAAATTCGGATTGAGCCGGAGCGCGGTCTCGAACTCGGCGAGCGAGTCCTCGAACCGCCGCGCGAACAGATGGACATGGCCGAGCGCATTGTGGGCCCAGGCATCCTCATCGTCGGCGCGGATCGCGGCCCTGGCCGCGCGCTCGGCGAGGGGTATTGCCGTGGCCATCTCCATCCAGCCCATGTGCGCCGTGAACATGTAGCTGGTGCCGAGCAGGCCGAGCGCCTTGCCGTAGTTCGGGTCGAGCGCGATGGCCTTCTCGAGCAGCGCCTGCGCCACGACATGATCCTGCCGCGTCACGCGCCAGTAGTGGGAAAGGGCGCGCATCACGAGATCCCATGCGTCCAGGCTGTCGGGCGGCTTGCGCTGGGCGCGAAAGCTCTCCGCGGCGTAGAGCTGCGGCTCGATCGCGGCGACGATGGCTTCGGTGATCTCGTCCTGCACGGCGAAGACGTCGGCGAGCTCGCGGTCATAGCGCTCAGCCCAGAGATGACTGCCGGTTGCGACGTCGTTGAGCTGCGCGGTGATGCGGACGCGGCCGCCATCCTTGCGGACGCCGCCTTCGACGACATAGCGCACGCCGAGTTCTTCCGCGACCTGCCGCAGATGAACCGGGCGGCCCTTGTAGATGAAGGACGAGTTGCGCGCGATGACGAAGAACCAGCGCAGCTTCGACAGCGCGGTGATGATGTCCTCGCTGATGCCGTCGGAGAAATAATCCTGCTCGACTTCGTCGCTCATGTTGGTGAAGGGCAGGACCGCGATGGCCGGACGATCTGGCAGCGGCAATGCCGTTGGCGGCGCGTTGGACGGTAGGGCTGACGCCGCGGGCGTTGCGGCCGAGGAAAGTTCCGTGACATCGCCGACGAAGCGCACGCCCTTGCGCGCGATGGTGCGGATCAGCCGCTGCTCCTCGCCATTGTCGTTGACCGCGCGCCGTGCTGCGTTGATCCGGCTGGTAAGGGTCGATTCCGAGACGACGCGGCCGTTCCAGACCGCATCGAGCAGATTGTCCCGCGTCACCACGCGCTCGCGGTTGCGGACGAGATAGAGCAGAAGATCGAACACCTGGGGCTCGAGCGCGACGAGCGAGTCCGCTCGCCGCAATTCGCGGCGCTCGGGATCGAGCACGAAATCCTCGAACTGAAACGCCACGCCTCGCCTCGGCCTCCGTGCGGAAATCAAGGTGCTCTCAGCGTAAAATAACGCTGGTCTCAAGGCCAGCGACCCGCATGCGCCCTATCGTCCCGGCGCTTTCAACCGCAGGAGATTGCCATGTCGACATCCGCCGCGCTCAAGCCCGCCGCAGCCCAACCCGATCTCGCCGCTGTCAAGCAGCGCCAGCACGGCGCCTGGTCGTCCGGCGACTATGCCATCGTCGGCACCACCTTGCAGATCGTCGGCGAGCAGCTTTGCGAGGCGCTGGACCTTCGCGCCGGCAGCAAAGTGCTGGACGTCGCTGCCGGCAACGGCAATGCGACGCTGGCGGCGGCCCGGCGCTGGTGTGACGTCACATCGACCGACTACGTTCCGGCGCTGCTCAAGCGCGGCCGCGAGCGCGCGGCAGCCGATCGTCTGATGGTCGAATTCCGCGAGGCGGACGCCGAAGCGCTGCCGTTTGCCGATGGCAGTTACGACGTCGTCGTCTCGACCTTTGGGGTGATGTTCACGCCGGACCAGGACAAGGCTGCTGCCGAACTCGCACGGGTCTGCAAATCCGGCGGCAAGATAGGCCTCGCCAACTGGACGCCGCAAGGCTTCATCGGCCAGCTGTTCAAGACCATCGGCGGACATGTGGCGCCGCCGGCCGGCGTGAAGTCACCGGCATTGTGGGGCACACCGTCCCGCCTCAAGGAGATGTTTGGAGACCAGGCGTCGGAGATCGCCGCCGAGCCGCGCATGTTCGTGTTCCGCTATCGCTCGCCGGAGCACTGGCTCGAAATCTTCAAGTCGTATTACGGGCCGATGCTCAAAGCCTTCGCCGCACTCGACGAGTCCGGTCAGGCTGCGCTGCGGCGCGACCTCATCACGCTGCTTGGCGAGTTCAACCATGCCGACGACGGCACGGTCGTCGTGCACAGCGAATATCTGGAAGCCGTCATCACCAAGCGCTGATGCGGCTTGAGGTCAGGCCGGCGTTCGGCCTGACCTCAACATCAGGCCGGGGCGGCGGCGCCGACCGTATCCGCGGCGACCGCCTCGCGGCTGCCGAGCGGCTTGGGCTCCCCGGTGGTCGTGTCGCGCAGGGTCTGCCGTTCGATCTCCGAGTTCAGCTCGGCGCCGAGCATGACGACGATCGCGGACATCCACATCCACATCATCAGGCCGATCGCCGCGCCGAGCGAGCCGTAGGTGGCGTTGTAATTGGCGAACTCGGACAGATACCAGGACAGCAAGGCGGAGCCGGCAATCCAGAGCAGGGCGGCCGCCACCGCGCCGAGGCTCAGCCATTGCCAGCGCGGCGCGTCGCGGCTGGGTGCGAAGCGGTAGAGGATGGCGAGCGCCGCGAGCAGGATGAGGAACAGGAGCGGCCATCGTGCCAGCGCCACAATCAACTTGCTTTCGGGCGCCATGCCGAGATGATTGAGCGCGAGCGGGAAGGCGACGACGGCACCCACCATCAGCAGCAGTGCCACGATGCCGCCGACCGTGAAGGCCAGCGACACCGAGTTCAGCCGGATGAAGCTGCGCTTCTCGCGCTCCTCATAGGCGACGTTGAGGGCGTCGAAGATCGATTTGACGCCGGCATTGGCGCTCCAGATCGCAAGCAGGAGGCCGAGCAGGAAGGTGGCACCAAGCGTCGTATTGCCCTTCGACACCACGCGCGCGACCTGGTCCTCGACGATCTGGAACGAGCCCTCGGGCAGCATCGTCGCGAGGGTCTGGAGATTGGCGCTGATCGTGGCGGGATCGGCGAACAGCCCATAGGACGAGACCAGCGCGGTGACGGCCGGAAAGATCGCGAGCAGCCCGAAAAACACGACGCCGCCGGCGGTCGCGAGCAAGCGATCGTCGTCGATGCGCTGATAGGTGCGCCGGAAGATATCCTTCCAGCCGGCCCAGGGGATCGCGAAGGGGCTTCTGGAACGGCGCCCGCGGCCGGGCTGCGTCGCGGCACGGGTTACGCGCGTTTCGGGAGAGCTTGCTTCGTTGTTGCGGTGGTCTTGCGGAGGACCCGGCCGGATCACGCCGGGGTTCTGGAAGTAGCGTTCTGCGGTCAGCACCAAGACGGCGGTGGCGGCGACCAGCAGCCAGGAGTCGAGCTGCCCTGAGCGCCGCGCGGGCATCTCACGCGTCCAATCCGTGCCGGTGCCGTCTCCGGCGCGCGGCCGTGAAGCCCAGCAGCCCGACGGCTGCGAGCATCAGACCCAGCTGCACGGGACGGTTGGCGCGCACGGGCCGGGTGTTGCCGCCATGGCGGCGTTCGCCGGGCGCGAGCGGCGCGAGGGGAATCGTCGTCGCGACCTCTTTCACTGCCTGCTTGACCGTTCCACGCGGAATCCGCGGGGTGGCGATCGCAACGCGCAGGCGGCTGGCCAGCGGCACGATCGGCTTGTCCCGACGCTTCGTTTGAGCCAGAGCCGCGCCGGCGCAGCACGCAGCCAGGACCAGCAGGACCGCGCCGACGGCACCAAAGCCCCAGAATTGTCCGTAGGTGATTGCGATCCAGCGGTACAAGGCAACCAGACCGACAAAGAAGGCCGCGATCAGGAACAGCCCGGCCACGGCGAACAGGCCGGCCGCGACCGCATAGGACGTCGCCCGTCCCGTGGCCTGGCTGGTGCGGTCACGCAAGTAAGACCGGGTGGCGCGCCTGAGATGGTTGAGTTTCAGCGCCATGCCGGCGCGCAGCAATTCGCCCGATGGCGCGAGCATGCGGACATCCTCCGAGAGCGAGACATTCGTCGGGGATGAACGTGACGGGATTTGACTTGTTCCGCGCCGGGCGCCGCCGCGGTGACCGATCAGCCGAGATCGGCGGCCGCGATCCAGAACACCTCGCCTTCGGAGTCTTCGGTGTCGAGCCAGAGCAGCGGCAGCTCCGGAAAGGCCTCGTCGACCAATTCGCGGCCGCGGCCGATCTCGCAGATCAATCCGCCATCCGGCGTCAGGTGATCGGGGGCGTCGCGCAGGATCCGGCGCACCACGTCGAGACCGTCGGCGCCGCCGTCGAAGGCGAGCTTCGGCTCGGCCCGGCACTCCGGCGGCAATGCCGCCATGCCTTCCGCATCGACGTAAGGCGGATTGGTGATGATGAGGTCGTATCTGTTGTCGCCCAGCGGGGCGAACAGGTCGCCGCGATGGAGGGTGACCCGCTCATCGAGCCCGTGCTCCCCGACATTGCGCGCGGCGACTTCGAGCGCGCCCCTGGAGATGTCGACGGCATCGACCGTTGCATTCGGGAAGTGATACGCGGCGAGGATGGCAAGGCATCCCGATCCCGTGCAGAGGTCGAGCACGCGCTCGACGGCGGTGGGGTCGTCGATCAGCGAACCGGACTCGCCGTCGCCGCCGAAATGCGAATCCAGGAGCTCGCCGATGAAGGAGCGCGGGACGATAACGCGCTCGTCGACATAGAAGGGCAGGCCGCGCAGGTAGATCTTGTTGACGAGATAGGCGGCCGGTTTGCGCGTGGTCACGCGCTTATGGATGAGATCGAGGATGGTCTTGCCTTCCGCAGCCGTGACGCGCGTGTGGGCAAAGGCCTCGAACTGGTCGGGATGCAGATGCAGGGCCTCGCAGACCAGAAAGGCCGCTTCCGCCACCGGATCGGTCGTTCCGTGCGCGAAGGCGAGCTTGGCCTCATTGAAGCGG
The DNA here is from genome assembly GCF_000472645.1 of Bradyrhizobium sp. WSM2254. Lineage (NCBI taxonomy): Bacteria > Pseudomonadati > Pseudomonadota > Alphaproteobacteria > Hyphomicrobiales > Nitrobacteraceae > Bradyrhizobium > Bradyrhizobium sp. WSM2254. The sequence goes on along the minus strand of NZ_AXAB01000031.1, from coordinate 45,408 downwards.
CTCACGGCATAGCGGACGAAGTCGATGAGCGTGCCAAGCTCGCCGCGGCCGACTTTCGCAAGTTTGGGCGCGGCGCGGCCGCGCGCGGTCTTTTTTGAAGCTCTTGCCATCAGGATTTCGTCCAGCGCGCGGCGGCCTCGTCGTCACGGGTGTGGGCTTCGACCCAGCCGGTGCCGGTGGCGCTCTCTTCCTTCTTCCAGAACGGCGCGCTGGTCTTGAGATAGTCCATCAGGAACTCGGCTGCCTGGAACGCCGCCTGACGATGCTGCGATGCGGTCAACACCAGCACAATGTTCTGGCCGGGCATGAACCGCCCGACGCGGTGGATGACCGTGACGCCGTTGAGCGGCCAGCGCGTGGTCGCCTCGTCGACATGACGCTTGATCTCTTCCTCGGCCATGCCGGGGTAATGTTCGAGCGTCAACGCGGCGATCTTCGCGCTTCCCTCGTCGCCGCGGCAGATGCCGGAGAAGCTCACGACCGCACCGATGTCAGTCCGGCTCCTGGTCAGGAGCGCGGTCTCGCGCGCAACGTCGAAATCGTCTTCCTGGATACGGATGGTGACGGGGCCGGTGGTCGCAGGGGAAGTCATGGGCCTAGCCGCCGGTCATCGGCGGGAAGAACGCGATCTCGCGGGCGCCCGCGATCGCGGCGTCCGACTTGACGTGGGCGTGGTCGATCGCGGCGCGGATGACCTTCGGCTTCTCGAAGGCGTAGGCATAGGCCTCGCTCCGGCCGGAGAGCCAGGCGATGAGCTCTTCCACGGTGCGCACGGTCGCTGGCGGCTCGACGGTCTCCTCGGCCTTGCCGACCCGTTCGCGCACCCAGGCAAAATACTTCACCTTCATACCTCATCCTCCTTGATGAGGTGATGGATGCCGGAGCGGAAATAATCGTAGCCGGTGTACATGGTGAGGATCGCCGAAGCCCACAGCAGCAACAGGCCGATCTGGGTCACGACAGGCACGACCTGGTCGCCGGCCTCGCCCGCGAGCAGGAAGCCGATGGCGACGAGCTGGACCGTGGTCTTCCACTTGGCAAGCTTGGTGACGGGCACGCTGACGCGCAGCGCGGCGAGATATTCGCGCAGGCCCGAGACCAGGATCTCGCGGCACAGGATCACGATGGCGGCCCACAGTGACCAGCCATGGATGATACCGTCGGCGGCCAGCATCAGCAGGCAGGAGGCGACCAGCAGCTTGTCGGCGATCGGATCGAGCATCCGGCCGAACGCCGATTGCTGATTCCAGATCCGCGCGTAGTAGCCGTCGAGGTAATCGGTGACTGCTGCCGCGATGAAAATAGCGACCGCGACCCAGCGCAGCCACAGTGGCTGATCCAGAATCGACTGCGCATAGATGCACCCGACCACGACCGGGATCGCGGCGATCCGGCCATAGGTGAGGATGTTCGGGAGGGACATCGCGCGGCTGGTCGTCCCTCGTGTCGTGGCGATGTTCATCCGTCCTACCAATACCGCTGTGGCCCGAAGGTCAACCGTTCCGCTCCCCAAATGGGGTGCGGGATGCGACGACCATATGACCACGGCCCCCTTTAGTTCACCCCGGCTGGGGATGGAAATACTCGAAAATCCTGCGGGCGCTTTCGGCGCTCACCCCCGGAACCTTGCCGAGATCGGCGATCGAGGCCCGTTCGATCTCCTTCAGGGTTCCGAAATGATGCAGCAAGGCACGTTTGCGTGACGGGCCGATGCCCGGAATCTCCTGCAAACCGGCCTCGCGGATGTCCTTCTTGCGCAGCTTGCGATGCGAGCCGATGACGAAGCGGTGGGCCTCGTCGCGCAGGCGCTGGATGAAATAGAGCACGGGGTCGCGCGGCTCGAGCTTGATCGCCTCGCGTTCCGGCATGAACAGGGTCTCGCGGCCGGCATCCCGGTCCGGCCCCTTGGCGACCGACATCAGCGACACCTGGGTCAGGCCGAGATTCGCAAAGATCTCCCGGACGGCATTGAGCTGGCCGCGGCCGCCGTCGATGATCACGAGGTCGGGCCATTGCGGAAAATCGTCGTCCTTGACCTTGGCGCCCTCCTCCGGCGGGTTGATGAGACGCTTGAAGCGGCGCTCCAGCACCTCGCGCATCATGCCGTAGTCGTCGCCGGGCGTGAGCCCTTCCGACTTGATGTTGAACTTGCGGTACTGGTTCTTCACGAAGCCGTCCGGGCCGGCGACGATCATGGCGCCGACCGCGTTGGTGCCCTGGATGTGGCTGTTGTCGTAGACCTCGATGCGCTTGGGGGCATGCGGCAGGCTCAGCGTCGTCGCCATGGCGTCGAGCAGGCGGCCCTGCGTCGCGGTGTCCGCGAGCTTCCGGCCCAGCGCCTCGCGCGCATTGGTCAGCGCATGGGCGACGAGTTCCTTCTTCTCGCCACGCTTCGGCGCGGTGACCTCGATCTTGTGCCCGGCCTTGATCGAGAGCGCGTTGGCAAGCAGCTCGCTCTCCTCGATCTCATGCGAGAGCAGGATGTTCTTCGGCGGCGGCTTGTCGTCGTAGAACTGGGCGAGGAAGGAGCCGAGCACTTCTTCGGGCGTAAAGGTCTTCTCCGCCCGCGGGAAATAGGCGCGGTTGCCCCAGTTCTGGCCGGTGCGGAAGAAGAACACCTCGACGCAGGAGAAGCCGCCCTCCTGGTGGATGGCGAACACGTCGGCCTCTTCCACCGTGCGCGGATTGATGCCTTGCTGCGACTGGATCGCCGACAGTGCGGCAAGGCGGTCGCGGTAGAGTGCCGCGCTCTCGAATTCGAGCTCATTGGCCGCCTTCTCCATCTCGCCGGCAAGCTCCTGCTTCACCGCATGGCTCTTGCCGGAGAGGAAGTCGGTCGCCTCACGCACCAGGGTCGTGTAGCCGGGGAAATCGATCTCGCGGGTGCAGGGACCGGCGCAGCGGCGGATCTGGTAGAGCAGGCAGGGCCGGGTGCGGCTCTCGAAAAAGGAATCGGTGCAAGAGCGGATCAGGAACGCGCGCTGCAGCGCCGTGATGGTGCGGTTGACGGCGCCGGCGGAAGCGAACGGGCCGAAATAGCGTCCGGGCCGGGTTTGTGCGCCCCGATGTTTCAGGATCTGCGGCGCCCAATGGTCGCCGGTGATCAGGATATAGGGAAACGACTTGTCGTCGCGCAGCTGGACGTTGAAGCGCGGCCGCAGCTGCTTGATGAGGTTGGCTTCCAGCAGCAGCGCTTCGGTCTCGGTGTTGGTCGAGACGATCTCCACGGTCACGGTGGCGGCGATCATGCGCAGGATGCGCGCCGGTTGCGGCGCACTCTGGCGCGCGTAGTTGGAGAGGCGTTTTTTGACGTTCTTGGCCTTGCCGACATAGAGCACGTCGGCATTCGCATTGAGCATGCGATAGACGCCGGGCGAGGTCGGCGCGAGCCGGACCGCGCGCTCGATTGCCTCATGGCCGCTCGCCAGCGGCTCTTCGCCGACCGCGCCGCTCTCTTCCAAGATATCGGGCAGAAGCGCATCGTCCTCGTCGTCGCTGCCCGTGGTGGCGGGATCGAGGTCCGGCGGTGCCGTCTCCTGGGACGGGGCGTCCGGTGCCATGCCGCGCCTGGATTTGGGTGCGCGGGCGTCGTCCGGATTGTCGGTGGAATCGTGAACCATGGGGCGAATTTAGGCGCTGGGGATGCCGATTTGAAGTTCCGGCCATGCTGCACGCACAGAATGGCGGGCGCGGTTCCCGGTAACGCTTCCTTAAGTCTGTTAAGCGCGCGGTAACGGGTCTTAACAGCGCTTTAACTTAAAACTCTCGATAAATCTTACGCGAAAAGGTCTTGGTTCCGTAACCATGCGACGTGGCGCGGCGCGGCGGCGCGGGCATCGCACTGGTTTACGGCAGTTGCGTTGGAGTGTGTGATGAAGAGGCTCGTTGTGGGCGCGGCCGTGTTGGTTGCCGCCGGCTGGACAGCTTCGGCAGAGGCCGCCGATCTCAATTACGGGCAGCGTGCGCCCTATACCGTCAATCAGCCGCTCAATGCCTATAGCTGGGCCGGTCCGTATCTCGGTGCCAATCTCGGCTATGAGTGGGGGTCGGTGAGTAACTCACCCGTAAAGCCCTCCGGCTTCGTTGGCGGTGTGCAGGCCGGCTATAATTTCCAGAACGGTCCATGGGTGTTCGGCGTCGAGGGCGATATCCAGGCCGCCGGCGCTGATGACACCTTCGCGCCGTGGAAGTTCTCCAATCCGTGGTTCGGCACTCTGCGCGGCCGTGCCGGCTATACCTTCAGCAACGTGCTGCTCTACGGCACCGCCGGCCTCGCCTTCGGCGAGCTGCGTGCGCAGACCTTCGGCTGGACCGAGTCGCATACGAGCGCCGGCTGGACCATCGGTGCCGGTGCGGAAGTGGGCTTCGCGCCCAACTGGACCGCCAAGCTCGAATATCTCTACATCGATCTGTCGACGAGTCAGTTCGCAATCACAGGCGTGTCAAACGGCTATAGCGCCAGCGTTGTGCGCGCAGGCGTGAACTATCACTTCTGATAGCCAAATAAGAAAATACCGGACAATAACCTCCCGGCCGCTCGCGGCCGGGACTTTTTTTGCGCAAGGTTTTTTGAGTCAGGCCCGCTAGGAAAGGATGACCAAATTGACCGCCTTCGGTCCCTTCCCCTTCTTGTCCGGTTCGACTTCGAAAGTAATACGCTGTCCTTCGGCAAGGTCCTTCAGTCCCGCTCGCTCCACAGCAGTGATGTGAACGAAGACATCGCGACCGCCGTCATCCGGCTTGATAAAGCCGTAGCCGCGCTCGCCGTTGAAGAACTTGACCGTTCCCGTCATGGCCATCGGGAAACTCCCCCTCATTGCTCCTCCGTCGCGACGCAGACTCACGTCACGACATGACCGGGCCGTACGGAGCCCGGGAGCTGGCCATCCTTGGGCGGACCTTTTGGTCCGGCCGGATCTTTCTTAGGCCTTCACTCCGCCGCAACCATTCGCGGAAGCGGAACGCAAAGCCAGTCACGGAAATAGCATAATACGGTTCTTTGCAGATTGACTACGGCTCCTGCATATTTTTCCCAAGAATGCCGGAGTGTTACGGCCTCGGCACCTCTAATCGGAATCTGGCAGCGCCGCCCTGGCCGAGCGGCATTTCGAGCTCGGGCAGGATCGTCTTGAGCTCGCCGTGCAGCGTGTAAGGGGGATTGACGATCAGCAGTCCGGTGGAGGTGAGGGCTGCGCCGTCCAGTTGCGGCGCGGCGCTGAATTCGAGGCGCAGGCATTTGCCCGGCGGCTTTGCTGCGGCTGCGAGCCGCGCCACGAGTTGCGCCAGCGTGTCGGTGGCGCGCCGGCTCTTGGCCGGATACCAGATTACATAGATACCGGTTGGCCATTTTGCGAAAGCCTCCGAGAAGGCTTCGCCCAGCCGTTCGAACTCGTTCTTTGCCTCGAACGGCGGATCGATCAGCACCAGCCCGCGCCGTTCCTTCGGCGGCACGAAGGCCGGCAGCGCCACCCAGCCGTCGAGATCGACCACGCGGGCCTGCTCGTCGCGGCGCAACACGTCGATCAGCGCCTTGCGCGCCTTTGGCTCGAGCTCGCAGGCGACGAGGCGGTCCTGCGGCCTCAGCAGGCCGCGCGCGATCAGCGGCGAACCCGGATAGGCCTTGAGCTCGCCCTTCGGATTGAAGGCGCGGACGATGTCGAGATAGGGCTTGGTCAGTGCGGCGGTCTCGTTCGACAGGCGCGCCTGCATCAGCCGCGCGATGCCGGTCAGCCATTCGCCGCCGCGCCGCGCCTCGTCGCTTTCGAGATCGTACAGGCCGGCGCCGGCATGGGTGTCGATGACGCGGAACGCCCCCGGCTTGTCCTGCAAGTAAGTGAGGATGCGCGCGAGCACGATGTGCTTGATGACATCGGCGAAGTTGCCGGCATGGAAGGCGTGACGGTAGTTCATGGCGGAGAGTTACGACATCGCGCGATGAAAGTAACTCCCGTCATTCCGGGGTCACGCTTCCGCCTTCGCTCTTCGAGCTTCGGCGGACAAGTCGCGTGCCCCGGAATGACGGAGCTGATTTAGCTACCCACCCCTGATCGGCGGCATGGTCACCTGGTCGCGGCGGCAGGCGCGGCGGTCGATCTCCTCGCAGGCGCGGAATTGCAGGTCCTTGCTGAGGCAGATGCGGACCTCGGAAAGCCGCGTCCGGTTGCAGGTCACCGAGACGGCGGCGCTGCTGAGGCCCGGATTGGCCTTGATGAAGGCCTCCTCGACCTCCGCCGGCGCCACGGTCTTGGCCTGCGACAGGTCGAGATACTCGGCCGGAATCTTGATCGCGGCGCGCGCTTTCCGGATCGTCTCGAAATAGCTGCGATCGGCGAGCCCCGAGCAGGTGCCGTGCTTGTCCCATTCGTTGAAGATCAGGCCCGGCGCGGGCATCAGGTCGAGCATCGAGGAGACGATGCTGCGGTTCAGCCGTGGCGCCGGCCGCTGGCAATATTCCGGAAAGCCGTTCTCGTATTGCGGCCACAGCCCGTGCACCACGAAAGCATAGGGCCGGCCGCTGCACTGGATCTGGGAGCGGCCGCCGCGCTCGGCCGCCTCCTCGCAGAAGGAGGGCGACCACGACAGCGACAGCACATAGAAATCGAATTCGCCGGGCGCGTTCTGCCGCCTGTCCTGGGCTTGCGCGGCGCCCGTCAGCGCGACCAGCCCGGCGGCAAGCGGGAGGGCAAGGACCAGCGAGATCATCAGGCGGGAGAACGAATGCAATCTGGAATGAAACATGGCGACGCCCCTCAACTAGACTGTGCAATCGAGCCTAGCAGGCGATAAGAACATTTCAAGAACAAAATTCGGGCGGCCCCCGCCAAGCCGCTGGCTCGGTCCGAATCAGGGCTTGTCGAATTACTGCCTGGCGGCGCGGCAGGCCGGATTGTAGGCCCAGTTGCGGTCGAGCCCGACCACGCACCATTCGACACCATTGCCGTAACCGGCGAAGCCGCCATCCTCGATGATCGAGAAATGCACCTTGCGCACCTTGCCGTCGTTGAGCATGGCCTCGCCGGTGCAATAGCGGCGCGGAATGTTGTCGGACTGCCAGGGCCGGAACGCGGTCTCGCGCACGGCGGAGAAGCCGGTGATCTTCAACGAGGAGTTCCAGAAGGAGCTTTCCTTCTCCCAGAACTGGGTGGCGATCGTCGGCAGCGCCTTGTCGCAATCGGCGACGCCGCCGTCATAGCGCGGTCCGCTCAGCCAGAAGTTCAGCTCCAGCGGATTGGCCGCCCTGGCCTCACCGAGCGACAGCGCCCCGAACATGAGGCCGAGCACGGCGGCAAAGCGGAGCGATTTCAGGGGGGGCGAGGCGCGCATGGGCAATCCAGACAGAATGATCTGCGAAGGTCGGACGGTGCCGCGAAGGGCGGGTGAGGTCAAGTGCAGCGCGGCAACACTTGGCCAGGAGTTGATCATAACGTCGCATCCGACAGGGCTTCAGTTCTTTTCACTTCCGTCCCGGCACCGTAAACTGGCGCCAACCAATTGGAGTAACGGGAATGCGAATCATTGCGGCCGCGGGCCTTCTTGCCCTGGGTATGATGGCGAGCCAGCCGGCGCGCGCCGACATCTTTCCGGTGCCTCCGTTCAAGGGCAACGACACCGGCGGCATCATCGCCTATTCGATGGCCACCCAGGTCGATGCGCGGCAGGTCGCGGTCGATCACTGCGCGCGCTACGGCAAGGTCGTCAAATTCCTCGGCGTGCAGGCCTATGAGGGCGGCTACATCTCGTTCTCCTGCCGCTGGGTGCCCTATGGCGCCGCCAACCAGCCGATCCGCACGCTGTACTGAGGCGTTTTCGTAACGCAGCGATCTCTCAGCCGGGAGCTTCCCACATGACGCGCAAACTTGCTTTGCTCGGCTCGGCCGCTTGCTTCGTGTTGTCGGCCGGCAGCGCCTCTGCCGACGATCTGCCGGTGCGCAAGGCCGGCCTGTGGGAATTGAAGATGGTCAGGAGCGGCTCTGCGATGCCGGAAATGACCATGCAGCACTGCACCGACGAGACCGTCGACAAGGAGATGAACAACAACGTCTCCCCGATGGCCAAGCAGATCTGCGCCAAGCAGGACATCAAGAAGACTACGACCGGTTATGTCAGCGATTCCGAGTGCAGCGTCGCCGGCATCAGCACCACCTCGCATGCCGAGATCACCGGCGACTTCAACTCGGCCTATACGGTGAAGACCTCGTCACACGCGCAAGGCGGCGCTGCCGGCACGGCGGGACGCGACACCAGCATGACGCTCGAAGCGAAATGGCTGGGCGCCTGCAAGCCCGATCAGAAGCCCGGCGACATCGTCATGCCCGGCGGCTTCAAGATGAACGTGCGCGACGTCGACAAGCTGAAGAACCTGCTGCCGAAGTAGGGTTGTCTTCCCCTCTCCGCTTGCCGGAGAGGGTGGCTCGCCGCGAAGGCGCGAGACGGGTGAGGGGTATCTCACCGCGTGTGACGCTCTTACTTCTGAATTCGTTGAGGCAACCCCTCATCCGGCGCCATAGCCGAAGCTTCGCTTCGGCGTTCTTAAGAACGGCGGCCGAAGGCCGCCTACGCCACCTTCTCCCGCAAGGGGAGAAGGAAGATCGCGGCTACACCGGTATCCGCACACTCGCCCGTAGTCCGCCCATCGGGCTGTCGCCGAGCGTGATGTCGCCGCCGTGGGAGCGGGCGATGTCGCGGGCGATGGCAAGGCCGAGGCCCGTGCCGCCCTCGTCCTGGTTGCGGGCGTTGTCCAGCCGCAGGAACGGTTTGAACACCTCTTCGCGCAGATGCGCGGGAATGCCCGGGCCGTCGTCGTCGACCGTGACGGTCAGATAACGGTGATCGCGCTGGCCGGTGATGGCGATGCTCTTGCCGTAGCGCGCTGCATTGGTGACGAGGTTGGCGAGGCAGCGCTTGAACGAGGCCGGCTTCACCGTCACCACGGGCAGTCCGTTGAATGCGACGGTCGCAGCGTGGCCGTGGCGTTCGGCATCGCTGCGCAGCTCCTCGAGCGCCTGCGCCATGTCGGTCGGCTGCGACTGCTCGCCGGAATCGCCGCGGGCAAAGGCGAGGTAGTCCTCCAGCATCATCGACATCTCGTCGACGTCCTTGCGCATGCCCTCGAGCTCCGGGTTGTCGCCGATCAGCGCCAGCTCGAGCTTGAAGCGGGTCAGGATGGTGCGCAGATCGTGGCTGACGCCGGCGAGCATCGCGGTGCGCTGCTCCATCGTGCGCTCGATGCGCGACTTCATCTCGAGGAAGGCGACCGCCGCGCGCCGCACCTCGCGCGCGCCGCGCGGCCGGAAGTTCGGCGCCTCGCGGCCCTTGCCGAAGCTCTCGGCTGCATCGGCAAGACGCAGGATCGGTTTGATCTGGTTGCGCAGGAACAGCACCGCGACGATCAGCAGGATCGAGGACGTGCCGACCATCCAGAACAGGAAGATCTCCGAGTTCGAGGCGTAGGCCGCGCTGCGCTGCGCGAACACGCGCATCACGGCGTCGTCGAGCTGGATGCGGATCTCGACGAGGTTGGAGCGGCCGACCGTGTCGATCCAGAACGAGCGCCCGATCTGGCGACCGAGCTGCACCGACAGCGTCTGGTCGAGCAGCGAGAAGAACGGCTTTGGTCCCGGCGGCGGCATGTCGCCGGCGGGCAGGAAATCGACGACGAGGCCCAAACGCTGTTGGGCGATGCGACGGATCTGGTCGCGATCCTTGTCCTGCGGATAGCCCTTGTAGACGTCGATCAGCGCGGCGATGTCCTGCACCACCGCGGCCGACAGGCGGCGCGTCACCGTGTTCCAGTGCCGCTCCATGAACACGAAGGCGACGACGGATTGCAGGATCACCATCGGCACGATCATGATCAGCAGCGCGCGGGCATAGAGGCCGGTCGGCATCCAGCCCTTGAACGCATTGCCCATCCAGCCATTGGCGGCGGAGACGCGGCCGGCAGCGCTCTTCAGCAGGGTCAGGCCGGTATCGATCGTGCTCATCGGTCGCGCTTCACTGCTTTATGGCGATGCCACCAGCCGGTAGCCGATGCCGCGCACCGCCTGGAGGAACAGCGGATTGGCGGGATCGGTCTCGATCTTGCGCCTGAGGCGGTTGATCTGCACGTCGACGGCGCGCTCGTTGACGCTGCCATTGCCGGTCAGTGCGCTGCGCGGCACGGTCTCGCCCGGGGTCTCCGAGAGAATGCGAAGCATCTCGCGCTCGCGGTCGGTGAGGTGAATGACCTCCTCGCCCTGGCGCAATTCGCCGCGATCGAGATGGTAGACGTAGGGGCCGAACGCGATCTTCTCCACCACCGCGGCCTGCGGCGGCGGGGCGGCGCGCTTGAGGATGTTGTTGATGCGCAGCGCAAGCTCGCGCGGCTCGAACGGTTTTGCCACGTAGTCGTCGGCGCCGATCTGGAGCCCCTCGATGCGGGCTTCGGCCTCATGGCGCGCCGTCAGCATCACGATCGGCACCGAGGAGGAGGTCCGGATGAAGCGGGCGAGGTCGAAGCCGGTCTCGCCGGGCATCATGACGTCGAGGATCAAGAGGTCGAAATGCAGGCCCATGAGCTTCGAACGCGCATCGCTGGCGCTGGCCGCGGTCGAGACGCGATAGCCTTCGCTGGCGAGGAAGCGCGACAGCAGATCGCGGATGCGGCGGTCGTCGTCGACCAGTAGAAGATGCGGGGCGTCATCGGCCGGTTGCACCGGCGGACGGGCGAGCGTGGCAGCGAGCGGCACGGTCACTCCTTTGCGTCTTGGTTGACGGATGCGAAGATCGTCTCCAGCACCTTGTCCGGATCGTCGCGGTCGATCATCGCGCGCAGGAAGCGCTTGACCGTCTCCGCATCCTGCGGCGCCATCTCGGCGAGCGCCTTGGTGATCCGCGTGGTCTGGAGCCCGGCGAGCTTCTGCACCAGCGCCTCGCCCTTCGGCGTGGCGTAGAGCAGACGCTGGCGGCGGTCATTGTCGCCGGTCTTCTGCACGATGTAGCCCTCGTCCAGGAGCTGCTTGAGCACCCGGCCGAGCGACTGTTTTGTGATGCGCAGGACGTCGAGCAGATCGGCGACCTTCAGCCCGGGATAGCGGTAGACGAAGTGCATGACGCGGTGATGGGCCCGGCCGAAGCCGAATGCCTCCAGCTCCTGGTCGGGATCGCCGACGAAGTCGCGATAGGCGAAGAACAGTAGCTCGATGATATCCCAGCGCAAATTGCCTCCTTCGCCTGCGGCCGGCCGGAGCTCGGCAGCGTCTTGAGAGGGAGTCGCGAAATTTATGTCAGGCATATTGACGTATCTTGGGTTCAATGTTACAAAACGATCAGCCCGCACGAAATTTTAGATCGTTTCGCGTCGGGTGGCATTTCTAAGAGCGGCCGGAGAGAGCCGGACAGGCGGCAACGGCCGGATCAGATCTACCGTGCGATTGTCGAGCGGCATTTCGGCAAAACATACTGGACTTCCGCCTTCCGCAAAAGCATGTCCTCGGCGACATGCTGGTCACGGAAACCGGCCGTAACAAGGCTGGCGGTGGTTCGGCCAACAATCTAATCAAGCCAGCCGGGCCCGGAACGGGCAGGCGGGCGCCCGAACAGCGCCGCTACCGGCAGCGGGAGGCAAGGACATGAGCATGAAATTCGACATCCAGCCCGCATCCAATCCGACGCCCGAGAAGGATCGGGTCGCCAAGCTGGTGGACCCCGGCTTCGGGCGGGTCTTCACCGATCACATGGCGATCGTCCGCTACAATCAGGCCAAGGGCGGCTGGTACGAGGCGAAGATCGAGGCGCGCGCCAACTTCCAGATCGATCCAGCCGGCGCAGTCCTGCACTACGCCCAGGAGATTTTTGAAGGCCTCAAGGCCTACAAGCGCGACGACGGTGGCGTGAACCTGTTCCGCCCCGACGCCAATGCGCGCCGCTTCAAGGACTCCGCCGACCGCATGGCGATGGCGCAGCTACCCGAAGATGTCTTCATCGAGGCGGTCGAGCAGGTCGTGCGCATCGACCGCGCCTGGATGCCGGGCGGCGAGGGCAGCCTTTACCTGCGGCCCTTCATGATCGCGAGCGAGACCTTCCTCGGCGTCAAGCCGTCGTCCGAATACATCTTCGCGGTGATCGCCTCGCCGGTCGGCTCCTATTTCAAGGGCGGGCCTGCGCCGGTCTCGATCTGGGTCTCGGAGAACTACACCCGCGCCGCGATCGGCGGCACCGGCGCGGTCAAGTGCGGCGGCAACTATGCCGCAAGCCTGCGCGCGCAGGCCGAGGCCATCCAGCACGGCTGCGATCAGGTCGTGTTCCTCGACGCGGTCGAGCGCCGCTACATCGAGGAGCTCGGCGGCATGAACGTCTTCTTCGTGTTCGAGGACGGTTCGCTGTCGACGCCGCCGCTCGGCACGATTCTGCCCGGCATCACCCGCGACTCCATCATCGCGCTGGCGAAGGATGCCGGCAAGACGGTGCGCGAGGAGCCGTACTCGCTCGACCAATGGCGCAAGGATGCAGGCTCCGGCAAGCTGAAGGAAGCGTTCGCCTGCGGCACCGCTGCCGTGATCTCGCCGATCGGCAAGGTGCGCTCGGTGAGCGGCGATTTCGACATCAGCGGCGGCGCCGCCGGCCCCGTCGCCATGGGCCTGCGCAAGCAGCTCATCGACATCCAGTACGGCCGCACCAACGATCCGCACAACTGGATCCGCAAGGTGTTTTGAGGCTCTTCTTCCTTCTCCCCTTGTGGGAGAAGGTGGCGCGAAGCGCCGGATGAGGGGTCTCTCTCCACGCAGCCAAATCTGGATTCGCGGAGAGAACCCCTCACCCGTCTCGCCGCTTTGCGGCGAGCCACCCTCTCCCACAAGGGGAGAGGGGAAAAGCGCAAATGTTTGTGGACTTTTGCGCTATGAACTCCCCGCCACAACTCCGCGACAAAGCCAGGAGACATCGAAGCATCCTGGACATCGCGATCATGGCAACACAACTCTCCCAGCCCCTGAAATGGGTCGTACTCGCCGCAATCACCGGCGTCTCCGTCTTCGGCATCCTGACCATCGGCCCCACGCCGGAAGTCGCAGCGCAAGACCGCTCGCCGATCGTCGACGTGCGCACCACCGATCCCGAGATGAACACCGCGATCGCACGCGCCCGCGGCACGCTCCCGACCTTCTGGGCCTCGTACGAGGCGCCCAAGCCGTCGGAGGCCGGGCACGCCCTGAAAGTGCGCTTTCCCACCCGCAAAGGCGGCGAGCACATCTGGATCGCCGAGGTGAAGAAGCTGCCCAACGGGGCCTATTCCGGCCGCTTCGCCAATGAGCCGCGCGATCTGCCCGGAAAGCACGCGGGCGACGAGGTCAAGTTCAGCGAAGCCGACATCTCGGACTGGATGTTCATGCGCAACGGCAAGATCGTCGGCGGGGAGACCATCAAGCCGACGCTGAAGTCGCTGCCAAAGGCCGACGCTGATGCCCTCCGGGCGCGCATGGAGCAGCCGTAGGGCAAGCCGGGGCACGATCTCTCTTCCCCTCTCCCCGCTTGCGGGGAGAGGGTAGGGTGAGGGGGAGTCTCCGCAGGGACGGTGGCAGAGGGACTCGCGGAGAGTCCCCCTCACCCGAAATCCGCGCTTTCAGCGCAGATTTCGACCTCTCCCCGCAAGCGGGGAGAGGTGAAAGCGCCGTTTCCGGGTTGTACGTCAACGTTTGTGCTGTAAGTCAGCGTTGCCGCCTCGCGCGTCGGCTGGTAAACGCCGCGCATGGCCGAAAAACCCAAAAAACCCCAGAAACTGAAGGCGCGTCTGCCGCGCGGGCTCGAGGACCGTGATCCCGCCGCGATCCGGGCGACGCGCGAGATGGTCGAGAAGATCCGCGCCGTCTACGAGCTCTACGGGTTCGAGCCGGTGGAGACGCCGGCGATGGAATATACCGATGCGCTCGGCAAGTTCCTGCCCGACCAGGACCGCCCGAACGAGGGCGTGTTCTCGTTCCAGGACGACGACGAGCAGTGGATTAGCTTGCGCTACGATCTGACCGCGCCGCTCGCCCGCTACGTCGGCGAGCGCTACGGGACCGACGCTCTGGTCTTGCCCTATCGCAGCTACCGCGTCGGCTACGTCTTCCGCAACGAGAAGCCCGGCCCCGGCCGCTTCCGCCAGTTCATGCAGTTCGATGCCGATACGGTCGGCTCGGCAACGCCGGCGGCGGATGCCGAGATCTGCATGATGGCCGCGGACACGATGGAGGCGCTTGGGATAGCGCGCGGCTCCTATGTGGTGAAGGTGAACAACCGAAAAGTGCTCGACGGTGTTCTGGAGGCAATCGGACTCGCTGGTGACGAGAATGCCGCACGCCGACTGACCGTGCTGCGCGCAATCGACAAGCTCGACAAGTTTCCGGCCGACGAGGTGCGCAAATTGCTCGGTCCCGGCAGATGGGATGGAGGCGAAGAGGGCAAGGGCGACTTCACGAAGGGCGCCAATTTGAGCGCGGCCGAGGCTGACGTTGTTCTCGCCATCACCAAACCGCGCGACGATTGGAAAGATGCCATTGCCGCGGCGGAAACTTACCTCGCCAAGACCGAAGTTGGTCAGGCCGGCGTGAGCGAGCTGGAAGAGATCGCCAAACTGGTCATGGCGTCGGGCTATGGCGCGGACCGCATCAGGATCGACCCCTCCGTCGTGCGCGGCCTCGAATATTACACCGGCCCCGTCTACGAGGTCGAACTCCTGCTCGACACCAAGGACGAGAAGGGCCGCCCGGTGCGCTTCGGCTCCGTCGGTGGTGGTGGCCGTTATGACGGTCTCGTCTCGCGCTTCCGCGGCGAGCCGGTGCCGGCGACCGGTTTCTCGATTGGCGTCTCGCGTCTCCAGGCCGCGCTGACGCTGCTCGGCAAGCTCGACACGCGGCCCGAGTTCGGGCCTGTCGTCGTCACCGTGTTCGACCGCGACCGCGTCGCCGACTATCAGAAGATGGTCGCGTCCTTGCGCACCGCCGGCATCCGCGCCGAGCTCTATCTCGGCAATCCCAAGAACATGGGCAACCAGCTCAAATATGCCGACCGCCGCAACAGCCCTTGCGTCATCATCCAGGGCTCCGATGAAAAGGCGCGCGGCGAGCTGCAGATCAAGGATCTGATCGAGGGCGCCAAGGCGGCCGCCGCCATCGCCTCCAACCAGGAATGGCGCGAGAGCCGCCCGGCGCAGTTCTCGTGCAGCGAAGCCGACCTCGTCGCCAAGGTGCGCGAGGTGCTGGCGCGCCATGACGTGAGCTGGGACTAGCCATTCGCGCATTGCCTGATGCCCGGGCTTGTCCCGGGCACCCACGTCCTGTTTGATGCACACGACTTTGAATGATCGGGACAAGCCCGATCATGACGACAGCAGCAGGGAGAGAACGATGCCTGAGATCACCGTCAGCATGGCCGAAGGCCGCACCGACGAGCAGAAGGCCGGCATGATGCGCGACATCACGCAGGCACTGGTGAAGAATCTCGGCGTCGACGCCGATGCCGTCGTCATCCAGATCAACGAAGCCCCGCTCCGCCACAAGATGAAGGGCGGCAAGACCTTCGTGGAGCGCGCGGCGGCGGCGAAGAAGTAGCGACGGCTGGCGCGGGTAGCCACAGTCGCAGCAGCAATCACAACTGTCGTCCCCGCGAACGCGGGGACCCATAACCACAGGGAGCGGTTGTGGGCGAGCTGCTAACTGCGAGTCTTCGCCAAGCTACTCCCTGTGGCTATGGGGCCCGGATCTGCGCTTCGCTTGTCCGGGACGACACTGAGCAAGCACCATGGACGCACGCGACTTCATCAAGGTCGGCATGAGCGCGGAACGCACACTGGTGGTGCCGGTGGAGCGCACGGTCGGACATTTCGTGCCCGGCATGCCTTTTGTCTATGCGACGCCGATGATGATCCTCGAGATGGAGATGACCGCGGGCGACGCGATCCGCTCTGCGCTTCAGCCGGGCTGGGTCACCGTCGGCACCGAGGTCGACATCCGCCATCTCGCAGCCGCCCTCGTCGGCGCGACGGTGCGAGCCACCGCGACAGTGGTCGCGGTCGAGCGCCGCGTCATCCGTTTCGAGGTCGGAGCGTTCGAGGGCACGCGCAAGCTCGGCGATGGTCGCCACGCGCGCGGACTCGTCAATGTCGAGATGTTCAACAAGCGCCTCGGGGCAGGCTTGAAATCGTAGGGTGGGCAAAGGCGCGAAGCGCCGTGCCCACCATTGCTCCGCGTGCGAGATAGATGTGGTGGGCACGCTTCGCTTTGCCCACCCTACGGCATCTTGCTACTTCGCCAATTCCTTCGACCGCTGCGTTGCGGCCGCAATCGCGCGGATCATCAGGTCGCGCAGTCCGGGCTCACCCATCAGCACGCCGAGCGCTGCGGCCGTGGTGCCGCCGGGCGAGGTGACGTTCTGGCGCAGCGTGCCGGAGGGAAGCTCGGATTGATGCAGCAGCTCGCCCGAGCCGGCGACGGTTTCGCGCGCGAGCTTCGTCGCCAGCGCCTCGGGCAATCCCGCTTCGACACCGGCGCGCGCAAGTTCCTCGGCGAGCAGGAACACATAGGCCGGCCCCGAGCCGGACACCGCGGTCACCGCATCCATCAGGCTCTCATCCTCGATCCATTCGACCGAGCCGGTGGCGCGCAGCAGCGCATCGGCGACCGCGCGCTGCGTCGCGCTGACGTTGTTCGCCGCAACCGCCACCGTGATGCCGCGGCCGATCGCGGCCGGCGTGTTCGGCATCGCGCGCACCACGGCGCCGCCGCAGACCTCCTGGAGTGAGGCGATCGTGGTTCCCGCCATGATCGAGACCACGGAGGTGTTCTCCGAGACGAAGGACTTCAGCTTCGCGCCGGCCTCGCGGAACATCTGCGGCTTCACCGCGACGACCATGGTCTCGACCCGGCCTGCCGCCTTCACATCGGGATTGAGCGCCACGCCCTTGGCGGCAAGCGCGCTGATCTCGGGTGCGATGTGCGGATCGACCACCGCGACACGGCGCGGATCGAGCCCGCCCGCAAGCCATCCGGTCAGCATCGCGCCGCCCATCTTGCCGGCGCCGGCGAGAAGGATGGTGCCGGTGATGTTTTGAAGGGTGCTGTTCGCCACTGTGGTCACCACAAATTCGGTGTCGTCCCGGCGAAGGCCGGGACCCATAACCACGAATGTTTCTAGTGGATGCAGGTGTTGGCAACAAGCCGCGTGCCCTAAGCGATTTCACGCGCAGGACGACGGTGGGGAGGGAGCGGCGGCTCCCTTACGTCACGAGAGACTTACGCCTCTCCCACCGTATCGAACATCGCCGCGTCCATCGCTTCCGTCGTGGTCTTGCCGGCCCACACCACGAACTGGAACGCCGGGAAGTAGCGCTCGCAGGCGTGGATGGCGCCGGCGAGCATGGCTTCGCATTGCGCGGTCGAGGCGGTCAGTCCGCCCGGCAGCACCAGGGCCTGACGGTGCATGACCATGCCGGTGTTGGTCCACAGGTCGAAATGGCCGACCCACAACTGCTCGTTGACGGCGGCGACGAGCCGCTGCACTTCGTTCCGCCGCGCGACCGGAATCTTCATGTCGAACGCGCAGGCCAGATGCAGCGCCTCGATCCCGCCCATCCAGGTGAAGGAGAGCTGGTAGTCGGTCCATTGTCCCTTCGAGACAATCGTGAGTTCGTCTTCGCCGGAGCGTTCGAACGGCCAGTTGTTGCTGGCAGCGATATCCTCGACCACCGCGAGCGGATGACTTCGGGAATCGATAGCGCCTTCGAGCAGGGACATGCCGTCTCGACCTCTTGCCTTCTTGTTGTCTTTGATACGCACGCGGTTGGTCCGGCGCGCGCTTCCTCAACATCACTGAGGCGATCCCCTCGGAGTCGCTCTCGCGATCCCGGGATCAGCGCGGGCTTATCGCGGATCAACTGATGTGATTTGCGGAATCTGCGCAACTGGCTGCCGAGTCCGTCCACAAGTCAGGACTCGTTCGTCCACAGCTCATCTCCGCCACAATTCTTAACGGAGGAGAACAAACCGGAATCGGATCGACCGGCCTTGCTGCGTTCCGTGTGCCGGGGGCCCTCCTTGCGGGTCCGGATCGGTCCCGCCCTGTTCGATGTCTGCCCCGCAGGATTTTCGCAGAGTTTCGCTCTGACGTCATAGGCACATGCGTAGTACCCATAAGGAAGGTTCTTGCTGGCCGTCTCCCGGTTCGTCATAATTCGAAATAGTCCACCCATATCGGGTGGATAAGTTCTCAGGGCGGGGTGGAAGTCCCCACCGGCGGTAAGGGCCGAAAGGTCCAAGCCCGCGAGCGCCTTCCCCAGGATTTGTCCTGAAAAGGGATTTTATCCGAAGGGAAGGGTCAGCAGATTCGGTGCAACTCCGAAGCCGACGGTTAAAGTCCGGATGAAAGAGAACGGTCGGTGGCAGACGCATCGCAAGGTGCGGCTGTTTGTCGTTCCGTGTGCCCTGATTCTGGTCCTTAACTGAGGAAAGCCATGAATCAGATGTTGCAAGATCCCCAAGTCCAAACTTCCAAAGCTGAAACCGCCGAGACGACCCAACCGCCGGTTCCCGTGGACCCGCCGGCAATCGAGCATCCGCGTTTTGCAAAACCGCAGCGGGTGGCCTTCGTGCAGGCCTGCTGGCACCGCGACGTGGTCGAGGAAGCCCGCATCGCCTTCATGAAGGAGGCCGAGGCGCGCCACCTCACCCATGTCGACGTGTTCGAGGTGCCGGGCTCGTTCGAGATCCCGCTGCACGCGCAGATCCTCGCCAAGACGCGGCGCTACACCGCGATCGTCGCGGCCGGCCTCGTCGTCGACGGCGGCATCTATCGCCACGAGTTCGTCGCCGACACGGTGATCAAGGCGCTGATGGACGTGCAGCTCCGCACCGAGGTGCCGGTGTTCTCCGCGGTGCTGACGCCGCAGCAATTCCACGAGACCGAGGTGCACTACGATTTCTTCCGCAGGCATTTCGCGATCAAGGGCGTCGAGGTCGCAGAAGCCTGCGCCAACACGCTGCTCGGTCTGGAGCGCTTGCGCGGCCAGGTCGCGGCGGGAATTGCGTAACGCGGCGTAACGACTCTCATCCCTCATCCCTGGGAGCGCGTAGCGCGTCTCAAAGGATGAGGCCCGGATGCTGCCGCGGGCCTGCATGGTCGAGTCGGCGCTTGCGCGCCCCCTCTCCATGAGGCTCCGGCGGCCTTCACACGCCGCTGATTGTCAATCCCGCCGCCGTCCCTGTAAAGTCGGCGGCGGGAGGAGGCCGTGCCGTGGAGACGGCGTGGCCGACAAGATCATGTTCGAAGGACACGATCCCTATCTCGTCGCGCTCTCTGTGGCGATCGCGAGCCTGGGTGGCTATACCGGCTTTGCGCTTGCGGCTCGCATCCGCAACACGCCTGGCGTCAGTAACCGCGTTCTTCTCGCGGGCGCGGCGGTGTTTCTCGCCGTCGGCATCTGGACCATGCATTTCGTCGGCATGCTGGCCGCGCCGCTGCCGCCCGACACGGTCTATCTCGTTCTTCCCACCATCATCTCGTTCCTGATCTGCGCGCTGGTGGTCGGCATCTCCTTGTTCTTCGTCTCGATCGGCGAGCCGTCCCTGAAGCGGGTGGCCTCGTCCGCCGTGCTGCTCGGCGTCGGCATCGCCAGCATGCATTATGTCGGCATCCATGGGCTCGCCGGTCCCTTCGGCATCGCACATGACCGGACGATGGTGCTGCTGTCGGTTTTGGTTGCGGTCGTCACCGCCTATGGCGGCTTGCGCGCCTTCCTGGCGCAACAGGAAGGCGTTCGGCTGATCGTCAGCTCGATCGCTTTCGGCATCGCCGTCTCCGGCATGCACTACACGGCAATGCTCGGCATGCATTTCGAGCCGCTGACGGGGGCGGGGCATCACCATCCCGGCAGCGGTCTTGCCGCGTCGCAGCAAATTCTCTCCATCGTCGTCGCCGTGCTGTGCTTCGTGATCGCCGCCGGCTTCCTGCTCTCGCTGGTGCCGGATCGCCGGCAGGCGCAGACGTCTCCAGCCGCCGACCCGGTTTTACCGCCAGTCGCTCCCGCTGAACCGGTCGTCGCGGCTGGGACATCGCCGCGGCCGGTGGGGCCGCTCGGCGGTCTCGGCCTGCCGCCCCGCGCACCGGCGCCGCGGCTGCCGGTCGAGGGAGCCGACGGCACCCATTTCATCGACACGGCCAACGTCCGCAGCGTTCGGGCGGACGCGCACTACACCCTCGTCCATGACGGCACGCGCGAGCGGATGTGTCCATGGTCGATCTCGGAGGCCGAGGCGCAACTCGATCCGTCGCTGTTCCTCAGGGTACACCGCAGCCATATCGTCGCGATCCCCCATGTCGCGCTGGTCCGGAAAGAGGGCGACGGTGCCGTGCTCGAGCTCGACGGCCCGTCACCACACTTGGTCCCGGTCAGCCGCGCCAAGATCGCCGAGGTGAAGGCGAGGCTGGGGCTGGCCAATCGGCGGCACGCGTAACGCTCCGGCCGCACGGGAAGTGCGCTCCCTCCCGCGCACTTCGAGCGCGTCGACCGCCCCCGCAAACGGGAGAGGTGCGGCGAGATCGCCGCCTTAGGTCGCCGTCCCTGACGCAATTCGTGCGTTCCCACCCGCAACTCGTGCGAAATCCGCTGTTCCGTGCCCCGGCGATTGCAGCTGCCCCCGCTCGGAGAGACCGTCCGGCCAACGTCCGCGCCGCCACCGGCCCAAGGACGATTATGGGAGGAGACGATGATCCCGGGCTCATTCAGCTATCACCGGCCGGCGAGTGTCGCCGATGCCGTCAAACTCTTGTCAGACCTCGGCGAGGATGCGCGGCCACTGGCCGGCGGGCACAGTCTGGTGCCGATGATGAAGCTTCGGCTCGCGACCCCCGCCCATCTGATCGATCTGCACGGCATCGCCACCCTGAAAGGCATCCGCCGCGACGGCAATAATCTGGTCATAGGCGCGATGACCACCCAGCACGAGCTGCTGGCCTCCAGCGACGTCGCCCAGTCGATGCCGATCCTGCACGAGGCAGCCCTGCTGATCGCCGATCCCCAGGTGCGCTACCGCGGCACGATTGGCGGGAACGTCGCCAATGGCGATCCCGGCAACGACATGCCGGCGCTGATGATGACCTTGGGGGCGACCTACCGCCTCGAAGGGCCCGATGGTGCGCGGGATGTCCCCGCCGCCGATTTCTATCAGGGCGCCTATTTCACTGCGCTCGAACCCGGCGAGATCCTGACCTCTGTCTCGGTCCCCGTGCCGGCAGCCGGCCACGGCTACGCCTATGAAAAGCTCAAGCGCAAGGTCGGCGACTACGCCACCGCGGCGGCGGCCGTTGTGCTCACCATGTCCGGCGGCAAGGTCGCGACCTGTTCGATCGGCCTCACCAATGTCCACGAGACGCCGCTGCTCGCCGCTGACGCCGCCAAAGCGGTGATCGGCACCAGCCTCGATCCAGCCTCGCTGAAAAAGGCGGCTGCCGCAGCCGAAGCGATCATGGCGCCGGCGGCAGATGCGCGGGGGCCGGTCGAATACCGGAAACATGTCGGCGGGATCATGGTGACGCGCGCGCTTCAGCGCGCGGCCGCCGTCGCCAAGTAAGGGAGGGGATCGATGGCAAAAACACATGTGACCATGAAGGTGAACGGCGCCGAGGTCGAAGGCCTCGTCGAGCCGCGCACGCTGCTGGTGCATTTCATCCGCGAGAACTTGCAGATGACCGGCACCCATATCGGCTGCGAGACCACCCATTGCGGCGCCTGCACTGTCGATATCGACGGGATGTCGGTGAAGTCCTGCACGATGTTCGCAGTCCAGGCGGACGGCTCCGACATCACCACGATCGAAGGCATCGCCAATGCCGACGGCACGCTGTCGGCCCTGCAGGAAGGCTTTCGCATGATGCACGGCCTGCAATGCGGCTTCTGCACGCCCGGCATGATTGTCCGCGCGCATCGGCTGCTGAAAGAAAACCCGTCGCCGAGCGAGCAGGAGATCCGTATGGGCATCTCCGGCAACATCTGCCGCTGCACCGGCTACCAGAACATCGTCAAGGCAATCCAGTACGCTAGCGCCAAGATCAACGGCGTCGAATTCCAGGAGGCCGCAGAATGAATGACCTCACTCCCACGCGGGAACAACGCACCGCCGCACTCGAGGGCATGGGCTGCAAGCGCAAGCGCGTCGAGGACATCCGCTTTACGCAGGGCAAAGGCAATTACGTCGACGACGTGAAGCTGCCGGGCATGCTGCATGGCGACTTCGTTCGCTCGCCGCATCCGCATGCGCGCGTCAAAAAGATCGACGACAGCGAGGCGCTGAAAGTTCCCGGCGTGCTCGCGGTCATCACCGCCGAGACGCTGAAGACCGTGAACCTCGCCTGGATGCCGACCTTGGCCGGCGACGTGCAGATGGTGCTCGCCGACGGCAAGGTGCTGTTCCAGAACCAGGAGGTCGCCTTCGTGGTCGCGACCGACCGCTATGCCGCCGACGATGGCATCAACAAGGTGGTGGTCGAATACGAGCCGTTGCCGCCGCTGGTAGATCCCTTCAAGTCGATGGATGCGGACGCGCCGGTGCTGCGGGAAGATCTCGCCGGCAAGACCACGGGCGCGCACGGGCCGCGCAAGCATCACAACCATATTTTCGAGTGGACCGTGGGCGACAAGGAGCTGACCGACGCCGCCTTCAACAAGGCCGAAGTGAAGATCAAGGAGATGATCTCCTATCACCGCACCCATCCGTCGCCGCTCGAGACCTGCCAATGCGTCTGCTCCTTCGACAAGATCAAGGGCGAGCTGACGATCTACGGCACGTTCCAGGCCCCGCATGTGATCCGCACCGTGGTGGCGCTGATCGCAAAGCTGCCGGAGCAGAAGATCCATGTGATCGCGCCTGACATCGGCGGCGGCTTCGGCAACAAGGTCGGCGCGTATCCCGGCTATATCTGCGCGGCCGTCGCCTCCATCGTCACCGGCAAGCCGGTGAAATGGGTCGAGGACCGCATCGAGAACCTGACCGCGACCTCGTTCGCGCGCGATTATCACATGACGACGGAAATCGCGGCGACGAAAGAGGGCAAGGTCACCGGCCTGCGCGTGCACGTGCTCGCCGATCACGGTGCGTTCGACGCCTGCGCCGACCCGTCGAAATGGCCGGCCGGTTTCTTCAACATCGTCACCGGCTCCTACGACTTCCCGACCGCGCATCTGGCGGTGGACGGTGTCTACACCAACAAGGCGCCGGGCGGCGTCGCCTACCGTTGCTCGTTCCGCGTCACGGAGGCGGCCTACTGCATCGAGCGCGCCATGGATATTCTGGCGCAGAAGCTCAACATGGATCCGGCGGAGCTGCGGCTGAAGAATTTCATCAAGCCGGAGCAGTTCCCGTATCACTCGGCTTTGGGCTGGGAATACGATTCCGGCGATTACCACACCGCCATGCGCAAGATGATGGAGACGACCGGCTACGCCGCGCTCCGCAAGGAGCAGGCCGAGAAGCGCGCGGCCTTCGCGCGCGGCGAGACCCGCGAGATCATGGGCCTCGGCATCTCCTTCTTCACTGAGATCGTCGGCGCCGGCCCGTCGAAGAATTGCGACATCCTCGGGATCGCCATGTTCGACTCCTGCGAGATCCGCATGCACCCGACCGGTGCGGGCATCGCCCGCATGGGAACCAAGAGCCAGGGTCAGGGGCACGAGACCACCTGGGCCCAGATCATCGCGACCGAGATCGGAATCCCTGCCGACAACATCCAGGTGGAGGAGGGCAACACCGACACCGCGCCCTACGGGCTCGGCACCTACGGCTCGCGCTCGACGCCGGTGGCGGGCGCCGCAATCGCGATGGCGGCGCGAAAGATCAAGGCCAAGGCGCAGATGATCGCGGCCTACAAGCTCGAGGTCCACGAGGATGATCTCGAATTCGACATCGACGGCTTCCGCGTGAAAGGCCTGCCGGAAAAATTCATGTCGATGAAGGACATCTGCTGGGCAGCCTACAACTCTGTGCCGCCGGGCATGGAGCCGGGGCTGGAGGCGGTGAGCTACTACGATCCGCCCAACATGACCTACCCGTTCGGCGCCTATCTCTGCGTGATGGACATCGACGTCGATACCGGCGTGTACAAGATCCGTCGATTCTACGCGCTCGACGATTGCGGCACCCGCATCAACCCGATGATCATCGAGGGCCAGGTGCATGGCGGCCTGACCGAAGCCTTCGCGATCGCGATGGGTCAGGAGATCCGTTACGACGAGGTGGGCAACGTCGTCACCGGCTCGTTCATGGATTTCTTCATGCCGACCGCGGTCGAGACGCCGCATTGGGAGACCGATTTCACCGTCACCCCGTCGCCGCATCACCCCATCGGAGCCAAGGGCGTCGGCGAGAGCCCGAATGTCGGCGGCGTGCCGGCCTTCTCCAACGCCGTCAACGACGCGTTCTCGTTCTTGGGGAGTACGCATATCCAGATGCCGCACGACTTCTGGCGCAACTGGAAGGCGGCCAAGGATCTGGGCGCGGTAGCGTAGTTGGTTGGTTCGTCATTCCGGGGGCGCCCGAAGGGCGATCCATGGTGCGCAATTGCGCACCAGAGAATCTCGAGGTTCCGGGTTCGATGCTTTGCATCGCCCCGGAACGACGGAGAAAAGACATGAAAGGTCGTGACGAACTCGCACAAGCCCTGTCCGCATCGGGCTACATCGCCGATGCGGACCTCGCGACTGCGATCTCGCTGATGCAATTGCTGCGGCGTCCGCTCTTGCTCGAAGGCGAGGCGGGCGTCGGCAAGACCGAGGTGGCGAAGACGCTCGCCAAGGTGCACGCGACTAAGCTGATCCGTCTGCAATGTTACGAAGGCCTCGACCAGTCGTCGGCACTTTACGAGTGGAACTACCAGCGCCAGTTGCTGGCGATCCAGGCCCATCGCGGCACTGACAGCATCGAGGACCAGGTCTTCTCGGAAAAGTACCTGCTGGAGCGACCGCTGCTCGCCGCGATCCGCCGGCCGAAGGCGCCGGTGCTGCTGATCGACGAGATCGATCGCGCCGACGACGAGTTCGAGGCGTTCCTGCTGGAACTGCTGTCCGACTTCCAGGTCTCGATCCCTGAGCTCGGAACCATCCCTGCGGTCACCATCCCGCATGTGGTGCTGACCTCGAACGGCACGCGCGAGCTCTCCGACGCGCTGCGCCGGCGTTGCCTCTACCATTATGTCGATTATCCCGACGTCGATCGCGAGACCCGCATCATTCTGGCGCGCGTCACTGGCGCCAGCCCGTCGCTCGCGCTCCAGATTGCTCGTATGGTCGAGGGCGTGCGCAAGGAGGAGCTGCGAAAAGTCCCGGGTGTCGCGGAGACACTCGACTGGGCGGCGGCCCTGGTCGGGCTTGATATCCGCGATCTCCACGATGCGCCCGAGACGGTGCATGAGACGCTGGTCTGCCTGCTCAAGACCCATGAGGACCGCGCCCGCGTCACGTCGGAGGTGACGCAGCGCCTGCTGGGGAAGGTCGCATGAGCTGCTGCGGCTCCAGCCCCGGATATGACGATCTCAACGAGGTCTCTCGCCTCGTGTCGACACGGCTTGCCGCCTTCCTGCGCACACTGCGTGATGCCGACTTCCGCGTCGGGCTTGCCGAGGGACAGGACGCGGCGACGCTGATGGCGTCGGGCTACGCGGCGCGGCCGAGTTTGTTGCGCGCGGCATTCAAGCACTTGTTCTCGGCGCGCAAGTCCGACTGGGACAAGTTCGACGGGCTGTTCGATGCGTTCTGGCTAGGCAAGCGCGTGCGCTCGCGCTCCCGCACGATTGGCTCGGCGCCCGGCGCCAGCAATCCGTCGCTGAAGAGCCTGCGGGACAAGTCGGCGGAGCAGGGCGGCAACCAGTCCGTCACCGACCAGCTCCCGTCGTCCGATGATGCTCCGGAAGGCCGTTCCGGCGAGGGTCGAATGGAAGGCGCTTCGCGCGCGGACAATCTTGCGGAGGTCGATTTCAGGAAGCTTGGCGATCCCGATCAGGTCGCACAGGCCCATGAAGCTGCGGCGCAGCTCGCGAGCGCGATGCGCACGCGGCTGACGCGGCGCGATCTGGCGCGGCGGCGCGGCTACCGGCTTGATCTCCGCCGCACCATTCATCGCAATATCAGCCATGGCGGCGTGCCGATCAGCCTCGTCAAACGGCGGCGCAAGGACAAGCCGCTGCGTCTGGTCGTGCTGCTCGACGCCTCGGGCTCGATGAGCATGTACACATCAGTGTTCCTGCGCTTCATCCACGGCGTGCTCGACCAATTCCGCGAGGCCGAGGCGTTCCTGTTCCACACCCGCCTCGCCTACGTCTCCGATGCGATGAAGGAGAAGGACGCCGGCCGCGCACTCGACCGGCTCTCGATCATGGCGCAGGGCGCGGGCGGCGGCACGAAGATCGGCGAGAGCCTGCAAACCTTCAACCGATGGCATGCTTCGCGCGTTCTCCATTCGCGCAGCTGCGTGATGATCGTCTCCGACGGCTATGAGACCGGCGATGCCGCGCTGCTCGGCCGCGAAATGGCGGCGCTGCGCCGCCGCTGCCGCCGTATCGTCTGGCTCAATCCGATGATGGCCTGGGAAGGCTATGCGCCCGAAGCGCGAGGCATCAAGGCGGCGCTGCCGCATGTCGATCTCTATGCGCCCGCGAACTCGCTGCAAAGCCTGCGCGCGCTCGAACCCTATCTGGCGAAGCTCTAGAGGAGGCGCCGATGACCGCTCATGTCGAAGTGCTGGATCTCGTGGCGCGGATGAAGGCCGCCGAGCGCGCCTTCGTGCTCGCGACGGTGGTGCGTACGGTTTCGGTGACCGCGGCGAAGGCCGGCGCCAAGGCGATCATCGCGGCCGACGGCAGCATCGTCGCCGGCTGGATCGGCGGCGGCTGCGCCAAGGGTGCGGTGCTCAAGGCGGCGCGCGAAGCGCTCGCCGATGGCGAGCCGCGCATGGTCTCGGTGCAGCCGGAAAACCTTCTGGCCGAGCTCGGCGTCAGCGCCGGCGAGAGCCGCGACGGCATCCGCTTCGCCAGCAACATGTGCCCGAGCAAGGGCACCATGGACATCTTCGTCGAGCCGGTGCTGCCGCATCCCTCGCTCGTCATTCTTGGCGCCAGCCCGGTGGCTCTGTCGCTGGCCGCGCAGGCGCGCACGCTCGGCTATCACGTCACGCTGGCCGCACCCGCTGCCGACCTCACGGCCCAGCCGGATGCCGACATTGTCATCGATGGCTACCAGCTCGGCGAGCTCAACGAGGCAAAACGCTTCGTCGTGGTCTCGACGCAAGGCAGGGGCGACGAAGCCGCTCTGCGCGCGGCGGTCGCGACCAGGGCCGACTATCACGCCTTCGTCGGCAGCCGCCGCAAGATGGCCTCGCTGCGCGCGAAGCTGATTGCGGAGGGCACCAGCGCCGTAGCAATCGATGATGTCAAGGCGCCGGCCGGACTCGATCTCGGTGCCATCACGCCGGAAGAGATCGCGATGTCAATCCTCGCCGAAATCACCAGGGAGCGCCGGCGCGGCCAGCGCGCCGCCATCCAAGTCGCAAGCAGAGAGTGAGAACCGATCATGCAGATGAACGACAGCCAGCGCATTCCCGCCTCACGCGAACAGGTGTGGGCGGCGCTGAACGACCCCGCTGTGCTGAAGCAGTGCATTCCCGGCTGTCAGTCCCTCGAGGTGACCGCCCCGAACGAGATGACCGCGACGGTGGTCTTCAAGGTCGGCCCGGTGAAGGCGACGTTCAGCGGCAAGGTGACCCTGTCCGATCTCGATCCGCCCAACAGCTACCGCATCTCGGGCGAAGGCTCCGGCGGCGTCGCCGGTTTTGCCAAGGGCGGCGCGGTCGTGCGGCTGGAATCCGAGAGCGCCGAGATCACGGTGCTGCACTACGAGGTCGACGCGCAGATCGGCGGCAAGCTCGCCCAGTTAGGGGCACGGCTGATCAATTCGACCGCGACGAAGCTGGCCGGCGAGTTCTTCAAGTCGTTTGCCGAGGTTGTGGGTGCGAAGGCCGAAGCGGGTTGAAACGTCGTGAGGTCTTGGCCTCACCCCAACGACACGCCCGCCTTCGCCCGGCTGATCCCGAGCGTCAGGATGCGCTGCAGGAGATCCGGATATTTCAGCCCGGCATGTTGAGCCGCCGTGGCGAATTCCTGGCTCTTGGCGATCTCGGGGTTGGGATTGGCTTCGATGAAATACGGCGTGCCGTCGGCGGCGAGACGAAAATCGATACGCGCATAGCCGTCGAGGCCGAGCGCCCGGTAGATGCGCTTCGCGGCGCGCTGGATGCGCGCGGTGACTTCGGGCGCGAGGTCCTTCGCCGGCCCGTCGACGATGCCGACCTTTTCCTGATAGTCGGTGTCGTGCTTGGCTTTCTCCGTGGCGATGTGCCGTGAGCTGCGTCCGCCCATGCTGCCGAATTTCAGTTCCCAGACCGGCAGAACACGCAGCCGGTTGTTGCCGAGCACGCCGACATAGAGCTCGCGCCCCTCGATGAACTGCTCGGCGATCGCGGCGGATTCGACGCGCTCGTGGATGAAGGCGACCCGCTCCGCGAGCTTCTCGTCGGTATCGACGATCGATGCCTGCGAGATGCCGAAGGACCCGTCCATGTTCAGGCTCTTGACGATCAGCGGCAGCGCAAGGCGCGTCGGGCGTTTCACCTTGCGGCGCATCGGGAAGACGGCGAAGGCCGGCGCCGCGATCCGGCGGTGATGCACCAGCGTCTTGGACAAATCCTTGCCGCGCGCCAGGATCAGGCCGCGCGGATTGCACCCGGTATAGGGGACCTTCAACAGCTCGAGATAGCTGGCGATGTGCTGGTCGTAGGCGACGTTGTTGTGGAATTCCTCCAGCAACGTGAAAACCACGTGCGGCTTGAACTCTTCGATCGCCTCGCGCACCGGCTTGATTTCGTCCTGCGCGCCGAGGGCGCGAACCTCGTGGCCGGCCGCGCGCAAGGTGCTGACCACATCGTATTCCGTTTTCCACGCGTTGATTTCCTGCGCGGTGTATCCGTCGCTTGAGTCCGGAGGCATGAAGTCCGGATGCATCAGGACCAGAATGCGCAGGCGTCTCATAGCGCGATCCATTTGCGCCGAGACGGGCCAAACAGCGCGTGCATCGTCTTGGCGGTCACGAGGACGGTGAAATCGAGAACGAGCTTCTGTTCGGGGCCGACGGCGCGCAGATCGAGCTCGCGGCAGCGGGAGATCATATCATCAAGCACGGCATCGAGCGTGAGCTGGTTCTCGCCGGTCCACCGCGCGACCAATTGCCTGATCTGGGCGCGGTGCCGCCTGATCAGGCTCGAAGCCGGCTTTGACCGGTAATGCCGTGGATCGGCGGAAAACAGCCTCGAGAGGTCGCGGTCGTAGGTCTTCGGCGGCGTGAAGGCGTAGAACGCCTGCTTCTTCTTGTAGTGGTCGTCGAGCGTCTGGCTGAGCTTGCTCAGCGGGTCGACACGCTCTCGCGTCGTGATAAGCGGCCGCTTGCCTGCGATCTCGCCCATCAGTTCGTCGACATATTCGAGCTTCTTCAGTGCCGGCCAGCCGGCATATCGTGTCCGCCAGTTCGAGCGCGGCCGCAGCCACACCGCAAAGGTTTCGGCGAAGTCTTCGTCAGGATGGCTCTGCGCGTACCAGAGCCGAAGATGCTGGACATAGCGCCGGCTCGCCGGATTGGGCCGGTAGTAGCGCGGATAGTGCTTTGACGATGGGCCGAACAGCTGCTGCCAGCGTCGGCGGCGCTGCAACTGATAGCCGTGCTGGATGGCATGGCCTGCCTCGTGACGGAGGATGGCCATGCACTCGCGCCAGGTTCCGCCCTCGACGTCGAACATCATCCTTTTCTCGAGCTTCATCAGGCGGGGATGGGCGAGATAGAACGGGATGGCGATGCCGGGCACATCTCCCGGACTGAACCATTCGCTCGAGATCCATGTGTGCGGCCGCAGCCGGATGCCCCGCTCTTCCAGCTCCTCGTGGAGCGTGCCGACGCAATCCTCGAGCCAGGTACCTTCGACGGTAACCCTCAGGCTGCTGAGGCGTTGCTCGAGCAATTCGTCATCCGACAGCTTCTCCCAGGCAAATTTCCGGCGTGGCATCAGGCATCCAGAGGGCAGAGATGACTCGGCGTCCGGATGATGTCATGGGCCGCGGTTGGCAACAACCCGTGGGGCTAGGTCGTAAGGGACGCAAGCGTCGCGCACTCCCTCGCCCCGCTCTTGTCCGCCGAAGCCTTGGCGAAGGCGGATGCGGGGCCGCGGCGAGCTTCGCTCGCGCTGAGAGGGTGGGGTGAGGGGGAGTCTCCACAGGAACGGTGAGAGCGAGACTCGCGGAGAGTCCCCCTCACCCGGACTCCGCGCTTCGCGCGAATTCCGGCCTCTCCCCGCAAGCGGGGAGAGGCGAAGAAAAAATTAATCGAACAGGCTCGACACCGACTCTTCCGCCGCGGTGCGCGCGATCGCGTCCGAGATCAGGCTGGCGATCGGCAGCGTGCGGATGTTCGGCGCCTTGCTCACCGCTTCCGTCGGCAGGATCGAGTCGGTGATCACGAGCTCCTTCAGCTTGGAGTTGGTGATACGGGCGGCCGCGCCGCCGGAGAGCACGCCGTGGGTGATGTAGGCGTAGACGTCCTTGGCGCCCTTGGCGATCAGCGCGTCGGCCGCGTTCACCAGCGTGCCGCCGGAATCGACGATGTCGTCGACCAGAATACAGCTGTAGCCGGAGACGTCGCCGATCACGTTCATGACTTCGGATTCACCCGGCCGCTCGCGGCGCTTGTCGACGATGGCGAGCGGGGTGTTGATGCGCTTGGCGAGTCCGCGGGCACGGGCCACGCCGCCGACGTCGGGCGATACCACCATCACCTTGGAGAGGTCGAAACGTTCGCGGATGTCGCGCACCATCAGGGGGGCAGCAAACAAATTGTCGGTCGGGATGTCGAAGAAGCCCTGAATCTGGCCGGCATGCAGGTCGAGCGTCATGACGCGGTCGACGCCGGCATGGGTGATCAGATTGGCGACGAGCTTGGCCGAGATCGGCGTGCGCGAGCCGGAGCGGCGGTCCTGCCTGGCATAGCCGAAATAGGGGATCACTGCGGTGATGCGGCGCGCCGAGGAGCGGCGCAGCGCGTCGGTGATGATCAGCAGTTCCATCAGATTGTCGTTCGCCGGGAACGAGGTCGACTGGATGATGAAGGCATCCGAGCCGCGGATGTTCTCCTGGACCTCGACGAAAATCTCCATGTCGGCGAAGCGCCGCACAACCGCTTTGGTCAGCGGCATGTCCAGGCCTTGGGCAATGGCCTGGGCGAGAGCCGGATTGGAGTTGCCGGCGACAAGCTTGATGGAGCCGTTCTTGGCCGACATAGACGCTTCCTCCCGCGCTTTGCTGGATAGGACGTTCAACATCTGGGAATACCCACTTGAAGCACGGTTATGACGGGCGAGGAAATATCAGGCCGAGGGCCGCAATGGCAACCCGGGATGCTACGTTTTCCCTTTGAAAATCCTGAGTCGGGCCAACGGCTTGGCCGCAACTTGAGGCCGTGGTTTAGCGGGGGTTATCGCTCGGCGTAGCCGAGCGCCGAGGCCGGCATGTCGGGTGCCGGTGCCTCCCGGGTCACGCTTGCCACCGCCGGTCCCCGCAGGCCCGGAGCCTCCGGCGTGCCGTTGATCATGTTGGAAAGTCCGCTGAATCCGGCCTGGGCGATCTTCCGCAGCACGAGGTCGTCGGCGGCTCCCCAGGGATCGCGGCCCCCCTTGCTGGCGGTGGGTTCCTCGCCGGAGAGGCGCAGCGCCCGCTGCTGGTTGGCGTCATAGACGTCCCAGACCCAGGCGATCACGGTCCTGCCGCGCACGATCTGGGCGGAGAGGTAGCTGCGCACGCGGTAGGCGGCCGAACCCTCGCGGGAGACCACGGACAGGCTGCGCAGCTTGGATTCGCTGTCGAGCACGCCGACCATGCGGTCGAATACCTGGGGCGGGGGGCCGTCGATGGATTCGAAGGCGACCGTCGCGCCCGAGCCGGCGCTCGGTGCCATCGCATAGGAGTTGGCGGCACTACCACCACCGCCGGCGCAGCCGCCAAGCGCGGTCGCCGCCGCCAGCAGCATGACCGCCAGCACGCGCGAACCCGCGCGGCCCAGGATGAATGACGCGTCCCTCATTATGGAGGGCAGCGATATCGTTAAAATGCATTAACGTCTAGGGCGGGAAAGCCACATCGGCACCTGGGAGCGCGTCGCGGCCGGAGCCGGTGGCGATCGGGCCGCGATCCGCATGCTGGCTCAGGTTGCCAGATGATGCCGCATTGCGGCCTGGATCCACACCCATTCCCGGTTCGGGCTGGTGTCCGGAGACTGCCCCCTCATGATGGCGACCAGTTCCCAATAGCGGTTCGCGCGAGCATCGTGCCGAACATATTTCGTGCGCATCCAGTTGCGGAAGGCGGCGTCGGGCTTCTGGTTCATCAGGTGGGCCGAAGTTTCCAGCCAATCCCGCGCCAGCTCATTGGCTTGCGCGGATGACGGATCCAGCCCCTGTTCGATGGCTTCCTTCGCCCTGAGCACCATGGCGTCGCTGGCTTCTTGACAGGCCTTCATATCGATGACCTCGCGATCCCAGACATCACCGGCGTTGGCTCGCATATTGGCGATAAAGGAGGGATCGCTCAGGAGAGCTGCAAGCTCGATCCATGCGTCACATTGCTCAGGCGTTGGCTCGTCCGGCAGTTCGGGGACGGACGCTTCCACCATCTGGCGCACCCATTCCTGATCGATGTTGATGCCGTCGGACACTCTTTCAAAAAAGCGCTCAACCACGTTGCGTCGTTCCACGCGGGACAGTTGCGTCATGCTCCAAAATCTCCTCAGGTCGGCTTCGGTGAGTTGCGGTGAACGCAACGCAGCCCGCAGCGCGGCGGCGACGCGGCGCTGGGCGGCGATCTCCGCCTCCAGCGCCTCGAGCCGCAGCTTCAGAGCCTCGGCCAGCGACAGCTCCTGGCAGAGGACCTCCCGGATCGCATCCAGGCCAAGGCCGGCATCACGGAGACAGCGGATGAGCTCAAGCCGGACAAGCTCGCTATCCGTGAAGACGCGGTAGCCGCTCGCAGTTCGGTCCGCCGGCGGCAACAATCCCTCGTCCGAATAGAAGCGAAGCTTGCGGACCGAAATGCCGCAGAGCCGTGCCGCTTCGCCGATGCTGTAGGTACGTTGCTTCATTCCGCCGTTCTGCGGTTTCCAGCAGGTGGAGAGTCAAGGCCGTTTTGAAGCAGGAACGAAGCGACGGCCGGTTCATCCCTCCAGCGCGATCGCGTGAACGTGCCGGCCGTAGTCCGGCTCCTTGCGATGCACCGAGCGGCGATAGCTGAAGAAGCGCTCGTCGGCGTAGGTGTCGAGGCCGAGATCGTCGATCATCAGGATGCCGGCGGCCTCCAGCCGCGTCCGGATGAAGCCGGCGAGGTCGAACATCGCGTGGCCCTCGCGCACCGACGGAATGAAGAACATCGCGTTCTCCGCGTCCGTCTCGATGAAGCGCGCCAGGAACTCGTTGCCGACTTCATAGCTCTCCTGCCGGATCAGCGGGCCGATCGCCGTGATGATGCCGCCGCGCGTGGCGCCGAGCTTTTCCATCGCTAGAATCGTCGCCTCCAGCACGCCGGTCAGCGCGCCCTTCCAGCCGGCATGGGCGCAGCCGATGACGCGCGCATTGGGATCGACGAACAGCACCGGCCCGCAATCGGCGGTGGAGACGCCGAGCGCGATGCCGGGCGTCTTGGTCACCAGCGCGTCGCCCTTCGGCCGCGGCCCGCTCGGCCACGGCGTCTCGGCAACCAGCACGTCGGGCGAATGGATCTGGTGCAGGCTGAGGAAGCGCTCCGGCGCCACACCGACATGCTCGGCCATGCGGCGGCGGTTCTCCGCGACAAGGGCCTGATCGTCGTTGGAGCCGAGCCCGCCATTCAGCGCGGCATAGATGCCGCCGGAGACACCGCCTTCGCGGGTGAAAAAGGAATGGCGCAGGCCGGGCACCGCCGACAGCAGCGATGAAGCGAGAGTCATCAATTCCCCCCGGCCTGTTCGAGATCGCTGAGGCCGGCAAGGCCTGACAGCCGCGGCTCGGAGATGCCGAGCACCTTGAACATCGAGCCCATGCCGCTACGCCCGGTGTCTGTCAGGCGCTTCAGCGCCACGGAAATGTCGGTGGCGACCTCGGGCGCCGCCTTCTGCATCAAGGCGGCTGCGCGGGTGTCGATGCCGACGCGCTTGAGGAAATCGCCCTGCGTCACCGGCCCGTGCACGCGGGCGCCGACATCCTCGGCCGCGCGCGCCAGCGCCTGGAAATCGACATGGGCGGTGACGTCGGCCTGGCCCGGCGCCTTCAAGGGATCGGTGAAGGTGTGGCGCGCGATCGCCTGGAAGGTGTCGCCGGCATCGCTGCGCAAATGGCCGTAATCGATGATCAGCGCCGCACCGTCCTGGTCGCGCACGCGCGTGGCGAGCTTCATCATCTCGCCGTCCGGACGCCATTCGAACACGGCGCCGACGGGCGCGGCGCGCACCAGGGGCGGCAGCAGCACGTCGAAGCGCGGCGTCGGCTCGGGGGCCGCGCCGAACTGAAGCTTGCCGTTGGGATCGATCTCGATCACGCGCTCGTGCCAGCCGTTCTCGCGCTTCACCATCTGGTGGATCGGCAGCACGTCGAAATATTCGTTGGCGAGGATGATGCTCGGGCCTTCGGGCACGTCGTCGATGCTGTCGTGCCAGGCGATGTGGCGCACGCCCGACAGCATCGCACTCTGCCGTTCGCGCAGGACGGGATTGACCTCGACCAGGTGGATATGAAGCGCCTGGTAGAGCGGCGGCAGCACGCGGAGCGCGCGCAACGCATCCGCCATCATGGTGCCGCGGCCGGGGCCGAGCTCGATCAGCCGCAAGAATTGCGGCGAGCCCATCTGCTTCCATACCGAGGCGGTCCACAGTCCCAGCAGCTCGCCGAACATCTGGCTGACCTCGGGCGCGGTGGTGAAGTCGCCCTCACGCCCGAGCGGATCGCGCGAGACGTAATAGCCGTAGCGCGGGTGCATCAGGCACAGTTCCATGTACCGCCAGACCGGCATGGGGCCTGAGGATTTGATCAGCGCCTTGATCTCGTTGAGTAGCGGCTGTTCGGTCACGGCCTTCTTCTCGAAAGGAATTAACTGATAGCCCCGATGGGCCTCGGCGCACCGCGCCTGATAGCCAATACAATAAGTATGAGGCCTACAATAAGCATCGGGATCGACAACAGCATGCCCATGGTTAATCCGCCCCAGAGGAAGCCGAGCTGAGCGTCCGGCTCGCGGAAATGCTCGCCGGCGATCCGGGTCAGACCATAGATCAGGATGAAGGCGCCGAGGATCATGCCGGGCCGCTTCAGGGCGCCGAGGCGGATCATGATCGCAAGCACCGTGAACAGCAGGATGCCCTCCATGCCGGCCTCGTAGAGCTGGCTCGGATGACGCGGCAGCTGCGTCGGGTCGTTGGGGAAGATCATCGCCCAGGGCAGGCTCGCATCGGTGGCGCGGCCCCACAATTCGCCATTGATGAAATTGGCGATGCGCCCGAGCAGCAGCCCGACCGGCGCGACCGCGGTGGTGATGTCGCCGAGCGACAGGATCGGGATGCCATTGCGATAGGCGAACCACATCACCGCGACGACGCAGCCGAGGAAGCCGCCATGGAACGACATGCCGCCCTCCCACAATCTGAAGATCGCGGCGGGGTGATCGATGAAGAAGGGCAGATTGTAGAACAGCACGTAGCCGGTGCGGCCGCCCAGGATGATGCCGAGCGTGACCCACAGGATGAAGTCGTCGATCTGCACCAGCGAGATCGGCGCCGGCCCGCCCCATAAACGCTCGTTCTTCAGGAGCGAGCGCGCATAGAGCCAGCCGAACACGATGCCGCAGATATAGGCCAGCGCATACCAGCGGATCGCGAACGGACCGATCTCGAGTGCGATCGGCTTGAAGGCGGGAAAGTCGATGAGCAGAAAGGGCATGGCGCCTTCGAGGGGCTAGACGAGGTTGCGGCGATAGAGCGCCAGCAGCCGCTCCCAATGCCGCTCGGCCGCGTCGCGGTCATAGACCGGACGCTTGGGGAAGGCAAAACCGTGATGGGTGCCGGGATAGATCTCGACCTCGGCTTTCGCACCGCTCATGCCCTGCTTGACCTTCTCGATGATCTCGGTCGGCGCATAGATGTCGGTTTCGGCGCAGGCGAAATAGAGCTCGGCGCTGGTCTTGCCGGCGGCGAGATGCGGGCTGTCGTCCTGGTCGGTCGCAAGCTGCGTGCCATAGACCGAGGCGGCGGCCTTGACGCGACCTGGGAAATGCGTGGCGGCGTTGACGGCGTAGCGGCCGCTCATGCAGTAGCCGACCGTGCCGACAATCTTGGTGTTCGCGGCGGCCTGGCCCTCGGCGTAAGCGAGCAGCGCGCTTGTGTCGTCCATGATCATGGGGATGGTGAGCGAGCTCATCAGCGCGAACATACGCTTGCGCTCCGGTGCGTTCGGGTCGGCCGGCAGCGCGCCGAGCTCCATCACCCCGGAGCGGTAATAGAGGTTCGGCAGCATCACGTAATAGCCTGATGTCGCGAGCCGGCGCGCCATGTCGCGCAGCTCTTCGCGGATCGCCGGCGCATCCATGTAGAACAGGATGACCGGAAACGGCCCGCCACGTTCGGGATGGGTGATGAAGGTTGCGGTGTGGCCGTCCCTGGTGGGAATCGCGATCTGCTGGTCGATCATCTCGTGCGCCTTGTGATTCTTCTTATGCCGGGACGTTGAATACGATTGCAAGGAAACCGGGGCATGACAAGGATACCGCCGATCGGCCCTTGATCCGTTCCGCCCGGATTGCCATTGTCTTTTCGAGCGTTCGCGCAAAGTTTATCGGAGCTGCCAGGAGACCGAAATGACCCAGACCAACAACCGGTTTTTCGACGAGATCGGCCGCCTGATGAACGACGCCGCCGGCGCGGCCCAGGGCGTCAAGCGCGAGTTCGACACGGTGATGCGGACCCAGGCCGAAAAATTCCTGCGCGACATGGACCTGGTCAAGCGCGAGGAGTTCGAGGCGGTCAAGGACATGGCCCGCCTGGCGCGTGAGGAGAACGAGGCCCTGAAGGCGCGCATCACGGCGCTGGAGGGCAAGCTGGGCGGGACGACTAGCTGAGGTCGTCATGCCCGGGCTTGTCCCGGGCATCCACGTCTATCGTCCTACCCGGGAATACGTGGATGGCCGGGACAAGCCCGGCCATGACGGTGTTCCGGGCCACACCGGTCCTCGCAAAAAATCCCCGCATTTCCTTGTCATTTCCGCGTCTTCCGGGTAAAAGCCCGCCACGTCCGCGGCCCCCGCACCCCTGGAGGCTTGCTGTGGACGATGCCATGGGCCGCGCTGCGGCCCATTAACTTTTGCAAAAACAAGGACTTAACGTTATGGCGACGACCGTCAAGGAATTGAAGGCGACCGCACGTCCGAAGAGCGGCAAGGGGGCCGCCCGGGCTGAGCGTCGCGCCGGGAAAGTGCCCGGAGTGATCTATGGTGACAAGCAACCCCCGCTCCCGATCTCGGTTGACGATCGTGAACTGCGCCAGCGCATCCTCGCCGGCCGGTTCCTGACCACGCTGGTCGACATCGACCTCGACGGCAAGAAGCACCGCGTGATTCCGCGCGACTATCACCTCGATCCGGTCAAGGATTTCCCGATCCATGTCGACTTCATGCGGCTCGGCGAAGGCGCCACCATCCGCATCAGCGTTCCGCTGCACGTGGTGAAGGCGGAAGGTTCGCCCGGCGTGAAGCGCGGCGGCGCCGTCAACATCGTCGCGCATGCGATCGAGCTCGAATGCGGCGTCGAGAGCATCCCGCAATTCATCGAGGCCGACGTCGGCTCGCTCGAAATCGGTCACTCCCTGCATCTGGCTGACATCAAGCTGCCGGCCGGCGTGAAGGCGCTGACCCGCGAGGACGCGACCCTCGTCACCATCGTGCCGCCGTCCGGCTACGCCGAAGAGCAGAAGGCTGCTGCTGCGGCCGCGGCTGGTGGTGCGGCTCCGGCTGCGGGCGCTGCTGCTCCGGCGGCTGGTGCTGCTCCGGCGGCTGGCGCGGCTGCTCCGGCAGCGGCTGCCAAGGCTCCCGCCGGCGGCGACAAGAAGAAGTAATCTCTCAAGGCTGGCGCGCGGTCCCTGATCGCGCGCCGAGCGAGGGGCGCGCCGCGTCATGCGACTCTTTGTTGGGCTCGGCAATCCCGGCGCGAAATACGCACGTAACCGGCACAATATCGGCTTCATGGCCGTCGACGAGATCGCGCGGCGTCATGGTTTCTCGCCATGGCGCCGCAGGTTTCAGGGCGAGACCTCGGAAGGCGCGCTCGGCACTGAGCGCGTGATCCTGCTCAAGCCGACGACCTACATGAATGAATCCGGCCGCAGCGTTCAGGAGGCGGCAGGCTTCTTCAAGATCGCCCCTGGCGACGTCACCGTGTTCCATGACGAGCTCGAACTGCCGCCGGGCAAGGTGCGCGTGAAGGTCGGCGGCGGCATCGCCGGCCACAACGGTCTGCGCTCGATCTCGGCGCATATCGGCAACGACTACCGCCGTGTCAGGCTCGGCATCGGCCATCCCGGCGTCAAGGAACTGGTGCACGGCCACGTGCTGTCGGACTTCGCCAAGGCCGACAA
Organism: Bradyrhizobium sp. WSM2254; assembly: GCF_000472645.1. Classification (NCBI taxonomy): domain Bacteria; kingdom Pseudomonadati; phylum Pseudomonadota; class Alphaproteobacteria; order Hyphomicrobiales; family Nitrobacteraceae; genus Bradyrhizobium; species Bradyrhizobium sp. WSM2254. Next base: position 6,682 of record NZ_AXAB01000031.1, on the reverse strand, counting down.
CGACTGGGTGGCGACGCTCTGCGACGCGGTCGCCGAGCACGCCGCGCTGATCGCCAAGGGCACGGACGCGACCTTCGCCAACAGGGTGCATCTTGCCATGCAGGCGAAGGGATTTTTGACCAAGGACGACAACGGCAAGGAATAGCGCTCGTGGGATTTAAATGCGGGATCGTCGGGTTGCCCAATGTCGGCAAATCGACCTTGTTCAACGCGCTGACCGAGACGGCCGCGGCGCAGGCCGCGAACTATCCGTTCTGCACCATCGAGCCGAATGTCGGCGAAGTCGCCGTGCCCGATCCGCGGCTCGACAAGCTCGCGGCGATCGCCAAGTCGGGCCAGATCATTCCGACCCGGCTGACCTTCGTCGACATCGCGGGCCTGGTGCGCGGCGCCTCCAAGGGCGAGGGCCTCGGCAACCAGTTCCTCGCCAACATCCGCGAGGTCGACGCCATCGCGCATGTCGTGCGCTGCTTTGAAGATTCCGACATCGCCCATGTCGAGGGCAAGATCGCCCCGCTCGCCGACATCGAGACCATCGAGACCGAGCTGATGCTCGCCGACCTCGACAGCCTCGAGAAGCGTGTCGACAACCTCAGCAAGAAGGCCAAGGGCAACGACAAGGACGCCAAGGAACAGCTCGACCTCGTCAACCGCACGCTGGTGCTGCTGCGCGAGGGCAAGCCCGCACGCCTCGTCGAGCGCAAGGCGGAGGAGGAGCGTGCCTTCGGGATGCTCGGCCTGCTCTCGTCCAAGCCCGTGCTCTATGTCTGCAACGTCGAGGAAGGTTCGGCCGCGACAGGCAATTCGTTCTCGAAGGCGGTGCAGGAGCAGGCTGCCAAGGAAGGCGCCGTCGCCGTCGTCATCTCCGCCAAGATCGAATCCGAGATCGCCACCATTTCGCGTGAAGAGCGCGCCGACTTCCTGGAGACGCTGGGTCTCGAAGAGGCCGGCCTCGACCGCCTGATCCGCGCCGGCTACACGCTGCTCGACCTCATCACCTATTTCACGGTGGGCCCGAAGGAAGCGCGTGCCTGGACCATCTATCGCGGCACCAAGGCGCCGGGCGCGGCCGGGGTGATCCACACGGACTTCGAGAAGGGCTTCATCCGCGCCGAGACGATCGCGTATGACGACTACGTCGCGCTCGGCGGCGAGGCCGGCGCCCGCGATGCCGGCAAGCTTCGGCTTGAAGGCAAGGAATACGTCGTCGCCGACGGCGACGTGATGCATTTCCGGTTCAATACGTAAGGTCTCGTTGTCATTCCGGGGCGCGCCTCTTGGCGCGAGCCCGGAATCCATTTGTCCGCGTACCCTGAGGCTTGATGGATTCCGGGCTCGCGCTACGCGCGCCCCGGAATGACGAGCCTCACTTCATCCCGCCGCCCTGGTCCCGGATCGCGCCGAGATGCTCGTTGATGCGGAAGACGATCAGGATCAGTTCCGCGACGATGCGCGAGAACACGATGCCGACGACGACGCTCGCGATCGACGACAGCAGCACCAGGAAGCCGCCGAACGGGCTGATCGCCATCGCCGCTAGCCCTGAGAAGATGCCGGAGAGGCCGAACAGGCAGATCAGCGCGATCACCAGCCAGTAGAAGGTCTTGATGATCGTCGGCGTGATGAAGCGGTCCCACTGAAACAGGTCGCTGAATGAAAACATCGCTCTCCCCAGGACAAATCGGGCCTTGTCAAATCGGGCATCGGCCCTCGGTTGATCCGACTCAAGGCCAGGATCGCCGCGTCGAATGTAGCACGAGCCATGCGGGCCGGCGGGTTGAGATTGCCGCAAAGTGCGGCCACAATCTGTCATTTCCGCCAGCAATCCCAAGATGACCCTGACCTTCGAAGATTTCCCGCCCGGCCGGTTCGGAACGTTCGGCCCGCGCCATGTCACCCGCGACGAGATCTTGGCCTTCGCCGCCGAGTTCGATCCGCAACCGATGCACCTGGACGAGGACGCCGCCAGCAAAAGCATGCTGCGCGGCCTGTCCGGATCGGGCTGGCACCTCTGCTCGCTGATGATGCGGATGATGGCCGACGGCTTCATCACCCGTGCCGCCTCGCTCGGCTCGCCCGGCGTCGACGAGGTGCGCTGGCTGTCGCCGCTCAGGCCCGGCGACGACCTCATGCTGGACGTCGATGTGCTGGAGGCGCGCACCTCGAAGAGCCGCCCCGAGCTCGGCATCGTCAAGTTCAAATGCACTGTGCGCAACGCGACGGGACAGGCGCTGTGCGAGATGACCTCGCCGATCCTGATCAAGCGGCGCGAGGGGGCGGTCTGATGCGGTTCTTCGAGGACATCGAGATCGGCCACCGCCGCGAGATCGGCGCCTACACGTTCACGGCGGAGTCGATCAAGGTTTTCGCTGCAAAGTTCGACCCGCAGCGCTTTCACCTCGACGAGGAGGAGGGCAAGAACTCGCTGTTCGGCGGGCTCGCGGCCTCGGGCTGGCATGTTGGCTCGGCCTGCATGAGCCTGCTTGTCGCGGACGGCCAGCGCCTGGCGCGAGAGGCCGCAGAGCGCGGCGAGGAGGTCGCGGTGTGGGGCCCGTCACCGGGCTTTCGCGACCTGCGCTGGATCAGGCCGGTGCTCGCCGGCGACACCGTCTCTTACGCCAATGTCGTCATGGACAAACGCACCTCCGCCTCGCGCCCCGGCTGGGGCATTTTGACGGCCCGCACCACCGGCACCAACCAGCGCGGCGAAGAGGTCTACGCCATCACCGCCAGCGCCTTCGTGCCGATGCGGAAGACGGGTTAGATCAGTTCCAAGATGAACGGCTGAAAAGAGCGCGCAAGTGTTGCCCGCGCGCTATGGACGCTATTCCGGACGGCTGCCATAAGCCTGCGCAACATGGTTACCCGCGAAGCAGTTGGCGGAACCATCGAGTTGCTAACCAATTATGAACCTGTCGCTGTCTATTTGAACGAATAGGCAGAGGACAGGGGACGAGGACCATGGCTGACCGCGGCGCACTCAAGTTTGTTGGATTTATCTTTGCTACCGCGACGTTGGCCGTGATGCTGGTCGCCGGCATGGTGGTGAAGGGCTATGCCGATGGCGCCTACACCCTGGAAGCCTCGACCGTGGAAGCTGCCCGGTAAGACTTCGTTAACTTTTCGGGGCCGGCGTCCGGCCTCCGCTCATCGGCTATAGACGAACGCCAGCACCGCGATCGCAACCGCCAATAATCCAACGAAGCGCAGCATGATCGTGCCGAACTGGTTCGGCGCGGGGCGCAGCGGTATGGGGTCCGTGGTATCGGGCCGAATGCTTTCCATCTGAAATATCCCCCGGGCCCGGCCGCAACGCTGCGGGGGCTTGGCATTGGTCGCCGGGAAGGGGCGGAGGGTTCAAAGCCAAATCCTCCGCCGTCATGCCCCGGCTTGACCGGGGCATCCAGTACGCCGCGGCCTCTCGGCTCTTGCCTCACTGTCGCTGGAATACTGGATCACCCGCCTTCGCGGGTGATGACGCCCAGCGTGAGGAGCGTGCGCGCACCCATCACGCCCCCAGAATCAAAACCGCCGCGCCCCTTTCGGAACGCGGCGGCCGGTGATGCCTGGTGCTGACCGATCAGCTGTTGCGCAGGCCGTCGGCGGCGCGCTTCCACTGCGCGACGTTGTCGGCGATCATGCGGGTCGACTTCATCGCGGCCTGGCTGAGCTGGGCGTAGCCGGAGATCTCGCGCTGGACGCGCTGGCCTTCGGCATGGAGCAGGTCGCGCAGGCTCTCGAGTTCGGAGATCAGGTTCTCGATCTCGGCGAGCGAGGTGCCGGCGACGCGCTGGATCAGCGAGTTGACGTTGGTGACGGTGGCCTCCGCGCTCGGATCGAGCGCCGGTGCGTCGGTGGTCGTCGCCGCCGGACGGCGCAGATAGGCGATGTCGTTGCGGACGAAGTCACGGATGCCGGCTTCGACTTCCGTCACCGCGGCGAGATTGCTGTCGACGACGGTCTCGGTCTCGGCGGCTTCGATCTTGTCCGGACGAATGGCGTTCATCGTTGTTCCCCTGTTCGCGTTGAGCGCAGCGCGAGTGTCCCCCGCACGACGATGTCTGTAAGGCAATTCGCATCAGGGCGTCGGATTTTGACCGTAACTGGGCCAAGATGCGGCAAGGGCGGACCATTCGGGGGTTTTGCCGTGGCGTATGGTTAGGAATGTCTGAACGGCGCAACGCGCATCGAATCCATCCCCTCATGGTGAGGAGCGCGCCCTTCGCGCGCGTAGCGGACGATGCTTCGCATCGCCGCGGGAACCATGCAGGCCCGGCTGTAGCAGTGGGGCCTCGATCCTTCGAGACGCCGCTGCGCGGCTCCTCAGGATGAGGGGAGAGAGTGCAGCGTTAAGCTCACCAGCTCTTCTTGAACCCCGCCGTCAGGCTCTTGTTGATCGCGCCCTGCGAGGTCTCGCCGACCGAGCCGGAGACGGTGACATTGTCGAACAGCTTTTGCTCGGCGCCGAGCTTGCGCAGCCATTTGTCGTCGGTGGTCGACAGCGTCTGGCCCGCGGTGATGCTGGTGCCGGTATCGGTGAGGGTGACCTTGGCGGACTGATCGGTCTCGTAGTTGCGGGTGATGTGACCGCCGATGCCGGGGACCGCGGTCGTGCCCTGCTGGTTGACGCTGTAGCCGTTCTGGAGCGTCAGCGACGTGTCGCCCGACAGCGGCATCGATTTGGTGAGGGAGGCGCCGATCTTGCTCTGCTCGGCGCCGGGATCGACGCGGGCTTCCACCGCGGTCTTGTCCCAGATCGGGCCCGCGCCTGGCGCGGTCGCGGCCGCCCAGGCGCTGCCGGAGGATTGCGGCAGGCTGCCGCCATTGGCGGCCTTCTGCGCCAAGAGCTCGGACATCGTCCGCGGCTCGCTCGTCACCGTCATGTCGGCGCCGATGCGGGCGTCCCAGAACGAGGAGACCGACTGCTTCACCGTCACCGCCGAGGAGCCGTTGGCTTTGGCGTTCGACGACCAGTTCATCCCGTCATTGGCGGCGGCCTGCGCGCGCTTCTTGGCGGCGATGAGGTCGTTGAGCGTGCCGGCGTCGATCGCGAGCTGGCTCCAGTCGAGCTTGTCGACGTCGATGCCTTTGAGCACGTCGGGGTCGTTGACGTCGGGGGCTTCGGCTGCCTCGGCCTCGTCGTCGGGCGTGGCCGCGCGTGGGGAAAAGGGCGGAATGATCTGCGCCGAAACCGTCAGAACCGAGCCCAGAATGAACGCGGCCGCCAGCACCGGCAGCCTGGTCCAGCCAAAACCTGTCGAGAATTCCATCGTCCTGCCCGCGAACCCCAGCGCATGCTCTCCGATAATATATATCGGCCTTCCGCAATGACCATGCGCCATTCCACGCAAAGGATGCTGATCTATCGTTGCGAAATTGTGGCGGCTCGCCTCGCCCAGAGCATGATCCGGACCCGAAGGGCCGCGCCAGCGCAAAGTGTGCAGCGGTTTTCCCTCGCGACAAGCGCGGAACGCGTTTGCGCGGAGATCATGCTCAAACAACTGGAATGGCGAACCAACGGGCCGCGCGAAAGGCGCGCGCCCGACAACGGGCTTCCGGCACGACGGCATCCGGCGGGGCTGGAGGCCAGGACGTCGCGCCACGCATCGTCATCGGTCCCGAAGAGCGGGGCCCGTTGGCGTCTCCCCTCAGCCGACGCTGCTCATCTTCGGCAGATGAATGGCGCGGCCGAGTGCCTGCTCGACCAGGTCGAAGGTGTCGATCAGCACGCGCAAGCTGACGAGCTTGCCCGCCCTGAACTGGGCGAACTGCGCGACCCGCAAGGAAATCGGCTTGTTGGAATCCAGCGCCGTCAGCGAATAGCGCAGCATCGAGGCGGCGGAATCGACGCCGAGCATGATGCTCTCGCGGTCGAAGCGGCGGACTTGGAAATTGTCGGCGAGCTGGCGGATGACGTCGAGCACGGCGTCCTTGCCCTGGCGCGCGCCGAGGAACGGAAACATGTCGATCGGGCCGTAGAGCGCCCACTCGACGTCCTCGTCGATCAGGGCCTCGATATCCTCGAAATGCCGGTCGTTGATCGCGCGGTGCAATGCGCGCGAGAAACGCCAGAGGCTGTGCTCTGTCATTTTGGGCAGTCCTGAAGCTGGCTTGCGAAAAACGGAGAACAGCCCGATGCACCGGAAACGTGCCGCGGGGCCGCTCAACTCATTTGTATACGAACAAAATAGGAGATTTCGGCCGAAACGCAATTCACGTTTTCGCAATGCACAATTGACCGAGTTTTGTGAGATTTACAACAGAACCCCGTAATCTTCCGGTCGTGGGCCTATGGAACCCGAACTGCGCCACATCCTCGGTGTCGTCCTGGCGAAAGCCAGGACCCATAGCCACCGAATCCTGCAATGGGCACGCTGGCGGTTAGCAAGGTGCCACCATATCGGCAGTCGGGGTAATGGGTCCCCTGAGTTCACAAACGAAGTGCAACACTTCCAACTGGAGGTGTTGCCATGGGGCGGACTTACAAACAGCTCTCCCTTGACGATCGATGCGAGATTGCCCGCCTTTCGGCCAATGGCAACTCGGTCGGGCAAATCGCGGCAGCTTTGGATCGCCCGCCATCAACGATCTCTCGGGAGCTGAGGCGGAACCGTGGCAGGCAGGTCGGCTACAAGCCAAGCTATGCTCAGCAGCAGACCCGGGCGCGGCGCTGGAAGGGTTC